>JBKQHM010000756.1:0-16536 GCA_052148775.1 Isosphaeraceae bacterium | reverse complement strand
GCGACGTGGTTCGCCATTGCCCAGAACATGGCACGCAGTTTCGCTCTCCAACCGCAACCAGGATGATCAATTGTTCTTGAATTCACACCCGCATGCTAGCCCGATTTTTTCACAGCCTCTGAGTCCGCCAAGGGCGAGTGACGGACAAACCGATCGAGCGCTTCGAGGGTCATCAGGCGATGGGCGATCTCACTCAGGACGTGTGTCGAGGTGAAGCCGGCCAGGTGCTGGCGCTCGATCCGCTTCGCGAGCTGGGTGCAGGCCGGTCCGAAGGTGGGATGGCGGGTGAAGTGGTAAACCAGCGTATTCGCATCGAGGAAGACCGCCGCCGCGGCCGGGACCTGGGCGAAGGTCATGGCGACTCCAGCAGGCTGAATTTGTCGTCCTCGGCGATCCGCCGCAGGACTTCGGGATCGCCCGTCCATTTGAGCAGTCCCGCCGTCCGCTCGGCCCAGGACCCTTGCGGCTCGATGGTGATGCGAACCGTCTCATGTTCCTTCAGCGGCAGCGGCTGGGCCGGCTTGAGCACGCCGTTCTCGTAGATGGCTTCGATGGTCAAGGTCATGGCGGTTGCTCCTGGAGGGGACCCGAACGCCCACTCGAGGATACCGCGGGCGACGCCGAGATGAAATCGTGTCTGCCGCCAGACAGGGACAGGAAGCCAGAAAGGCACTCCGTCGGGGTCGGGAGACCCGCGCACAACAAGGCTCCTGGCCGCCTTCGATCCCTCTGGCTCCCGGTTCCGTGGCTCGGCGGTCCTTGTTCAGCGGGACGGGCCTTCGCGTCCGCCGACCCGCACCGTGCACAACCTCAGGAAATTCCTGACCGGGGCACCGAAATTCAGAATCCGCGTTATACTATTAAGTAGGAGGGTCGCTGTGCGCGCCTAGCCATCGCCAACGTTGGGAGTTCGTGAGGTGCTCGACCGAAATTCGCCACCGAAACCACGCGAACGAACCCACGATGGTACGCGAAGAAAGTGCGCGAACGAACCCAGGAGTTGCGGGAGCAAACCGCGCGAACGAAGCCAAGCGGACATAGCGGCTCGCCACGCGCGACCGGCGACTCGCCACCAAGGGTGCGAAACCGCGCGAACGAAGCCACAATCGCGCGGAAGGAATCGATTATGCGTGCCACGTTTGGATGTGGAATCGAAATCGCGCGAACGAACCCAAGAGGACTCGATTCGCCAGGCTTTTCCGAGTTCGGGCGCAAAACCGCGCGAACGAAGCCACGATAATGCCGGAAAGATCGATTGTGCAGGCTCACAGCACGGGTCTGAAAGGGTGTACGAGAAGTCCTGTAGGGTGGCGTCGAACGCCGCACCGCGGCGTGAGGCCCACCGAGAGCCTCGGCGGTCCCGGTGGGCCTCCCCGCGATGAATCGCGGCTCGACACTACCCTACGACCGTCTGACGCCCTTCTCGTACACGCTCTGAGACCGGCGCCGGGCGCGGATGTGCGCTCTCGTCGACCTCGACTCCCCGGATCGGTTGGATTCCCCGGGCGTCGAATCCCGCGGAGACCGCCCTGTTGCTCGTAATGGAGATAGAGTGGATAATTGTTAAACAAGCCGGTCCGCATTCCCGCCCCGACGCCCTCGCAACGGAATCCCACCACGATGCATCATCGAAAAACGGAGTTCGAGCCCCGGGCCACCCTGCGCGGTCGCGATTCGGCGGTGTGGGTCGTGGTGTCGGCATCGCTGCTGGTTCTGGTCATGGCCGGACCGGCCCGCGCGGGGGATGAGAAGGCGGCTCGGGAGGAATCACCGGCCGGGCGGCTCGACCGGGAGTACCGGGAGCAAGTCCGTCCGGTGATCCAGCGGTTTTGCTTGAAGTGCCACTCCAGCGAGGAGCCGGAGGCGGATGTCGACCTCCAGAAATTCGGGTCGCTGGATGACGCGAGGCGCGGGCTGGCGACCTGGCAGAAGGTCGCGGCGATCCTCGACAAGGGGGAGATGCCGCCGCCCGACGCCCGACAGCCCAGGGCCGACGAGCGCGGGACCCTCCGCGGCTGGGTCGGCCGCTATCTCGACTTCGAGGCGCATGCGAATGCCGGCGACCCGGGGCGCGTCGTGCTGCGACGGCTCAGCAACGTCGAATACGCGAATACAATCCGTGACCTGACCGGCGTCGACTTGGACCCGGCCCGCGAGTTCCCCCAGGACGGCGCCGCCGGCGAGGGGTTCACCAATACCGGCGATGCGCTGGTGATGTCGCCCTCCTTGCTCGGCAAATACTTCGACGCCGCCAAGGGCGTCGCCGCCCACGCCGTGCTCCTGCCCGACGGGTTCCGGTTCTCCCGCGCCGCGACACGGCGAGACTGGACCGATGAGATCGTCGCCGAGATCCGTCGGCTCTACGACCGTCACGCCGACAAGGACGGCAAGCTGCCGCTCGAACCCTACCTGACCGCGACGATCGAGCTGCGAGATTCCACGGCGGCCCGGTCGATCAAGCGCGACGAGATCCGCGACCTCGCCGCGAAGCGCGGTCTGAGCCCCAGGTATCTCGGCATAGTCTGGGATCTGCTGAATTCGCGCGGGCCCGCGGACGGCCGGGGCGGATTGGTCAACGATCTCCGCACGCGATGGCACACCGCCAGGTCCGGTGACGTGCCGGCGATGGCCGGCGCGATCCGGCAGTGGCAGGCATCGCTCTGGAGATTCAAGAGCGTGTCGTATTCCTTCGACGGCACCTGGCAGTTGCCCGTGGACCCGCTCTCGGGCTCGCAGGCTTTGCGGCACAAGATCCCGGCCGCGCCGCAGTCGGGCGAGGTCGTGCTCTACCTGGCGGCCGGCGATGCCGGAGATGGTCGCGACGGCGATATCGTCGTCTGGCGTCAGCCGCGGCTGGAGACCCCGGGCCGGCCGCCGCTGCTGCTCCGCGACGTTCGCCCGCTCGGCAGGTACCTGGCGGCCCGTCGACGTGAGATCCTCGCCGCGACGTCCCGGTACCTGGTCGCGGCGGCCGAGGCACCGCCCGGCTGCGACCGCGAGACGATCGGGGTCCTGGCCAGGTCGCATGGCGTCGAGGCCGATGCCCTGGCCGCGTGGCTCGATTACCTTGGGATCGCCGGGGCGGGTCCCGTGAAGATCGACAGTTATTTTGCCAGGAAGATCCCTCGCGGGAGCGGATATGATTTCATCCAGGGGTGGGGATTCGACGAAACGCCGTCCCTGATCGCCAACTCGTCCGACCGGGAGGTGACCGTCCCCGGGCGGATGAAGCCGCACAGCGTCGCCGTGCATCCCTCGCCCGGCCTGATGGTCTCGATCGGCTGGCGCAGCCCGATCTCTGGCCGCGTCCGGGTCGCCCCGACGGTGTCCGACGCGCACGGCGCCTGCGGCAACGGCGTCATCTGGTCGCTGGAGCTGCGCCGGGGGGGCACCCACCGGCGACTGGCCGCCGGCGCCATCGACGACGGCAAGAAGGCGTCGATCCCGCCGATCGACGACCTCCCCGTTCAGGCCGGGGACATGCTCTCGCTCCGGATTGGTCCGCGCGACGGCAACCACGGCTGCGACCTCACCGAGGTCGACCTGGAGATCAACGTGCCCGGCGACAAGGCCGGTCGGTGGCAACTCGCCCCGGACGTCTCCGGCAACATCCTGGCCGGCAACCCGCACGCCGATCAGGTCGGCAAGCCGGAGATCTGGCACTTCTACACCGAGCCGGCCGATGATCGATCGGGCCGGCCCGTCGTCCCGTCTGGATCGTTGCTGGCCCGCTGGCTCGAAGCGAGTCCGGCCGCCGAGAAGACCCGGCTCGCCGGGGAGATCCAGCGGCTGCTCACCTCGGCGAACCCTACGGCCGGGAAGGATAAGGATAGCCCCGACGCCGTGCTGGCCCGCCAGGCGAACTCGCTGGATGGTCCGCTGCTGGGGCCGATCGCCGCCGCCGCGCGAGCGGAGAAGGGGGGGCTGTCGCGGGCAAAATCGAAGGCGGCCGATGCCGGACCTTCGCCCGATTGGGGCCTCGATCCCGGGTTGTTCGGCAATGCTCCGGATGGCCGGCCCATCGACGCGGAGAGCCTCTGCGTCTCGTCGCCGTCGGTCCTGGAGATCCGCCTGCCGGCCGACCTGGTCGCCGGGCGCGAATTCGTCATGACCGGAGAGCTCGAACCCCGGGCCGGCGCCGAGGGGAGCGTCCAGTTGCAATTGCTGGAGGGACGTCCCGGGCCGCTCGATCGCCTGCGGCCCGGGGTGCCGGTCCTGGTCCGTGATGGGAGCCGGGCGTGTGCCCGGTTCGCGGCCTCGATGGACGAATTCCGTCGCGTGTTCCCGGCCGCGCTTTGCTTCCGCCAGATCATCCCGGTGGACGAGGTCGTCACGATGCTCCAGTTCTTCCGCGGCGACGAACCCCTCGGCCGGTTGATGCTCGACGACGCCGAGCGGGCCCGGCTCGACCGGCTCTGGGACGAGTTGCACTTTGTCAGCCAGGATGCCATCAAGGTTTACCAGAACCTTGACCAGATGCTCAATTTCGCCTCGCAGGAGAACGAGACGGCGAAGGTCGAGGCGTGGCGCAAGCCGCTCACGGTGGCCAATGACGCCGCGGTGAAGGTGCAGGCCGCCTCGGAGCCGAAGCAGATCGATTCGCTCCTGGCCTTCACCGCGCGGGCCTACCGACGGCCCCTGTCCGGGCGCGAGGAGCAGGAGCTGCGGGCGCTCTATCAATCCTTCCGCAAGGAGAAGTTCGGACATGAGGACGCGCTGCGGTTCGTGATGGCCCGCGTGCTGGTCGCACCGTCGTTCCTCTACCGGGTCGAGCGGCCCGGGCCGGGGAGCGCGTCCCAGCCCGTTTCGGACCTGGAGCTCGCCAGCCGGCTCAGTTATTTCCTCTGGGCCTCGATGCCCGACGACGTGCTGCGCCGGGTCGCCGGCGAGGGCCGGCTCCATGACCCGGATGTGCTGGTCGCCCAGGCCCGACGGCTGGTGCGAGACGACCGGGTCCGCGGCCTGGCCACCGAGTTCGCCTGCCAGTGGCTGGAGATCCGCGACTTCGACACCCACGACGAGAAGAGCGAGCGCCACTTCCCGATGTTCGCCAAGGTCCGTCCCGATCTCCACGAGGAGGCGATCCAGTTCTTCGTCGATTGGTTCCGCAACGACCGCTCGGTGCTGGAGCTCATCGAGAGCGACCATGCCTTCCTGAACGAGTCGCTGGCGCAGCATTACGGGATACCCGGGGTCAAGGGTCCGGAGTGGCGTCGGGTCGATGGGGTCAAGGCCCATGGTCGCGGCGGCGTGCTCGCCCTGGGCGCGATTCTGACGAAGCAATCGGGGGCGTCGCGCACCAGCCCGGTCCTGCGTGGCAACTGGCTGCTCGAGAGCCTGCTCGGCGAGAAGCTGCCCAGGCCGCCGAAGAACGTCCCCCAGCTCCCCGACGACGAGGCCGCCACCGACGGCCTGACCGTCCGTCAGCTCGTCGAGAAGCACCGGAGCGTCGCCTCGTGCGCCTCGTGCCACAACCGCATCGATCCCTTCGGCTTCGCCCTGGAAGCGTACGATCCCATCGGCCGGTTGCGACAGAAAGACCTGGGTGGCCGTCCGGTCGATACGCGAGCCGAGCTGAAGGACGGCACCCGCTTCGACGGGTTCGACGGCCTCAAGAACTACATCCTTACCACGCGCAAGGACGAGTTCCTCCGCAACTTCTGCCGGAAGTTCCTGGGATACGCGCTGGGACGCTCGGTCCAGCTCTCCGACGAGCCGCTGATCGACGAGATGCTCACCCGGCTGCGTGCGAGCGATTTCCGCGTCTCCGCGGCGCTCGAGACCATTCTTCGCAGCCAGCAATTTCGATATCATCGAGGTCTGACTCGTGGCGAGTGACAAGTGGCGAGTGGCCGGCAAATAAGGATGCTCTCGGTATTTTCCGAGCGCTAGTCACCACGACAGGAGCGAACGCAATGTCCGACTATCGCCTTTCTCGACGTTCGGTACTCCGCGGGCTGGGAGTCACCATGGCGCTGCCCTGGCTGGAGTCGATACCGGTCTGGGGCGATGCTCCGAGCGGGTCGTCGCGGGCGAGCGAGCCGCCGGTCCGGCTGGCGGTGCTCTTCGGCGGCAATGGCTTCCATAGCACGGAGTGGTCGGCCCAGGGGGAGGGGAAGGGCCTGAAGCTCGGCAAGGTGCTCCAGCCGCTCGACGACTTCCGCGAGAAAGTCTTGTTCATCCGCGGGCTGTATAACGAGGAGGCGACGAAGGGGAACATCCACAGCTCGCAGACGGGCAACCTGCTCTCGGGCGCGCCCCTGGCCGCGGGGGGCGAGATCCGGTCGGGGACGAGCATGGACCAGGTCGTCGCCCAGCGGCACGGCCGGTCGACCAAGGTGCCCAGCCTGGTGCTGGCCTGCGAGAAGTCGAACGCGTCGGTCCACCGCAGCTACTCGATGCTGTATAGCTCGCACATCTCGTGGAGCTCGCCCACCACGCCGACGCCGCTGGAGCTCTACCCCGCCCTGGCGTTCGACCGCCTGTTCAAGGACGAGGTGCAGAAGGGCGATGAGAGCGTCCTCGACGCAGTGCTCGCCGACGCGAAGGACCTGCGGGGCCAGATCAGCACGACCGACCGGCGCAAGCTGGACGAGTACCTCGACTCGGTCCGCGAGGTCGAGCAGCGGATCGAGCAGTCCGGCAAGGCGGGGCAGCTCCAGGGCTGGCGGCCGACCCTGGACAAGCCCAACATCCCCCGCCCGGCCGACGGCCTGCCCCAGGACATCGCCGAGCACATGCGTCTGATGTGCGACATCCTCGTCCTGGCCTTTCAGACCGACACGACCCGCGTCTGCACGCTCAAGCTCAACAACGACCACTCGGCCCTCCGCTTCCCCAACCTCGGCGTGGATTACATGATCCACCATTTGCTCTCGCACTCGCTGACCTCGGCCGACTGGCTGAAGGTCAACACGTTCTTCGTGCAGCAGCTCGCCTACATCGCCCGCAAGCTCGACGCGATCCAGGAGGGCGAGCGCACGGCGCTCGATAATTCGATGCTCATGCTTTGCTCGAGCATGCTCAACGGGGCCCACGACGCCTCGCAGTTGCCGGTAGTGATGGTCGGCCGGGGCGGCGGCCAGATCAAGACTGGCCGGGTGATCGATTATCGGGGCAAGCCGAACCGGCAGATGTGCCGGTTGTACCTCTCGATGATGGACAAGGTCGGCGTGCACCTCGACCGGTTCGGCGATGCGACCGAGCGCCTGCCAGAGGTGTGAGCCGGCCTGTCTCCTCGTTATCTCGTCACCAGTTCGCCGCGATCTGCTGTAAGACCGAGGTGATATGTTGTCGATCACTCGCGAGCAGCGTACCCAATTGCCTACGTACGCGACTCTTGGCCAAGGTCGCCAGCTTGTGGAGACGAACGGTCGAGGGTGCGAGCAGCCCGGCCTGTTGCCAACCGGCAATCGGCACATCGAAAGCCGTATTCTGGGATTGAGTCGTGACACGGGCCAACAGAACATCCGCGTCACCGGTATCGAGAATCACCAGCGCGGGACGCGGCTTGCTCGGACCACTGGTTGTAAACGGAAAATCCACGAGGACAAGATCACCCGGTTGATAGCTGGTCATAAATGGCATCCGTGTCGGCGTATCCTCGGCCAAACTCCTCAGCCGCGCGTTGTTCCCATTCCCGGTCGGTGTCGCTCTCAGGGAAAAGAATCAGCACACGGACTGTCTGACCAATGGGAATATCGCCCCGCACCGAGGTGGGAATGGTCAGTGTCTGATCTGGATTCAGTTGTGACTGGAATTCAATGGCCTTCATGTTGATTGACCTCCAATTCCCATCGTACCTCGCCGGGTCCTTGCTGTCTGCGGAGTCGCGAGGCGATGAAACCAGACAAGGATCGACGATCCGACTAGGCGATGATCTGGCGGATCGGCTGGCCGTAGTCGATCTCGAGCCGCTTGCGGCCGGGGACCTCGAGTTTGCGGGGGTCGAGGCCGAGCTGGTGGAGGACCGTGGCGTGGATGTCGGTGACGTAGTGCCGGTCCTCGACCGCGTGGAATCCGAGCTCGTCGGTGGCGCCGTGTACGACGCCCCCCTTGATGCCGCCGCCGGCCAGCCAGGCGCAGAAGCCCTGCGGGTGGTGATCGCGTCCGTCGGCCTGGGCGCCCGGCGATCGGCCGAACTCGGTGCCCCAGACGACGATCGTCTCGTCGAGCATCCCGCGCCGCTTGAGATCTCTCAATAAGCCGGCGATCGGCAAGTCGACCTGGGCCGAGAGCTGGCCGTGGTTCGCTCGAATCCCGGCGTGGGCGTCCCAGGAGCCGCCACCGCCGCCGCCGTGGAAGATCTGGACGTACCGCACGCCCCGTTCGACCAATCGGCGGGCGGACAGGCAGAGCCGACCGAACGGGCGGGTCACGTCGCGATCCAGGCCGTAGAGTGCCTGCGTCGAAGCGCCCTCTTCTTCCAGTTTCAGGGTCTCGGGCACGGCGGTCTGCATACCGAAGGCCAGCTCATAGGCCTTGATCCGCGCCCTGAGCGATGGGTCGTCGGGGTAATCGATGCCGGCCAGGCGGTTGAGTCGACCGAGCAGGCCAAACTCGGCGGCCTGGTCCTGGGCGGTCATGCCCGAGCCCGGCACGACGAAGGGCAGGGGCTCCCGGGCGTCCGGGTTCAGCCGGACCCCGGCGTACTCCGGCCCGAGGTAGGCCGCGCCGTGGGTCCACGAGCCGCCGCAGCAATCGCCGGTCGGTTCGCCCAGCACGACGTACTCCGGCAGGTCTTCGTTGAGCGTCCCCAGGCCGTAACTGACCCACGAGCCGATCGTGGGATGGGCCCCCTCCCGCACGTGCCGGCCCGTGTGGAACTGGAGCTGCGCCCCGTGGTCGTTGTCGGTCGTCCAGAGCGAGCGGACCACCGCGAGGTCGTCGGCACACGACCCGATGTTTTTCCACCAGTCGCCGACCGCCAGCCCGCAATCGCCGTACTTCCGGAAGCCGGCGTTCAGCCCCATCAGGATCTTGCGACCACCGTGGTTGGGATTGGCCGAGACGACGTCCTTCAACCGCGAAGGGTTCAACACGTCCCTGTAGGGCGTGGTCTCGATCGACTTGCCGGCGTAGCGATTGAGCTCGGGCTTGGGGTCGAAGCTCTCGACGTGGCTCACCCCGCCGCAGAGGAAGATCCAGATGACCGCCTTGGCCTTCGCCGCGGGCAGGGCCGCGAGGCGAGCGTCCGGAGCGGCGGCACGCGCGATCCCGTCCCGGGCCAGCATCGCGCCCAGCGCTAGCCCGGTGAATCCCATGCCCGTATCGGCCAGGAAGGCCCGGCGCGTCCTCATACACAGGCTCATCGGAGGGCCTCCTTTCAGCGGATCGTGACGAAATCATGGTGATTCAGCAGCACGTGGACGAGGCTCTCGCGTTTCCGCAAGGCCACGCCCTCGCCGAGGTATCGCAAGCACTCGGCGCGTTCGGCGTCGGTCGGGGTTCGCGAGAGAACCCGTTCGAACGCGGCCGTGACGAATCCGGACGAGTCGGGCCCGGTCCGGTCCGAGAGCGACCGGGCGAGCTGTCGGGCCATGCGCAGGGACAGGTCGCTGTTGGCCAGGGCCAGGGCCTGCTGGGGTAGGATGCTATCCTTGCGACGGTAGCACTCGGTCACGCCGGCGGCGTCGAAGATCTGGAGGAACTCCATCTGCTTCTCGGCGGCGTGCTGGAAATAGAGGCTGCGGCGGGGGACGGTCAGGCCGGCCTTGTGATCGATGTCGGGGCCGCCCAGGGTCGCGTCGAGCGCACCGGCGACGGCGAACACGCAATCGCGGACGACCTCGGCCTCGGCGCGGCGCGGGGTCCATCGCCAGAGGAAGACGTTGTCCGGGTCGCGGGCGAGGTCGGACGGATCGGGCCGGGAATCCTGACGGTAGGTGGCGCTGGTGACGATCAGCCGATGGATCGCCTTCATGCTCCATCCGCGATCCATGAGCTCAGCGGCGAGCCAGTCGAGCAACGCCGGGTGGGACGGCGGCTGGCCGTTGCGGCCGAAGTCATTCACGCTCGGCACGATCGCCCGGCCGAAGTGGCGGCCCCAGAGGTGGTTGACGGCCACCCGGGCCGTGAGCGGGTTGGACCGGTCGGCGATCCAACGCGCGAACGCCAGCCGTCGCCCCGTGCTGGTGGGCGGATAGGCCGTCCGCGCCGGAGGCGTATAATTCGTGCCGGCGGGATTCTGGAGATCCTCCCGGGCGCGGGCCAGAGCCTTGAGGGAATCGGCATGGGCCTTGTCGGCCTCGGCCCGCTTGCCTGGCGCGGCCTTCGGACGCGCCTGCCTCGCCAACGCCTCGGCCTGGCCGGCCTGGGCGACGGCCAGGTTTCTCTGGGCCGCCGTCGCCCGGATCGCCGCCTGGGTCCACTCCTTCGATCCCTTCTTTCCCTGTTCGACCAGCATTTCGGCCTGCTCGACCGCGAGCTGGGCTTCGAGTCCCGCCCGGGCCACTGCGACGTCGAGCCGAGCCCGTTCGATCGACTCAGCGTCCTTCGATGTCCGTTCGAGACGATCGAGCGCGACCTCGGCCCGTGCGAGCGCTTCCTTGCCCGCGTCGAGCTGGGCGCGGATCACGTCCTTGCGCCGGTCGGGCACGATGGCCGTGAGCGGCAGCGAAACCGGCTTGACCTCATATCGGCCGCCCAGCGATTCGGGGACGCCGGGCGAGAGCGGATTGCCCGTCGGATATCGGTCGTCGCCGCGGACGAACAGGAGCGTCTTGGCGTCGATCTGCGCGTCGTAGGCTCGCGGGATGCCGTCCTTGGCGGTGTCGAGCACGCCGGGGACCTTGTCGATCCGGACCTGATGCGGTTCGAAGATCGCGCGAATTTGGTAGTAGTCCTTCTGGAGGATCGGGTCGTACATGTGGTCGTGGCATCGGGCGCAGCCGATCGTCACGCCCAGGAAGGCCTGGCCCGTGTGGTCGACCACGTCCTGCATCCACTTCTCGCGGCTGAGCAGCTTGAAGTTGCGCGCGAGGTATCCGGTGGCGCGGAGGGCGTCCAGGTCCTCGGGACGATCCTCGTCGGCCGCCAGCATCTCGACGACCATGCGATCGTACGGCTTGTCCTCGTTGAGCGACTCGACGATCCAGTCGCGCCAGTGCCAGATATGGGGCTGGCTGTCGCGGACCTGCTGGCCCCAGCCGGCCCAGTCGCTGTACCGCCAGACGTCCATCCAGTGGCGGCCCCAGCGCTCGCCGTATCGCGGGCTGGCCAGCAGGCGATCGACGACTTTCTCGTAGGCGTCGGGGGCCTGGTCGTCGAGGAAGGCATGGAGCTCGTCGGGCGTGGGGGGCAGGCCGGTCAGGTCGAGATAGAGCCGGCGCAGGACCGTCGGCCGGCTCGCCTCGGGCCGGGGTATCAGGCCGCGTGCCTCGTGCTCGACGGCGATGAAGGCATCGATCGGGTTGCGGACCCAGCCCCGGGCGTGATCGGCGGGGACATCCGGGCGCTCGACCCGCTCGAACGGGTTCCATGGATAGCCGCTCCGCGCCCGCTCGAGCGCGGCGATCGCCTCTCGGCCTTTGGCCAGCTCGGCCTCGGCCGGGGTGTCGTCGGCCTCGCCGGGGAAGTGGCCGGTGATGAGCTCGAGCAGGTTGGGGACACCGTCGCCGTCGCTGTCCTCGCCGGCGACCGCCTCGACCCGCGCCGGGATGCCCGAGGGCTTGCCGGCCTTCTTGAGCTGCGCCCGCACGGCCTTGAGCCGCTTGCCGAACGCGTTGTGCGGCCGATCCTCGGTGGGGTCGGCCCCCTCCTCGGGGACCCGGTGACAGGTCCGGCAATCGTTGAGCTTTCGGGCGAGGCCGGGGCCCAGGTAGTCCGCCAGGGCCTTCTTGTGCGGCGGCCGGGCCTGCGCGGGGAGACCCGTCGCGCCCAGCCCGATCATCACGACCGCCACGATCCCGAGCCAACGCCGTCGATCGCTCATGGGACTGCCCACCGGATAGAACTCGGACCCAAAGCCGCTCCCGGGAACTCGCCCGGCCCCGAGGACCAGGACGACCCGCCGCACGCCCGTCGCAATCCGAAAGATTAATCCAAAGTTTAACCTTTTCTCAATGAGAAATCGACCGCGGTCCGCCGGAGAATGAGACTGATTTCCGGCCATGGGGAGATGGTCCGGGTATGCGCTGGTTTGCACTCGACTGCAACATTCCGTCGGTTTTCCGTCGCCCCTCGCCGGGTGCTCGGCCCGGGACCCGGGCTGCTGGCAGGCATACTCTTGAGGAGCCAGGACGCGGGAGCGGTTGAGCATGGGATTCCGACGCGGAGAGAGTTGGGGAGACCGGCGCGATGCCATAGGCCCGAGGACTGGCCACGGATGACTTCGCGCACGACGCCGTACCTATAGAATGGCGCCATTTTCAAAATCCATTAACGCATCCTCGGAGAATCAGCCGGTTTCTCGTCGCAACTCTCAGTGGTTTCAAGAGATAAAAAATCCGAAAAAAACCCGGAAGTGCGCGCACGAATACCCGATGTCCTGGCGGAAGCCCCCCACCGGCTCACGACCCTCCGAGCCTACTCCGTATTCGGATGGCTTCTCCGATCTATGCCGGTTCCTGTTCCCTCGCGCGGCTGAGCAGGTCCGAGACGTCGAGCGGCCGGGCCCAGTGGTCGAGGTATTCGTGATCCAACGAATCAGCCTGCACCTTGAGCACCCCAACGACATCGCCCTACTGCCGATCCGACACTTGATTTCCGAGTTTGTACCGCACCAACTTGTGGAGCAGGGTGTCCTCGGGGCTCGCGAAGTGGATCGTGACTTTGCCTTCCGGCGTATCGAGTTGCTCGGCCCTGGCCCGCGACATCTCGGTGCGCGACCATGCGTCGCCTCTGACGACGAAGATATCGGCTTTGAACATCGTCCCGAGGTGGACCACATTGAACGACGTACGCCTTCGGATCGCATCCCGGATCATGTCGGCATCGATAGAGAACTCATCGCCGAGGGAGTTCGAAAGGGCTCGACGTGAGAGAGCCCGATGTCGGCGACGAGGTCGACATTCTGCGTGGCGCGAGGGACCCCGTAGATCGAACTGGCGAACGAGCCGCCGACCACATAGCGTATGCCGAGGGCGTCGAACGCCAGAGCAGCCTCACGACGACGAGCAACGGCTCGGAGAGCATCAGTACCCGACCTTCCGGACATCCCACCCGAACGCGCGGACCATCAGGTCCGGCTCGATCCATCGCGATGCCAGGCGCAACCTCTGCTCGCGCTCATCTGCGTCCGGATGCCGCCTCCGGATGTCCAGGAGCGCGAGCTCCTGGACGGCGTGCGTCAGTGCCCGAACCCGCTCGAGCTTCTGAGCGGGCGTCATCCGGCGATACCCCTCGATCAGCATCGCTTCGACACGCGGGTCGGTGTCGTTCGGACCGGGTCGGTTCATCGCAGGCAATGCTCCATCGCAATCCCATCGCCACGGCCTGAAGAAAGCGACAAGGCGACTCGATTCCGGGACGCGGCTCGGTGGGCCTTTGTGCTCGAGTCATCTTCAGTCTACCGTCTCCGGAATTGTGGGCACAGGTGTCCGGGAACGATGCTTCCTTCGACCGGTCCGACCTCCCCTCGCCGTGGCGAGCGAATCCGAAGCGATCGCGGTCGGGTTGCCGTCTCGTGTTCGACGCTCGACTCGGGGAGTATCATCTGACATGAGCCGAGCATGACCGTCGGTCTCGGAGAGTACGGGCCATGTCGCTGGAAATCGAAGCCACTTATGAAGGCGGGGCCCTGAGACTCGACAAACCCTTGCTGTTCGGCGAGCGTGAGCGGGTCAATCGTCACCATCAAGTCGCGGGCCGGTCAGATCCGGCGAAGTGCCGGTCTGATCCCCTGGAAGGGCGATACCAAAGCACTCGACTATCTGCTCGGCCCGGACGATCAAGCGTGGGAAAAAATCATGACGTTCGCGGATCTCATCGCCGGTAATAATCGTGCCGGGTGTGACCGTTGATTGATGTACGGCCGGCGGAACGATGTCCCAGGATTGATATCGACTTTGGCGTCGGGAGGCAGCCTCCTCTGGTGTGGACGAAGAATCACCCCGTCTCCCTGACGGCGCCCGATCCGGCAGGGACGTGACCTCGACAGATATGGTTTGCGAGGAACCCGACGGACGTGTTATATGGGGGAACGTGACGAACGCATCTCCGGCACGGAACAGCCGACCGACCCTTTGCCTTCGGAGTCCATCATGAGCGACAAATCGAAAGACCCGGGCAAGTCGAAGACGGAAGCCGAGAAGAAGCCACCGCAGCCCGTGGAACTGACGGACGAACAGCTCCTCGCTGTCGTCGGCGGCGCGGTGAATCCCAAACCCCCACCGACGACGCTGCCGGGCGGCGGGGGGGGTTGAGCGAACCGACGGCGGAATCGACCGATCGGCACGCAACCCATCGTCATCAGGCCCAACGCCACCCACCCCGGCATCATACCGGGGTGGTTTCGTTCCGGGGCCATGATGATCGAGCTTCGCCTGCTCCGAGTCGTCCGACAAAGCGGGACTGAATCTTGAGGCAAGTTTCTTATAACTCTCAAAGATTGACTTGCACTCGGACGAATTTGCGCTAAGTCTGCAGCGTTGGTATTGCGAGGGTTCTTCCGGTTATTAGGTTTTCCCAGCCGGGCTCTTGTCACCGTGTGACATGCTAAAGAGAGGCCGTTCCAGAGCGTAACTGAGGCGCACCAACAGGTGTGGATGATCGGCGTGCGAGCGGAGAGAGCCTGGGTGGCATCCCAGGCTCTCTTGAGTCCGATCTCTGTCCCCCCCACGTCTAGGAGTTCGAGAGAAGGAACAAGGGTCACCCTACTTTCTGAACCGGTCGCTGGCAAGCGAGATCGCGAGGCTTCCCATCAAATCGTGGTCCTCGTCATCGACCTTGGGGCCTGAACCGCGTCGGCGACGGCGAAAGCCGCCATGACCCCAGAGTTCGAGCCCCTTCCGCAACATCCCCACGCGCCAAGAGAGTTTGTGCTTCGAGGATCTGGGGTAGCGAGGATCGATCCCGGACGAAACCGAATGGAGAACGGACCGGCTCCGACGCGGCGACTTCCTTGGGTCAGACCAGCTTCCTGGGGTCAGACCGGGTTCCTGATTTTTCGCCTCAAATAACCAGGAACCTGATCCGACCCCGACTTCCCGACTTCCTGAATAACCAGGAACCTGGTCTGACCCCGACTTCCTACGTATGATCGATCGGAGCAGTCCGGCCCTCTGAGGTAATCGTTGGGCAAAGAGCGGCGGCAGAACATGAAAGCATTCGAGAGCATTCGAGCCTATCTTAACCGTCGGCGTTATCAAGAAGGTAGAACCATCTCGCGTTTTATCGCCTGTGACGTTCGCAGGGACATCCTGGTTGTCTCGTCGTCTAGAGTTGCGGAGGGGTACATTACTTGCCGCGCCCGAACGACGAACGTGCTCTATCTCTCTAAAGGCTTGATTTCAGAACCTGAATTCGAGCCGGCGCGAGAGCTCAGGCTAGATGAGTTGTGGAACTGGACGGGAAAGCCTTGGGGCGGCTTGCCGGATGGGACGTCAATCGTTGATCGGATTGCCGCCGATCCATCTGACCTTTGAGCTCTTCACCAAAACCTCATTGGGCTGAAGTGAATGAGCATGATGCAATCGACGAACCGGGATAGAGGCCGCCGATGGAAGACGACTGGCTTGGCGCGATCTTTACGGCGTTCCTGCTCGCGCCGCCGAGCGTCCTCGGCATCCGTGCGTTGATCCGAGGACCGACGCGGTTCGCGGGCAAGGCCGTACCGATAGGGATGGACCGGCTGGCCGCCGCCGTCTGGCTGTCGGCGTTTCCCTTGACGATTGCGATCGTCTTTGTCCGGCTCTATTATTCTCCTCCGCGAACGCAGTCCGAGGCGAATTACCTGTCCAACGAATGGGGACCCTTTGTGCTGCGAGCTCTCAGCGTCACCTGTCTCCTTATCGGAGGGGCCATCGCCCTCCTGACGGCGAGGCCGGAAATAAAGCCCAAAGTCGGAGGGAAGCGCAGAGCTCGAACCAAGAAGCGGAAGCGATAATTCTCGGGCGCGAACCCGTTCCCGATCCCAGAGCAGTCTGACGAGCGAAGGCATCTCTGGCTCAACGCCCCAATACTTCATTCCGTTTTCCGTACCTAACCCGTCCGTTAGACTCACGCCATGAAGCGCCCTCTTAAAGTCGGACGGGGTCAAAGTCGGACGGGGTCAGACCAAGTCGGACGGGGTCTCGGACGGGGTCAGACCAGGTTCCTCTCGGACGGGGTCAGACCTCTCGGACGGGGTCAGACCACTCGGACGGCACTCGGACGCACTCGGACGGGGTCACACTCGGACGGGGTCAACTCGGACGGGGTCAGACCAGGTTCCAACTCGGACGGGGTCAGACCAGGTTCCTGGTTTTTAAGTCGGACGAAGTCGAGTCGGACGGGGTCAAGTCGGACGGGGTCCAAGTCGGACGGGGTCAGACCAAAGTCGGACGGGGTCAGACCAAGTCGGACGGGGTCTCGGACGGGGTCAGACCAGGTTCCTCT
>JBKQHM010000755.1:0-4097 GCA_052148775.1 Isosphaeraceae bacterium | reverse complement strand
ATCGCCAAGCGGCACGTCGGGCCCTCGAATAACTTCTTCGAGCTGGTCTCCGACGGCAACATGTCGCTGATCCGCGCCGTCGAGAAGTTCGACTTCTCCCGCGGCAACAAGTTCAGCACCTATGCGTCCTGGGCCATCATGAAGAACTTCGCCCGGACGATCCCCGAGGAGAACTATCGTCGCGACCGCTTCGTCACCGGCCATGAGGAGATGTTCGAGGCCGCGGCCGACAATCGCACCGACGAGCACGAGTACGAGAGCGCCCTCAAGCGGATGCAAGAGGCCGTCAAGGGGATGCTCGGCCGGCTGGACGAGCGCGAGCGTAAGATCATCATCAGCCGGTTCGGCCTGGGCGGCGCCAGCGAGCAGACCCTCGAGCAACTCGGCCGCGAGCTCGGCATCACCAAGGAACGCGTCCGCCAGATCGAGTCTCGTGCCCAGGACAAGCTCCGCAAGATCGCCAGCGAGGAGAAGCTCGATCTGCCCATGCTCTGAGGCCGCCACGGCAGTGCGGCTCATCGGCCAGACCCGACGACCGCCGCCAAAACGCATTCCCATCCGTCTGCCCATTCGGGGACGCCTTGGTGTAAAATCAAGGCGTCCCTTGTGTTTTTCCCGCGATCGTGAGGTCATCGATCATGGCCAGCGTTGCCTCGCGTCCTCGGTCCACACCCCTGAAAGATCGACCCGAGACCGTGGCCGATCTGCTGCGACGGCTGGGGAATATCCCGGCGTATCGCGTCCGCCTCGATCCCCCGCCCGGCACGGCCACCGAGAAGGATCTGATCCGCAACAACGAGAGCAAATTCAAGACCGCGATCTGCGAGCTCGTCGACGGAACTTTGGTGGAGAAGCCCGTGGGATGGGAAGAATCGGCGATCGCGGTGTTGATCGGCGGCTACTTGAACAGTTTCGTCAGGCCCCGGAAGCTCGGTACCGTGCTAGGGGCCGATGGCATGTTGCGGCTGGTCCCGGGTCTGCTCCGAGCCCCCGATGTGTCCTTCTTGGCGCGCGGTAAGCTCAAGCGTTACGAGCATGGTGGCGAGCCCTATCCCTCGGTCGCCGCCGACCTGGCCGTCGAGCTCATCAGTAAGGGCAACACCAAGTCCGAGATCGCCCGCAAGATGGTCGAGTACTTCGCCGCGGGTACACGCCTGGCGTGGGTCGTAGACCCGAAGACATCGACCGTTCGCGCCCATACCGCGCCCCGGGAATGGGTCGTGCTGGGCCTCGACGATGTCCTGGATGGCGGCGAAGTGCTGCCGGGTTTCCAGCTCGCGGTGCGTGACGTTTTTGACGTGGAAGAATGACCGGGCCGGGAATCCCGGAGTGGTTCCCGGTTTCGCTCACCTCGCCCCGCATCAACTCCTCCCCTCGGCCGACCCATGGCGCAGCAGCTCACGTTCTTCGACGACGATCGTCCGCCGCAGGCGGCGCGGCTGGGACCACGCCTGCGCGTCCTGGCCGATCGCGGGATCTACTTCGGCACCAGTTCGTGGAAATATGAGGGCTGGGTGGGCTCGATCTATTCGTCGGGGCGTTACTCCTCGCGGGGCAAGTTCTCGCAGAGGAAGTTCGAGGCCGAATGCCTGGCCGAATATGCCGAGGTCTTCCCCGTCGTCTGCGGCGATTTCAGCTTCTACCAGTTCCCCACCCCCGATTTCTGGCGACAGCTCTTCGGCCAGTCGCCCCGTTCGCTCCGGTTCGCCTTCAAGGTCCCCGAGGAGATCACCGTCGCGACCTGGCCGGGTCACGCCCGCTACGGCTCGCGGGCCAACCGGGCCAATGCCTCGTTCCTCGACCCGGGATTATTTGACCTCGAGTTCGCCCGACCGCTGGAGCCCTACCGCGATCGGGTCGCCGCATTGATCTTCGAGTTCGGCACCATCCCGAAGGCCATCCTCTCCGCGCGCGAATTCATCAGACGGCTCGATGCATTCCTCGGTGCCCTGCCCGCGGGGTATCGCTACGCGGTCGAGATCCGCAACCCCGAATACCTCGGTCCCGCCTACTTCGACGCGCTCGCCGCCCGCGGCGTCGCGCATGTCTTCAACGCCTGGACGCGGATGCCCGATCTCTCCGCACAGGCCGAGCTGCCGGGTGCCTTCACCGCCGATTTCACGGTCGTCCGCGCCCTGCTTCGGCCCGGCCGTACCTACGAACAGGCCGTCTCCCTCTTCAAACCCTATCACAGCCTCCAGGAACCCGACCCGTCGACCCGCGACGCACTCCGGCGGATCGCCGACCGGTCGTGCCGGGATCGTAGACCGGCCTTCGTCTTCGTGAACAATCGCCTCGAAGGCCACGCGCCCTCCACCATCGAGGCCGTCGCCGAAACCCTCGAGCCCTGATGCGGATTCCCCCGGATTCGGCTTCCTCGGAGAACCCCCCTTGTCTCGCGCCCGGCTCTCGCCGTATGATAAGACCATTCGACCGAGATGCGCTGCCAGTGCGCCCTGATCTCCAGGGGTCTGAGGAGGTTTTTCCCGCGAAATCGGGAAAAGTCTTGCAATATCGCGTCGTGCGGTTATAGTAAGTGATTTCACGGCCCGCACGGGTCTAACTCCCGGGTGCGGCATCTGGAGCCGATGGCGACGATCGATATGCAAAAACCGGATTGCTGGCGTAGCTCAATTGGTAGAGCATCGGTTTTGTAAACCGAGGGTTGTGAGTTCGAGTCTCACCGCTAGCTCTGCCTCGAAAGCCGTCTCGAACCCGGGTGAGAATCTTGATCAAATGATGATAAGGCCGAGAATGGTGCTGGCCTCGGATTGATGCGGAATACGATCGCAATCGCGGGTGGATACCCAAGCGGCCAAAGGGGCCAGACTGTAAATCTGGTGGCAATGCCTTCGCAGGTTCGAATCCTGCTCCACCCAGGTCGGACCTGAAGGGGATGGGACAGTTGGATCTGTCCTCGGTCCGGGTTGGAAATGCTCTAAAGCAAGCGGAAGTGAAACCGTCGCGGAGGGGAATCACGCAGACCGAGATTGATGATGACCGCCCGTCCGGTCGGCCCTCTTCAGGGGATACGATCGTGCGGGCGACCTGCGATGTGAGTTCCTGGCCGCTGGCCCGGACGCCGGCCAAAACCGCGGGTGTAACTCAATGGTAGAGTACCTGCCTTCCAAGCAGGCTACGTGGGTTCGATTCCCATCACCCGCTCTCCCTCGGTCGGCATAACCGGGCCGGGCAGGGATGCGATGAACATCCTCGTTGTTGTTGGTGTCAGCAGAGGGGCTCGTGCCCGGGAGTCGTGGCAACCCCCCCGCCACGGAATTGATTCGGAGGGATTCGACAGGCTTCTCGTTGAATTGACTTGAACGATCAAATTGCTGCCTTGGCTCAGTCGGTAGAGCGCGTCCTTGGTAAGGACGAGGTCCTGGGTTCGAATCCCAGAGGCAGCTCTTGGGTTTTCCGGTCTTCAGCCCAACATCCGGAGGAGATGAGTGATTCGAGAGCGGCGGTCTTCGTCCCGCACCGCCGCGAGGACCGGCCCGGATGGACCACGATCAACCGGATCCGCGATGCCGCAAGGCGTCGTGCGACGCAAAGCAGAGCAGGGTATGCAGGGCGGCTGGGTGCGTTCCCGGCGATGGACATCAATGATGCCGAAAGGCGTTGTGAGCATCAAAAGCATAAGGGATGCCGAAAGGCGTTGAGCAATGGCCAAGGAAACCTTCACCAGAACGAAGCCGCACGTCAACGTGGGCACGATCGGGCACATCGACCATGGCAAGACGACGCTGACGGCCGCCATCCTGGCGGTCCTGGCCGAGCACGGCCGGGCCAAGTCCAAGTCTTACGCGGACATCGCCAAGGGCGGCACGGTCCGCGACGCGACCAAGACCGTGACCATCGCCGTCTCGCACGTTGAGTATGAGAGCGACAAGCGCCACTACGCCCACATCGACTGCCCGGGTCACGCCGACTACATCAAGAACATGATCACCGGAGCGGCCCAGATGGACGGCGCCATCCTCGTGGTCTCGGCGGCCGACGGCCCGATGCCCCAGACGCGCGAGCACATCCTGCTCGCCCGCCAGGTGGGTACCGATGCCGGCCGACGGCAGCGTGGACAGGATGGTCACCGGATG
>JBKQHM010000754.1:0-2873 GCA_052148775.1 Isosphaeraceae bacterium | reverse complement strand
GCCGGCGTGAGTGCGGTTTGGGTGATCTATCCCGTAACCAACAAGGTTTACGTCTACGAATCGCCGACGCGGCTCCGCATTCTCGAGGTTGGCGACGCGCTCGAAGGCGGGGACATACTCCCAGGTTTTCGGGTCGCGTTATCGACCCTGTTCGAGGAGGGCGACGAAGAGCCCGAACCGGCGCAGGGATACCCGGTCGGAGGCCCGCGTTCGATCGGTCGCTCTGAAGAACGTGTCTCACCCTCTCACGGTAATTGACTTCCCCCTCTGGCACGTCTTAAGATCCAGATCCAGCCGGACTTTGGAATGCCGACCGCCCCGAGCGGGACGCCCCGGCGCGAAATGATGGACCCTCCCCTTCGGCCTCGCGACCGAGGAGCCTTGCGATCATGAGTTCTGACCACGGCGGCGGATCGATCACCAGCGTGCTGCAAGAGACCCGGGTCTTCCCGCCGCCCGAGGCGTTCGCGCATCAAGCCCACATCTCCAGCCTGGCCCAGTACGAGGCCCTCTGGAACCGCGCCAAGGACGATCCCGAAGGCTTCTGGGGCGAGCAGGCCCGGGCGCTGCACTGGTCCCAGCCCTGGGACAGGGTGCTGGACTGGCAGCCGCCGTTCGCGAAATGGTTCGTCGGCGGCAAGCTGAACGCCGCGTATAACTGCGTCGACCGACACTGCGAAGGTCCCTCGAAGAACAAGGCGGCCCTGATCTGGGAGGGCGAGCCGGGCGACCGCCGGGTCTTGCGCTACCAGGACCTTCAGCGCGAGGTCTCGAAGTTCGCCAACGTACTCAAGGGGCTGGGCGTGCGCGCCGGCGACGTCGTCGCGGTCTACATGCCGCTGGTGCCGGAGCTGGTGATCGCGCTCTTGGCCTGCGCCCGGATCGGCGCGCCGCACACCGTGATCTTCGGCGGCTTCAGCGCCGAGTCGCTCGCCGGCCGGATCCAGGACTGCAAGGCCATGGTCCTGGTCACCGCCGACGGCGGCTATCGACGCGGCAAGCTCGTCCCGCTCAAGGAGAACGCCGACGGCGCCGCGGCGCTCTGTCCCACGCTCGAGAACGTCGTCGTCTACCGACGGACCGGCACGCACATCGCGTGGTCGGCCGGCCGTGACCACTGGTGGCACGAGCTGATGGACGGCGCCTCGGCGACCTGCCCCGCCGAGCCGCTCGACAGCGAACATCCGCTCTACATCCTGTACACCTCTGGATCCACCGGCAAGCCGAAGGGCATCTTGCACACGACCGGCGGTTACCTGCTCGGGACGACGATCACCACCAAGTGGGTCTTCGACCTCAAGGAGGACGACACCTACTGGTGCACGGCCGACGTCGGCTGGGTCACCGGGCATTCCTACCTGGTCTACGGCCCGCTGTCCAACGGCGCCACGTGCGTGATGTACGAGGGGGCCCCGAACTGGCCCGATGAGGGCCGGTTCTGGAAGATCATCGAGGACTACCGGGTCAGCATCCTCTACACAGCCCCGACAGCGATCCGCGCGTTCATGAAGTGGGGCGAGCAACACCCCCGCCGGCACGACCTGTCGAGCCTCCGACTGCTGGGCACCGTCGGCGAGCCGATCAACCCCGAGGCCTGGATGTGGTATCACAAGGTGATCGGCGGCGGCCGTTGCCCGATCGTCGACACCTGGTGGCAGACCGAGACCGGCGCGATCATGATCTCGCCGCTGCCGGGTGCCATCCCAGCCGTGCCCGGCTCGGCCACGCGACCGCTACCGGGCATCGTCCCGGACATCGTCACCAAGGACGGGAAATCCGTCGGCACCAATCAGGGCGGGTTCCTGGTGATCAAGCAGCCGTGGCCGTCGATGCTCCGCACCCTCTACGGCGACGACGAGCGATACCGGTCGACCTACTGGTCCGACATCCCCGGCTGCTACTTCACCGGCGACGGCGCGCGTCGCGACGACAGCGGCAACTACTGGATCATGGGCCGGGTCGACGACGTGCTCAACGTCGCCGGCCACCGGCTCTCGACGATGGAGATCGAGAGCGCGCTGGTGAGCCACCCTTTGGTCGCCGAGGCCGCCGTGGTGGGCAAGCCCGACGAGTTGAAGGGCCAGGGCATCTCCGCTTTCGTGACGCTCGAAACCGGCCAGCAGCCCAGCGAGGCGCTCCGCCAGGAGCTGCGCGCACACGTCACCAAGGAGATCGGCGCGCTGGCCCGCCCGGACGAGATCCGCTTCACCGAGTCCCTGCCCAAGACGCGTAGCGGCAAGATCATGCGCCGGCTGCTCCGCGACATCGCCGCGGGCGTCGAGAGCACCGGCGATACCACGACGCTCGAAGACCTCAGCGTCCTGGCCCGCTTGCGGCAGAAGGACGACGAGGAGTGACGGTAACGAAGCGCCCTGCGATTGCCTCCCCGAGGCTGCGGTGGAATAATCGGGCCGATGAGGACGGTTTCCCAAGCCGCAGCCCAGAACGGTTCACGCTTGGTTTGCGCACGCGCGGAAGCTGATGCGAAAGCACCCCCCCTGGCCCCCCCTTCGTAAGGGGGGGATGCTGGAGCGTGTCCCGTCCCCCCCTTTCGGAGATCGTCTCGCTTTTAAGCACCCATATTGTAAGGACTTAGGCTGCGCAGGCAACCGCTTATCCGAGTGCGTGCAGCCGTTTTTCAGCTATTTCAAAGCATGTTGATTTCACATGGCATTCAGGAATCGCCGCAAAACAAGCCTTTTCCTGGGGTTTGAAAGCGAGACGATCTCTACGAAGGGGGGGCCAGGGTGGGCTGATGAAAATCAAGCTGGCGACAGCAATGGAGTTCCCTCCAGTTTTGTTTCGCTTTTCGATTCGTTCGTATCCTTGTTCGATGCATCAACAGACTCATACGCCAGGCGGCGTTTGGATCT
>JBKQHM010000753.1:0-11038 GCA_052148775.1 Isosphaeraceae bacterium | reverse complement strand
CTCTTCTGTCGGCGGCCTCTGTGTGGCCGGGAGGGCCGCTTGCGGCCTCACAGAGGCCGCCTACAGATAGTCATTGGTCATTGGTCATTGGTCACTGGTCATGAGTAGGCGGGCCGAGATTTCGTCCTCTGAGAGCGCGTCGCGACAGCGGTAATCCACCACTGAAAATCACTAATGAAAATCACCAATGACCGATGACCAATGACCAATGACCAATGACTAATGACCAATGACCAACTCGACCAATGACCACCGGGAGGTAAGCCGATGCTGGGATGGTTCGTGGAGACGACGCTGGTGGCGTCGGGCCTGGCCGTCGTGGCGGCCCTGGGGGGGCGACTCCGGTCGATCGGCCCGACGGCCCGGCACGTGCTGTGGCTCATTGTCCTGGTCAGGTTGATGACACCGCCTCTGGTCTGCTGGCCCTGGGCCGCGCACTGGGGAGACCTGGGCCGGCCCCTGATCTCGCCTGCGGACGTGCGGTTTGCTCCGGTCGCCCTCGCCGACGAATCGCCTGCGCCGCCATGCTCCGAGGCGGCCGGGCTCGCGGGCCTCGACGCGTCGCGGACCGACTTTCGCGTCGAGCCCTCGGCGATAGGACGTTCCGGAGAAGCGCCGGATGAAGGCGATCTCGACGCCCTGACGTCGCCCCGGCGCATCGGGGCCTCGGCGGTGAAGCCGGATGACAGGGTTCGGCTGTCGGTCGGGTTGGCCATCGTCTGGCTGGTCCTGACGGTACTCCTGGGAGTGGGTCAGGCCTCCCGGATCATCCGGTTCCGCGGCCGGCTCCGGGCGGCCGTGCCGGCTCCGGAGGACCTGGTCGAAGAGGCTGAACGGATCGGCCGGTCCCTCGGCGTTTGCGTCCCCGAGGTGCTGGTCGTCCCCGACCTGGGCACGCCGATGCTCTGGTGCCTCGGCCGGCCCAAGCTGCTCCTGCCCGCGCACCTGGTCAAGACCCTCGACCGGGATCGATGGCGCGGCATCCTGACCCATGAACTGGCCCATATCCGCCGCGGCGACCACTGGGTCAGCCGGCTCGAGCTGGCCGCCGGCTTGATCTGGTGGTGGAACCCCATCTACTGGCTGGCCCGCGCCCGGCTCGACGCCGAGGCCGAGCTCGCCTGCGACGCCTGGGTCGTCTCGACCCTCCCCAAGGACCGCCTCGCTTATGCCGAGGCCCTTCTCGACATCTGTTCAAACTTGTCCATGGCCAGAACGCCGGCGCCCGCGTTGGGTGCCGCCGGCTCGGGCCGATTCTTCGAGAGGAGATTGACCATGATCTTGCACGGTCGCGTTCCCTGCCGACTCTCCCCCTCCGCTCTCCTGCTGGCGTGCCTGCTAGCCCTGTTCGCCCTGCCCTCCTGGTCGACGGCCAAACCGGCGGCGAGCCCGGCCGAAGAGATGGTCGTGGCGTCGCTCGTACCGACCGTCGATCCGGTCGCCGTCGCCGTCGCCGACGATGACGATGACGATGACGCGGACGGTGATGACGGCGATGACGACGATGACGACGCCTCCATCGCGAAGGCCAAGGCCGATGCGAAGCAGGCCGAGGCCAACCTCAAGAAAGCCAGGTCCGACGCCAAGAAGGCCAGGTCCGACGCCAAGAAGGCCAAGGAGGATGTCGAACACGACCTTTCCCGGATCGGCAAGGAGATCGAGGGCAAGTTCGGCCCCGACTTCGAAAAGAAGATGGAGGAACTCGGCGAGAAGATTGAGAAGGAGATCGAGGGCAGCTTCGGCCCCGACTTCGAAAAGAAGATGGAGACGCTCGGCGAGAAGATCGGCAAGGAGTTGGAGGCCAAGCTCGGGCCGGGCTCCGACTTCGAGAAGAGTATGAAAGAGCTGGGCAAGGAGATGGAGACCAAGTTCGGGCCCGGCTCCGATTTCGAGAAGAAGATCAAGGAGCAAGCCGAGAAGCTCGCTTCAGACTTCAAGAAGAAGGCAGCCAAGACGCCTTCCCCCTCCGAAGGCGGCCCCAAAGCCGGCTCAGCCAAGGAGCCGGCGAAGGCTCCCCATGTCGCCAAAGACCGCCAGCGAGAGCGACGGATCGCGGCTCTCGAAGCCCAGATCCGCAAGCTCGCCGACGAGTTGAAGGCCCTCAAGGCCGACGACGATCGGGACTGAGAGCCCGTCGAGCCCAGGTTCATCACAACACAAGCACCGGGATCGGTGCTCACGGAGCACCTGACGGTCTCCCGCCCGGGGGCAGGAACGGATGCCTGCCCCTCCCCATCACGACCTCACGGATCATGGATGACGGTCATGTTCCGGTGACCCGCACTCCTCGCTTGCTGCCCGCCTTCTCTCCATCCACGCTTCCACACGTCCGATAGCGTATTCTCAATTCGAGAGAAACCGGTTAGAATTTCGGACTTGACAGAGAGGTCCGGAACCGACGGAGCCGTCACAACTCGCGAACGGGATAGTACACTGGGATGGTGCGCGAGACGGTGATTCTCGATTCGACTCTCGGGGTGAGCGCCGCCGTCGACATCGTTGGGATGACATGCGGGTAATGCCCTGCCGGCTTCCGCGAGACATATTCCTGGTGAAGGCCCGCATCGAGTCGCCCCATCTCATCGGCAGAGAGAGGGCGGCGGCGAGGCCCGGACTCTTGATGGTTGGGGAAGGATCTCGACGAGTTTCCGCCGCACCGATGACCCGATCCGACCTGATCGTGAGGCTGCCATGGATACCGAGCGCAACTTGCTCTTCGGCGTCGTCGCATTCCAGAATGGCGCGGTCGACGCCGATCGTCTCGCCGAGACGTGTGCCCAATGGGTCTCCGACCGGACCCAACCGCTGGCCGACATGATGGTCGATCGCGGGTTGATCACCGACGAGCAGCGCACGGAGGTGGAAAAGGCGGTATCGCAGGAGCTGGCCAGCCATGGGGGCGATCCGCACGCCACGCTGGCGGCGACCATGGATGGCCGGTCGCTGGCGGCCATCGGCGAGATCGCGAGTGCGGGCGGAGTGGACGTGATCGAGGCGAATGCGGCGCCGGTGCCGATGCCGATGCAGGGCGGGCACGTCGTGCTGGGGTCGCTGGCGCCGGAGGCGGATAGCCGCGAGCGTTACACGCTGACCCACCTGCACGCCAAGGGGGGCATGGGCCGCGTCTGGCTGGCGCGCGACGGCGCCCTCGGCCGGCAGATCGCGCTGAAGGAGTTGCGCCCCGACCAGTCGGACAACTCGATCATCTGCTCGCGGTTCCTCTACGAGGCCAAGATCACCGCGCAGCTCGAGCATCCCAGCATCGTGCCGGTCTACGAGCTTGGCGAGGGGGCCGCGCCGTATTACACCATGCGGTTCGTGCGGGGCCGGACCCTGAGCGAGGCCGTGCGGGCCTACCACAAGAAGCGGGCCGCCGGCGAGGCCGACCTGGTCGGCATGGTCGACCTGCTGTCGGCATTCGCCAGCGTGTGCCACGCCGTGGCCTACGCGCATTCGCGCGGGATCATCCACCGCGACCTCAAGGGCCAGAACGTCGTGCTGGGCGACTTCGGCGAGGTCATCGTGCTCGACTGGGGCCTGGCCAAGCGCGTCGGCCCCGACCAGCTCCAGGTCCAGGCGGGGGGGACGGTCCCCGAGGGCGGCGCGGCCGCCCCGGCGGCCCCCGAGGCCGGTACGGCGGTCACCTGCGCCGCCGGCCTCGATGACGGCTTCGTCTTCCCCGAGCCGAACGATGACAGGACTTCCGCCGGCTCGATCCCGGGTGCGGTCTCCGATCACGGCCCCAGTTCCAATGGCAGCGCGCACCACGGCCCGCATACCGGCAATCGTGCGATCCCCGAGTCGGGGGCCGGGCCGGAGGGGACGATGCAGGGCCAGTTGCTGGGCACGCCGGCCTACATGGCCCCCGAGCAGGCCCAGGGACGTCACGACCTGGTCGACAAGCGGACGGACATCTATGGCCTGGGTGCGATCCTCTACGAGATCCTGACCGGCCGGCCGCCGTTCATCGCGCCGAAGACCGCCGAGGTGATCCGCAAGGTCTGCCAGGAGGCCCCGCCCCCGCCCCGCCAGATCGTCCCCCAGATCGCGCCCGGCCTGGAGGCGGTCTGCCTCAAGGCGCTGCGCAAGGAGAAGTCGGAGCGGTACGCCACGGCGGCCGACCTGGCCCAGGAGGTCCGCCGATGGCTGGCCGACGAGCCGGTCAGGGCCTACGCCGAACCCTGGAGCGAACGCGTCGCTCGCTGGGCGCGCCGGCACAGGACGGCGGTCGCCGCCGCGGCGGCGCTGATCGCGACCGCGACGATCGCCCTGGGCGTCAGCACGCTGCTGGTCTCCCGCGAGCGGAACGAGGCCGAGGCCCAGGGCCAGCAGGCACGCCAGGCCGTCCACCTGCTCACCAGGGTCGCCGATATCGGCTTCGACGAGCAGCTCGACCCGCTCCAGGAGGAGTTCCTCAAGAACGCCCTGGCCTATTACGAGCAGTTCACCGGCCGGGTCTCCCGCGACCCGGCGGTGCGGCTGGAGCACGGCCGGGCCTACCAGCAGATGGGGGACATCCTGCGCAAGCTGGGCCGGCTGCCGGAATCCGAGACCCGCTATCGCCAGGCCGTGGAGATGCTCGAGCCGCTGGCGTCCGGCGTGGGCGCGGGGCGTGACGCCAAGCGGGCGCTGGCCCGGATCCGCACCCTGCTGGCCGACCTCCTGGTCCGCCGGGGGGCCGACAAGGACAGGGCGGGCCCGCTCTACGGCCAGGCCCTGGAAGCCCAGCGCGCCCTGGCCGATTCCAAGCAGGACCCCGCGTCCACCACCGAGGATATCCTCCGCCTCGGCCAGACCTTGAAGAGTCAGGCCGACCTTCTGCGTCTGGACGGCAAGTTCTCCCAGGCCAGGACGGCCTACGACCAGGCCATCGCCGAGCTGGAGCGGGCCCACGCCGACGACGCCAAGCAGGCCGAGACCCGCAACGAGCTGGCCCTGGCCATCGACGCCCGGGGATGGATCCACCGCGAGCGGGGCGACCTGAGGGGCGCCGAGGACGATTATCGCCGCGCGCTGGAAATGCTCGAGAAGCTGGTCGCCGAGTTCCCCACCGTGCCCCGCTATCGCGAAGTGCTGGCCAGGGCGCTCAACAGCCTGGGCCTGATCGAGGAGAGCACCGGCCGGCTGGCCGACGCCGAGGACCACCTGCGCCGCGAGCTCGAGCTGGTGGAACGATTGGCCAAGGATTTCCCCGACCGGCCCGAGCACCGCCGCGAGCTGGCCCGGACGTTGACTAACCTCGGCAACGTGCTGCTGGCCCAGAATCGGACCGGTGAGGCCGAACCGATCCTCGGCCGCGCCATCGCGGTGAATGGTGCGATCGCCGCCAAGTCGCCGGACGACGTCCAGATCCGGCTCGACCTGGCCAAGTGCCACAACAATCTGGGCGAGATCCTGCGCCGCAAGGGGGACGCCAAGGCGGCGATCGCCTCGTTCCGGCAGGCGCGGGCGATCAATGAGAAACTGGTCGCCGAGTTCCCTGATCGGCCCCGCTATCGAAGCACGCTGGCGGTGAATCTGGACAATCTGGCCCTGGCCATGCAGGCGGTCGACCCGCCCGGCGCCGAGGCGACTCAACGGGCCGCCGTCGTCCTCTTCGACAAGTTGATCGCCGACCACCCCGACAACGTCGAGTATCAGCTCGGGCGGTCGAGGTGCCTGATGAATCAGGGCGCCGTGTTGGCCTCCGCCGGGCGATTCGACCAGGCCGAGGCGACCTATCGCCAGGCCCTGGCCCGGGTCGAGACCAAGGATCCCAAGCTCCAGACGCCGGAGGCCATGCGGCTCAAGGCCCTGCTGCTCAACAACCTGGCGGACGTGTTCCGCGAGGTCAAGCGGCCGGGCGCCGAGGAGACCCTCCGCCGGGCCATGGGCATCTTCGAGGAACTGGCCTCCCGCGCGACCGCGGGCTCCAAGGATCGCCATGACCTGGCCATCGCCCGGTTCAACCTGGGCGATACCCTGGTCGACCTCGGGCGACTGCCGGAAGCCGAGCCGGTCATCGCCGGCGCCCAGGCCGACTTCGAAAGGCTCGTGGCCGGTGCCCCCAAGTCCGTCGATTACCACAGCCAGCTCGGCCTCCTGCTTGGCCTCCAGGGTGATCTCCTGGCCCGGACGGGCAAGCTCTCCGAGGCCAGGACCGCCCTGGAACGCGCCGTGGCCCAGCAGGCCCGCGCCGTGGACCTCGGCAAGAATCGGGCGGACACGCGGGCCTTGCTCGCCAAGCATCGGCTCGCCCTGGCCGAGGTCGGCTTGAAGCTCAACGCCTATGCCGAGGCGGCCGACAACGCCCTCAAGGTCCCGCAGGCCTTACCCGAAGCCGATCGGGCACAAGCTTACTTCGATGCCGCGCGGATCCTCGCCCGGATCGTCACCCAGGCGGGCGCCGATGAGAAGCTCGCCAAGGCCGATCGCGATCGCCTGGCCCGCCACTGCATCGGCCGCACAGTCCTCATGCTCCGTGAGGCAATCGACACCGATCCGAAGCTCGCCGATCGGATCAAGAAGGCCCCCGAGTTCAAGGCCCTGGAATCGCGGCCCGAATACCAGGCGATGATGAACACCCTGGTCGATCTCGGTCCGTGACGCACGACCATCCGACCCCGTACCCGGGGCCATCGTTCACCGCCGGTCGCGTGGGGCATCTCGCCCGGACCAAGAGTGAGACGGGCCCGCACGGCACTCATCCGGCCGGGCGGGCTCGAGGGCTGATTATTTGCAGGTCTTGGGACAATGGAGCCTGTCGCGTTCGACGAGATCGCTCCGCGTCAGGACGATCGTCGTCGGTTGCGGTATGCATAAAGGGGCAGCGCGCCGGCGCCCAGCAAGAGCAAGATCGTCGCGGAGGGTTCGGGGACCGTGGAGACCGTGACGGTTCCGCTATTCGACTCGGTCGAACCATCCACCGAACCCAGGTAATTCAGCAGCGTGGGCGTGGGCGTGGGCGTGGATGAGAGATCGGTCGTGACGGTGAACGTGCCCAGGTTCAGGTCGCTGCCCGCAGGGGCGGTGATCGCGCTACCGTTCCACTCCCACGTCACGTTATAGATGGAGGGACTATCGGTGGGCGTCGCGTCGCTCGGGGTTAATCCGAGCAACATGACCGCGGAACCCCACTTGATACCGGGGTCTTCCGGAGTCCCGGGTTGATTGGTGGCCGAGTCGTTGAACAATCCAGGGAGGTCATAAATCGTGATGTAACCGCCGTTGTCGAGCGTGGTCCCCGCCTGCAGCGTGATCGCGAAGGTGTACTCATAGAAGGGGTCGCCGACCGACTGCGTGCTCCCCGATGTGACGACGATTCCCTTGGCCCGCGCCTCGCCCTCGACGACGACCATCGTCCCGAACACGGCAAGCCCCGCGAGGAGCCAAGAGCGCTGGATTCCCCTTCTCATATCGCACCCCATTTTGATCCGTTAGCAGACGAAGATTCCGGCCGGTTCATCTTACCCCTGGAGGATCCCCCGAACGAAAGCAGCATCAACGTTCCTCTGACAACCCCGTCGAGGAACTGTGAGCGGAGCCTGATCCACCTTGGATTTCCAGTTTCCATAATTGACAGCCGATAATAACCATATTCATGGGCCAGACGCAAGGATGGAGTCTCCCATGTTGAGAAACTGAAACATCATCGCTCGAAAGGGCCTATATTCTTGGTTGTGTCGACGGCTTTACGGATGAGAGGGGAAACCGCCCGAGCCTGGATTGACGACCGTCGACGGGCCGTGGGTCCCGGCCGGTCCGCGACGGGAGCGGCGCGGCCCCCGTCGCCGTAACTATCGGACCAAGATCGATTTAGAGCCGAGCAGCGGCGGCCCGTCGGCCGCCACCACCGTGTCATCGCGCCGGCCCCGGTCAGATCGACGGTGACCGCACGTTCTTGATGGCCAACGCCAGCATGACCCAGGTCCAGCCGGTGAAGATCAGGTCGACCCCCACGAACAAGCCGAGGACGAAGAAGCTGTCCAGCGGCCACTGGCTGTAGATGTAGATGCCGAGCAGGAGATTGATCGCACCGCCAGCGAGCGTCCATCCCCAGTACGGGAATTTGTACATCAGCGAGCCGATGATCCGGAACAGGCCGCTGACCATCAGCCCGCAGGCCAGCAGCAGGGTCATGGCCTCAAGGACTCCGCCGGGGTGGCGGAGGAACATCACGCCCAGGACGAGGTAAAGAACTCCCATCAACAGCGTGAGGAAGAAGCCGCTCCAGTCGCGGGTCAAGAACGTGCCGACAAGCTGCACGATCCCGCCCATGATGAGCAGCATCCCCAGCAACACGACCGACGCCAGAGAGGCTATAAAAGGCATCCCTACGGCCATCGTACCCACGACGATCAGGATGATCCCCAGCGTGAGGAACCAACCCCAGTTCCCCTTGATCGCCTCCAGTTCATGACGCAAGACCCTCGTGGCCAGGCGGATCTCAGCCGGTGTGCTCATCGGTGGTCATCTCCGGGTTGAACGGAACGGCCGAGTCAGGGCCGTGGGGCCAGCCGTCCTCGACGTGGAACGCGGATGACTCATGAAGCGGGAATATCGATCCGGACGGAATCGGGTCGCCTCGTCGCCCGTCCCCTTTCCCCGTCACGAGCCGGACTTAACATACCATGCTGTGACGGGTTTCGGCTAGCGGGAGTACCGGCCGCGTACGAGGGGAATTTGCGGCCGAAGGAAAAGCGATGGACCTGGAGGCTTCCGCCCCGACAACCCGTGAACAGACCGTCCCGAAGATGCGCACCGGACGCCGGAGACGCCCGGTGCGTATCTACGGAACCGAGCCCATCCGCATCCCCGGGAGGGCCGTCGCGTCGTTCAGGCGAAGTGGGCGCCGCGGGTGTCGAGGTAGACGGCGTAGAGGGATTGGCTGGCCGCCATGAACAGGCGGTTGCGCTTGGGGCCGCCGAAGCAGACGTTGGCGCAGATCTCGGGCAGGAGGATCAGTCCGATGCGGACGCCGTCCGGGGCGAAGACGTGGACGCCGTCGTAACCGTGACCGACCCATCCGGCGGCCGCGTAGAGGTTGCCGTCGGCGTCGCAACGGATGCCGTCGGCGAAGCCGGCCTTGTCGCCGCCGGGCATGGCCATCATCATCGAGACGAACTGGCGCCCGCGGGCGAGCCTGGTGCCGTCGACGACGTCATAGGCGCGGATATTGCGGGGGGCCTGGGGATAGTGCGATGCGCCGGTGTCGGCGATGTAGAGGGTCTTGTAGTCGGGGGAGAAGCAGAGGCCGTTGGGTTTGAAGAGGTCGTCGGTGACCTTGGCGAGCTTGCCGCTGGCCGGGTCGATCCGGTAGACGGCCTCTTTGATCTCCAGGGTCCCCTTGTGGCCCTCGTAGTCGCTGAGCGAGCCGTAGCCGGGGTCGGTGAACCAGATGCCGCCGTCGGGATGGACGACGGGGTCGTTGGGGGCGTTCAACGGCTTGGCTTCGAATCGGTCGGCCAGGACGGTGGTCTTGCCGTCGTGCTCGTAGCGGACGACCCGGCGGTTGCCGTGCTCGCAGGAGATCTGCCGGCCTTCGCGATCGAAGGTGTTGCCGTTGGAATTACCGGCGGGATGACGGATCACGCTCACGTGGCCGTCGTCCTCGAGCCAGCGGAGCTGGACGTCGTTGGGGATGTCGGACCAGACGAGGTACTTGCCGACGCCGTTCCAGGCCGGCCCCTCGGCCCAGAGCATGCCGGTATGGAGGCGCCGGATGGGGGAGTTGCCGATCTTGATCTTGGCGAAGCGCGGGTCGAGGACGACGACGTCGGGATCGGGGTAGCGGACGGGTTCGGCGTGGGGACCGTAGTGTCGCGGCGTCGCGGCGACGGCGGGCGGGGTCTGGGCCCTGGCGGTGGTGCAGGCCGCCCAGGACGCCGCGAGCGCGCCCGCGGCGCCCGCGAGGAACCTGCGACGATCGTTGAGAACCTGGCCATCGTCCGTCGACGTGTTTCGAGAGACCATCAGGATCCGGCTCATCGGGGTCTACCTCGTCTTTCCCTGGATGTTGCGAACGCGAAAGTGGAAACGGTTGGCGGATTCATTTTCCCCGCTCGGGCGGCCGGTTCCAGGGGGTCGAACCGCTGAGAGCTCGATCCGATCGACGGACGCGATCGCTTCGGCACCGGATCGCCGGCGAATTCCTCTCGACTTGCAAGGTTGGTATAATCCCGGGGCTTTTCATCTTCAGAGAAAGGGAAACACCGATGAGTCGACGCCTTTTCGATCTTTCGGGCCGCGTGGCCCTGGTGACGGGCGGGAGCAAGGGGCTGGGCAAGTCGATGGCCCGCGGGCTGGCCGAGTTCGGCGCCGATGTCGTCATCTCCAGCCGGCACGAGGACGAGCTCCAGGCGGCCGCCCGCGAGATCGGCGCGGGGCTGGAGGTCCGGGTCAAATACGTCGTGGCCGACCTGTCCCGGCGCGAGGAGTCGCCCCGGCTCGCCGCCGAGGCCCTGGCGGCGATGGGCAAGGTCGACATCCTGATCAACAACGCAGGGACCAACAAGCCCCAGGCGATCGACCAGATCGAAGACGAGGTCTGGGACTCGCTCGTCGAGCTGAACCTTGGCTCGTGCATGGCGCTGACCCGCGCCCTGGTGCCCGGCATGAAGGAGCGGAAGTGGGGCCGGGTGATCCACATCTCGTCGATCATGGGCTTCAGCTCGGCCGCCGGCCGCAACGCGTACTCGGCAACCAAGAGCGCGCTGCTGGGCCTGGCCCGGGCGAGCGCGAACGACCTGGGCCCGTTCGGGGTCACGGTCAACTGCATCGCCCCGGGCCCGTTCCTGACCGACCTACCCTCGAGCCTCCTGTCGAAGGAGCAGCAGGACGCATTCGCCAGGCGCACCGCCCTGGGCCGATGGGGCCAGCCCGACGAGCTGATCGGCCCGGCCCTCCTCCTGGCCAGCGATGCCGGCAGCTACATCACCGGCACCTGCCTCACCGTCGACGGCGGATGCCTCGCCAAGATCTTCTGAACCGGCATCGCCGGGAATCCCATGTCCATCTCGATGGGTATCCATCACGAGACAGGCGAGTACGAGAACGTCCC
>JBKQHM010000752.1:0-3835 GCA_052148775.1 Isosphaeraceae bacterium | reverse complement strand
AACTTACCTGAACAGGAATGCTGACCGCCTGTTTTCCGGGGCGAGGCCAAGTGTTTCCCGGCAGAGACAGACCAATCTCACGGGAAAACCGCTCGACTTCAGGCAAGTTTGCCAGCCTAGTTTTTTTGTGCCCATCAGGAGGAGAAGGGCACCGGTCCGATTCGAGGGGAACTCTCCCAAGATGGTCGACTCGAACCGCATCGTCTTCTCGGCCGAGATCACTCACCGCTCCATGCACTCCAGGACGGTCCACTCTCGCGATTTTCGCAAGGTGCGTGCTGATGGTCGCACGCCGCAAGTAGCCGGATCGCGGCGGACCGAGTTGACTCGGAATCTCGAGCATGCCCCGAGCGACTGGCGGGGCGCTTTCCTGCACGCTATCGAGAATGTTCGTGCGTTCGACGGGGCGAGAGGGCCTGATCCCGAGATGATCGCTCATACGACCGTTGAGGGATCATCGGGAGTCGAGATGAGGGTATCGTCGTGGCGGCTTTCGCGATCGCGACGGATCATCACGGATCGGACGGACGTATCACGGCCGTCCGCGGTTCGGTCGTCGAGGCGTAGTTCCCGACGGCCTGCCGGCGATCAACGAGGCCCTGCCCCTCACGAGCGGGGAGGGGACGCTCGTGCTCGAGGTCGCCCATCACCTCGATATTCACACCGTGGGGGCATCGCCATGGCGCCGACAGAGGGCCTGGCCCGCGGCATGTCGATCCGCCATACGGGTCGGCCGACCATGGTCCCGGTTGGCAAGTCGGCACTCGGGAGGCTGGTCAACGCGCTCGGCGAGCCCCTGGACGGCGGTCCTCCGAATGACGGGTTGCGAGTCGTGGCCGATCCACTGTACCGCCCTTCGTTGATCGCCCAGTGTCGCGGGGCCGAGTTCCTCGAGACGGGGATCAAGGTCATCGATCTGCTCGCGCCATTGCCGCGGGGGGCAAGGCCGGCCTCATCGGCGGACCCGCGTCGGCAAGACCGTGCTCCTTCAGGAGTTCATCCGGACGCTCAATCAGCAGCGAGCCGGGGTCTCGGGCTTCGCGGGAATCGGCGAGCGGACCCGGGAGGGCAACGACCTCTGGCATGAGATGCAGGAGACGGGCGGCATCACCAACGCCATCCTGGTCTTCGGCCAGATGAGCGAGCCGCAGGGTTGAAGGTTCCGCGTCGGACTCACCGCCCTGACGATGGCCGAGTACTTCCGCGACGTGCAGGAGACCGAGGTGATGTTCCTGGTCGACAACATCTTCCGGTACGTTCAGGTCGGCACGGAGGTCTCGGGATTGCTCGGCCGGCTCCCCTCGGAGGTCGGTTATCAGCCGATCCTGGCCAATGACCTCGGGGCTCGAGGAGCGGATCGCCTCGGTCGCCGGCGCGGCGATCACGTCGGTCCAGGCGGTGTATGTGCCCGCCGACGACATGGTCCAGGCGGTGTATGTGCCCGCCGACGACATGGCCGATCCGGCCGTGGCCCAGACGTTCGTCCATCTCGACGCCAGCATCGTGCTTTCGCGTGCCCTGGCCGCGCGCGGGCTCTATCCGGCGGGCGACCCGCTGGCCTCCACCTCGCGCCTGCTCGACCCGGCGCGGCTCGGGGGATCGGCACTATCAGGTCGCGCTCCGGGTCAAGGAGACCATCGAGCGCTATCGAGAGCTCGAGGACATCATCGCCATGCTCGGCCTGGAGGAACTCTCGGCCGCCGACCAGTTGACGGTGCGGAGGGCCCGTCGTCTGGAACGATTCTTGGCGCAACCGTTCTTCGTCACGGAGATGTTCACCGGTCACGCGGGGCGTCGGGTCCCATTACCGCGGACGGTCGCGGGCTGCAAAGCGATCCTGTCGGGAAAGTACGACGACCACGACGAGGGTGCCCTGTACATGATCGGCGTGATCGAGGAGGCCAAGACGTGAGCCTGCAACTGGAGACCCTCGCATCGGATCGCGTCCTCGTCCAAGATCGTGTCATCTCGCTGCAGGCGGCCGTCGCCAGCGGGCAGTTCGGCCTGCGCACCGGCCACGAGGATGTCATGACGGTCCTCGTGCTCTGCGTGGTACGCTATCAACTCGAGCCGCGCGACGAGCGGTTCGCGGCCGTCGACGGCGGCGTGCTGCTGCTGGAACGCGGCCGGATCTCGATCGCGACGCGCGATGCGGTGGTCTCCGAGCGGATCAATCAGGTCGCCGATGCGGCGACCGCGATGCTTGAGGCCTCAAGGCGAAGGAACACGCGGCGCGATCGGGGTTCGCCGAGGTCGAGACGACCCTTCTACACGAGCTGAGGAAGGCGGTGCCGCGCTCATGAGTCCGTTGCATCCCGACGAGGACCCGTTCGTGCGCGAGATCCGACGCCAGGCCGATCGGGCGCATCTCGCGCAGCGCCTGACCTTCTGGCAAGGGATTGGCCTGGTCGGCTCGGTGGGCTGGATGGTGGTGATCCCCACACTGATCGGTGCGTTCCTGGGGCGCTGTATCGACGCCCGGGAAGGGACGAATGTCTTCTGGACCCCCTCGGTGCTCTTCGCTGGCCTGGCGATCAGCTGCCTCGGCGCCTGGCGGCACCTGGAACAGGAGCTCCGCCGATGATCCGGATCGTGGCCGTCGGCGCGGGGGCCGGCATGGGCCTGGCCTACTTCGGCGGGCTCCGGCTGACCGTAAGGCGGGTGTTGAGTCGGCCCTCGCTCGCGTCCCTGGTCCCGCTCGGTGCGCTGGTCCGCCTCTCCCTCCTGGGCCTGGTGATCGCGCTGATCATCTTGCCGGCCAATCCCTTCTTATCCCCAGTCACCGGACATTGAGCCATGGTCTTCAACGTCTGGACCTTCCTGTTCCAGGTCGTGAACTTCCTGGTACTGGTGGCGATCTTGCGATGGCGGCTCTACGAGCCGCTGCGCGACGCGATCGATCGTCGCCGCGAGGCCAACGAGAAGGCCCGGAACGACGCCGTGTCGGCGCGCCGCGAGGCCGCGGGGCTCCAGGCAACGCTCACCCCGCAGCAACTCGCGGACCTGGATCGGCAGCGCGAGGCCGTGATCCAAGAGGCCCACGCTCGGGCGGAGACTGAGCGTCAGCCGTTGATCGCCCAGACCGAGCAGTCGATCCGCCGGCATCGCGCTGAGGTCGATCAGCAGTTCGCACGCGAGCGGGAGGAGGCCCTGCGCTCGCTCCGCGCCGAGCTGGTGCACTCCGCGGTGGAGATGGCCGAGCGACTCCTGAGCGAAGCTTCGGGTTCCATGCTCCAGCGGCAGCTCACCGTCGAGCTGATCGAGGAATTGAGACGCATCCCGGACGACGATCGCCAACGATTACGCGACGAGTGGGAGGACGGCGATGCCGCCGTTGTCGAGACGGCGTCGGATTTGAACGGCGAGGTCCTGCACGACCTCGGCGGGGCGACCGAGTCGCTGGCTGGCCGGCCGCTGGGCGTATCCGTGCAGGTAGAGCCAGCCCTGCTGGGTGGCGTGCGGCTGCGGATCGGCGGGCAAGTGTGGGATACTTCGATGGTCGGCCGGCTCGAGGAACTGGAGGCCGCCTCCTCGGGCGGCGCCTCGACGGGGGGTAAGGCGTCATGAGCACCCTGATTCAGGAGATCGCCGAGCAGGTGCGCGGCGCCCTCGGGGGAGTGCACTGGCATGTGCGGCATTACGAGATGGGCGGGTCGTCGGCGTCGGCGACGGTGTCGGCCGGGTCCAGGGGGTCGCCTCCGTCCGCTACGGCGAGCTGCTGGAGCGCTCCGATGGCCTGACGGGATTGGCCTTCGACCTCCGACCGCGAGACGTCAGCGTGCTCTTCCTCGACCCCTCCGAGCACGTCTCGGCGTGCGACGACAGGCTGTCGTCG
>JBKQHM010000751.1:0-11505 GCA_052148775.1 Isosphaeraceae bacterium | reverse complement strand
AACTTACCTGAACAGGAATGCTGACCGCCTGTTTTCCGGGGCGAGGCCAAGTGTTTCCCGGCAGAGACAGACCAATCTCACGGGAAAACCGCTCGACTTCAGGCAAGTTTGCCAGCCTAGTTTTTTTTGGAATCCGATGAGCCACCGGTTGAAGACATCAACAGCCAGTCGACGCGGCTGACGTGGAGAGAAGACGGAACCGAACGGTTTCGTGCCTGTCCGTGGCCTCCGCTGTTGCCAATTTCTCTCGATTTTCCGGCTGACCTGGCGAACGAGCGATGCCCACGGCGATTGGGAGAGTAAGAGATCTCCTTTCGTCCGACCGTCCCGCCCGATGGCGATGCGGCGACCCGATCGGGGTGGCGCACCGCCGACGAGAATCCACGCCTCCAGCCAGGGAGTCAGTAGCACCATGAGTTACGGGAGCGAGCCAGATCGCCGTCTGTGGAGACGATGGGACGCGCTTCGGTCGGCGAGACGGAGCGATCGGCGACGCCTGAAGCCGTCGCTGCTGGCGCTTGAGGATCGCCGGCTACTTGCCATCTTCACCGTCACGAACACCGTCGACACGCTGACCGCCGGTTCGCCCAGCGATGGCACCCTGCGCTGGGCCGTCGACCAGGCGGATTTGGCCACAAGTCCGAGCACGATCGAGTTCGACCTGGGCAGCACGCCTCAGGTGATCGCTTTGAGCCAGGGCGTCCTCGCACTGAGCAACGCATCCGTATCGATCGCGATCGATGGACCGACTGCCGGAGTGTCGATCAGCGGCGGGGGACAGAGTGGCGTGTTCCAGGTAAACTCGGGTGGCAATGCCGTCCTTTCGGGCCTGACCCTCATGGACGGGAATGCCTCGATGGGCGGCGGTGTGTTCGTCGAGAGCGCGGCAAGCCTCACCCTCAATGACTGCACGATCAGCGGCAATGCCGCAACCAGAGGCGCCGGAGTGTACGACCTGGGCACGGCGACGCTCGATGGCTGCACGATCAACGGGAATTCCGCGAGCGACTACGGCGGCGGGATCTTCAATGCGGGTACGGCCACTCTCGAGGGTTGTACGATCGGCAGTGACTCCGCCGGGTCCGAAGGCGGCGGAGTACTCAACGAGACCACGGTGGCATTCACCGACTGCACGGTCAGCGGCAACTCCGCACCGTATGAAGGCGGAGGAATCTACAATCCCGGGACGGCGACGCTCGACGACTGCACGATCAACGGGAGCAGCGCGACATATGGCGGCGGGATGTTCGATTCGGGCACCGCGACGTTCACGGACTGCACGATCAGCGGCAACTCCGCCGGGTCCGAAGCTGGCGGGGTCTTCAACGAAGCCTCGCTGACGCTCAACGACAGTACGCTCGACGGCAACTCCGCCGCGTTCAAGGGCGGCGGCGCGTATAACCGGGGTACGGCGAATCTCAACAACTCCACGATTAGCGGAAACTCCGCGAAGTACGGCGGCGGGTTGTTCGATTTTGGTTCGGAGAATCTCACCCTCGATGGCTGCACGATCAGCGGCAACTCCGCCGAATTACAAGGCGGCGGCTTGTACAACGATAGTACGGTCACGATCTCCGAATGCACGATCAGCGGCAATTCCACCAGCGGGGTCGGCGGCGGAGTGCTCAACGATCACACGGTGACGCTCGACGGTTGCACGATCAGTAACAACTCCGCCGAGACCCAGGGCGGCGGCGTGTACAATCAGGCGTTCTTCACGCTCACCGGCACCATCGTCGCCGGCAACTCCGGCGGCGACCTGGGCGGCGACTCCGTCAGCGGCTCGTATAACCTGATCGGCACAGGCGGATCCGACGGGCTCAACTCCTCCGACGACAATTTGCTCGATGTCGCCGATCCTCTGCTCTCCTCGCTCGGCGATCACGGCGGGCCGACGCAGACCATCGCGCTACTCCCGGGCAGCCCGGCACTCGGTGCGGGCACGGCCGTCACCGGCATCGCCACCGATGAGCGCGGAGTCGCCCTTCCAAGCCTCGGCATCGACATCGGAGCCTTCCAGAGCCAGGGATTCACGCTGACACCGGTCATCGGCAGTACACCTCAATCGGCGACCGTCGGCACCGCCTTCGCGAGCGCACTGGCCGTCAACGTCGTGTCGAATGACGCCCTCGAACCGGTCGCCGGTGGCGTGATCGCCTTCAGCGTCACGTCGACCGGCGCCTCGGCGACTCTCTCCGGCGCGACCGCGGTCATCGGCGCGAACGGTCTGGCCTCGCTCACCGCGCACGCGAACGCGGTCGGCGGATCCTACGCCGTCATCGCCTCGGCGAGCGTCGCCGACGCACCGGTGTCCTTTGAACTGAACAACCTGATGATCGAGCTCGGGTTTTCGGGTTTGAGCAATCCGAGCATCTCCTACGGCACCGCGGCTGTCACCCTGTCCGGGACTTTGTCGGACAACGCGCTCGCCCCGAATGGAGAGGCCGTCACGGTGACGCTCGACGGCGTCGAGCATCGGGCAACGATCAGCAGCTTCGGCGCGTTCTCGACCACGTTCGACACCGCCGGCCTCCCCGTGGCCGGCTCGCCCTACACGATCAGTTATTCCTATTCGTCGGATGGAACTTTCGCAACCGCAAACACGACCGGCACGCTGACGGTGACCCGGGCCACAGTATCGCCCGTCGTCACGGCATCCAACAAGCTCTACGACGGCACGACGACTGCCACCTTGGCGAGCGAGACGCTCATCGGAGTCATCGATGGCGACGCGGTTGGCCTGACCGGTGGCACGTCATCGTTCGCCAGCAAGAATGTGGGCACCGATCTGACGGTCACGGTTACCGGATTGGCTCTCGACGGTGCGGCGGCGGGTAATTACCAGCTTGCCTCGACCACGGCCACGACGATGGCGGCCATCTCGCCGGCCCCGTTCACGATCGCGATCACCCCTTCGACCAACTCGGCCGTCTTCGGACAGCCGGTCACCTTCGTTGCCATCGTGACCAGCCCCGCCGCCACGACGGGTGGCACGGTCACCTTTTCGGACAACGGCACGACGATCGCCACCCTCCCGCTCGATGACATGGGCCAAGCGATCCTGAATACAATGGCCCTTCCCATCGGCGGTCGTTCGATCACGGCTTCTTTCAACGGCGGCTCGGACTTCGTCGGAGTCCAGTCGGGATCGGTATCCGTCTCGGTCACGCGGGCGTCCACCCAGATCGTTCTCATACCGCACCCGGTCTTCCAGAAGAAGAAATTGGTGGCGCTGGGCCTGACCGCCATGATCGAGCCCGTGATGCCGGCCGGTGGGGTCCCGACCGGCGAGTTGATGCTCAACCTCCTGGTGAAGCAGAAGAAAAAGCTGACGACGAAGACATTGGCCGCGACGCGAGTCGTCGGCGGCGAGGCCACATTCACGCTCAAGCCCAATCAGGTGCTGAACAAGGCGATCAGGGTCGTCTACAGTGGTGATCTCGATGACCAGCCGAGCTCCATGTCGACCACGTTGACCCAGGACTCGCTCAATACGCTGGCCCGTCCGATGATCGCATTTCCGAATTGGGGTCGCGTGCGAATCAACGAGGTCTCCGCCGTTGGCCGGGGCTAGCTCGGGGTCGAGATATCCGATCCAGGTACTCGCTGCACGCGCTGATTCATCCACTATCCGCGGACCGTCACGCCCTCGGGATGTTCGGGTGGTTACCCGTTGTGCGCGATCCGATCGCGAAGCGCTCTGGTCCGCGGCCGAAGGTCGACGGATAATTACGATGACGAGAAAATAGGTTTGCAGCCGAGGACGGTCAGCTCATACGAGGCGTTGATCGTGGCACAGCCTCCGGACGACCTTTCATCGCTGGATCGGTTCCCGACAACGGACTGGTGCCTGGTCGTCGCGGCCGGTGACCCGGATGCGCCGCGTTCGAAGGAGTCGCTGGCCGCGCTATGCGGCGCGTACTGGTATCCCATCTACGCCTACATCCGCCACCGGGGCTACGCGCCCGAGTCGGCGCAGGACCTGACCCAGGACTTCTTCACGCGTGTGCTGGAAAAGGGGCTGTTCGCCGAGGCCGACCCCGACCGCGGTCGCTTCCGATCGTTCCTGCGGACGGTCTGCGGCCATTACCTGGCCAATCGTCGCGACCGCGAGAGGGCCCACAAGCGAGGAGGAGGTCGCGCCCCGCTGTCGATCGATTCCGCCGACGCAGAATCGCGATACATCCGTGAGCCGGTCCACGAGCTGACCCCGGAGCGGATCTTCGATCGTAGCTGGGCCCTGACCCTGCTCGCACGGGTCTACGAGCAGCTCCACCGGGAATATGAAGACGCGGGACGGGGGACCGTCATCGACGAGCTACGGGCCGTCCTGACCGAGGATCCGAAGGCCGCCCCCTATTCGAAGATCGCGGCACGACTGGGCATCAGCGTGGGGGCCGTGCGCGTCGCCGTCCATCGCCTGCGGCGTCGGTATGGGATCCTGCTCCGGCGGGAGATCGCCGCGACGGTCCACGACCCGTCCGAGGTCGATGACGAGATCCGGGCCCTCTTCGCGGCGTTGAAGACCTGACGGCCCGGATCGCACCGTCCCGATCATGGTCCTCCCGGTGAAGCCGGCTGGCGGATTCGCTCGATCAAGGGACGAAAGCCCCGGTGCGCACGGAGCGGCTCGAAGACTTCATCCGCCTCCAGGGAGGGTGCATCCCGGTAACCGTGGTCGATGGCGCGGGATAGGGCGGCGAGTCCCAGGTCGGCGCAACGACTCCGGACGGCCGAGTTGTCCGGACCCGATGGCGCGGCCGACTGGATCACGCCGAGACTCCGGATGCACTCGGCGTAGAAAGCCGCAAGATCGATCAACTCATTCGTTGCATGGCATGGGATCCGAGAGACCGCTTCGATGGTCGCAATGAGCCCGGGTCTGTCCTCTCGACCCTTCAGGGTCCTTGCCCGCAAGCGAAGCAGTTTGATCGCCAGCTCGGAGGGATGAGAACGGACGGAGTCGAGGTCCTTCAAGGCCAGCGGAGCCGCCTCGTAGTAGGCGAGGTCTCCCTTCCAGAATTGGATGTACTGAACATAGTTCGGCTGTCCTTCGAGCTTGCCCTCATCCTTGAGGAGCTGCAGTCGCTCGATGGCCGGTCGGAGCAGGCTGGCGGCCTCTGCGGGGCGACCCTGGGCGATCTCGGTGCCGGCGATCATGGCTTGGGCCTCGAGGGCCATAAGCTGGTAACCGACGGTGTCCGGATCGGCCTTGACGAGCTGGTCGGCGATTCCTTGGGCCTCGCGGACGAGCGGCAGGGCCTCATCGGGGTGGCCCGCCCGCAGGCTGTACTCGGCGTAGTTAATCAGGGGGACGACCAGGGCGGCGCGATCGATGAGCCGGTCCGGCGCATCGGCGAGCAGGCCCCGGGCGATGGCGATGGCCTCGAGATAATGCGCCCGGGACCTGGGCCAGTCATGGGCGAGCAACCAGTAGACATCACCCAGCTTGACCTCGATTTCCCGGATCAGTTTCCGGGCCGTCGCGTTCGTCGGGTCTTCGGCCTTCCAGCGTCGGGCCAACTCGAGCGACGTCTCGAGTGCGTCCAGCGCGTCGGCGAGCACGCCCCTCCACATGAACGTATGGCCTAGCTGTAATGAGTTGCTGATCCGGTATTCCCGGGCCACGGGGCGAGCCGGGTCCAGGGCTGTAGCGGCCTCGCAGGCCGCGAGCCCACGGCGGCTCAGTTCTTCCGCCTTTTCGGGATCTCCCTTTTGAAGTGTCAGCCAGGCGAGCTGGTAGTAATCGACTCCCAGACATTCCAGGACGTCAGGATCGTGGGGCGAGCGTGCGGCCAGGCCCTGGGCCAGCTCCAATGATCGCGCGAGTTGCCGTCCGGCTTCGATCTCCTGGCCGACCCTGCTATAGACCTCGGCCAGCCTCTGGTGGGCGACGGCACGGTCGAGGTCGGGCGCCGCCCCCTCGGTACTCCGGGCGAGTTCCGTCAGGCCCTCGATGGCCGTCTTGAGCAAGCTCTGTCGCAACTTCTGGGTGCGCGGTGTTGCGTTCAACTTGTCCTGGACGCCGAAGATCAGTTCGCGCAAGGCCTTCAAGGCGAGGTTGCGCTGCGCCACGGCGGTCAGGGCGCTGGTCTGCGCCTGCTGCCGGGCCGCCTGAGCCTGGCCGAGCGCCTCCTCGAGACGAGTGTTGGCGTGTCGGAGCTTCGTGTTGTAGTAGAGGCCCCCGCCGAACAGGAGGGCGGCCGCGACGCCGATGATCGCCAGGGCCGCCGCCGCGGCCGGGTGCCGCCGTGCCCATTTCCAGGCGCGCTCCCAGAACAACGCGCGTCGCGCCTGGATCGGTTCGCCGGCCAGGAACCGCCGCAGGTCTTCGGCCAGTGCCTCCGACGTCGCATATCGCCGGGACGGGGCCTTCTCGAGACATTTCAGGCAGATCGTCTCGAGATCGCGCGACAGGCCCGGCTGGAGCCGCGACGGCGGGACCGGCTCGATGGCCTTGACCTGTTCCAGCGTCTCCAGGGCCGTCGCCGCCCGGAACGGCGGCCGGCCCGTCAGCAGCTCGTACAAGATCGCTCCCATCGCATACACGTCGACGGATGTGCCGACCGAGCGAGCGTTCCCCTCGGCCTGTTCCGGCGCCATGTAGCTTGGCGAGCCGATGACCAGGTTGGTCCTGGTGAGGCCGTCCTGGGAATCGAGGAACTTCGCGAGCCCGAAGTCGGCCACCTTGGGCTGTCCGCCGGCATCCAGCAGGATGTTCGCCGGTTTCAGGTCGCGGTGGACGATCCCCCGCCGATGGGCCTCGGCGATCGCGCGGGCCAGGGCCTCGATCAGCCGGGCCGCCTCGGCGGCCGGGCGCGGGGTGCCGTCGAGCGTCTTCTCCAGGCTGCTGCCGGGCAGGTACTCCAGCTCGAGGAACGGCAGCCCGTCCGCCTCGCCGACGTGATAGATCTGCACGATCCCGGGATGGCGGAGCCGGGCGACCGCCTCGGCCTCGACCCGGAACCGCGCCACGGCCGACTTGCCGCCGTGCGACCCGGCCAGGATCATCTTGAGCGCACACGGGCGGTTCAGCGACACGTTGCGCGCCAGGTAAACCACCCCCATTCCGCCCCGGCCCAGCTCGCCGATGACCTCGTAGCCGGCCGAGCGCAGGGTCTCGAGAGAGGCAGCGCTGATCTCGGCCGGAGTGACCGCCGCACCGGGCCATCCGGCTCCCGGCGCCGTGTTCCACGGTGAGTCGCCGCCATGCTCACCCTCCCGGCGCGGGGCCATCGTCTCCCCGCTCAGCCCCAGCTCGACGAAGACGCCATCCACGACCGTCAGGTCCTCGGGGAACCGTCCGGCATACTCGGCGACCTCCGGGCGTTCACCGCGCTGACGCCGGAAGTCCAGCTCGATGATCAGCAGCTCGCGGAGCAGCCGCGTGCGGGCCGGACCCGTGACCTCGGCCAGCATGGGCGACGGATCCGGCCGCTCCCCGGCGCGCCAGGCCGCTTCGAACTGGTCGCAGGCCGCGTCGACGTGCCTCCAATCCTCCAGCGAGAGGTCATTGTCATCGGACGTCGCCGGGGGCTTCATCCCGGTGCCTCCTCTTCCCAGATCTTCCGGATGAGGTTGAGCTTGCGATCGACGGTCCGCGCCGAGGTCCCCAGCTCGGCGGCGATCGACTCGGTGGTGTGGCCGTCCAGCTTCCTCAGGGCGATCAGCCGCAGCGTCTCGTCGTTGAGCCGCGCGAGTAATTGCTCGTAGTCCTCGGCGAACTGGGCGGCGTCCTCCGGGGTCGGCTCGCGGCCCAGGAACTGGGCCATGCCCTCATCGAGGCCGTCGGGACCGGTCACCCACGATTCGCCGACCACCCGGCCGCCGCCGCGCTTCTGGCGGGTCTGGTGCCGCAATGCGCTGATCACCTTGCGCGCCGTGATGGTCACCAGCAGCCGCCAGAGGTCGTCCCGGTCGGACAGTTGCGGGAACTGGCCGCGACCGACCCGTTCGCACAGGCTATGGAATGCGCTCAGCGCCACGTCCTCCTCGTCGTACTCGCGGCGGGAGTGGCCGCGCAACCGGGCACCAGCCACGCGCACCAGGCTCTGGAAGTAGCGGTCCCAGAGGCGCTGGACGTCGGCGGCATCCCCCTGCTTCAGCCCGTCGAGCCATCGCGAGACCGAGTCGTCATCCGGCATGGGACGGACCCTTTCTTGAGTCGCGGATTGGTGGCTTTTACAAGATCTTATCCAGACCGTCTGGCCCTGTCACGCTCATCGAGCCATCGAGATCGTCTGATGACACACGAGTGATCGTCCGGGCCTCGCTGAAGACGAAGCCCTGGCCCGGTTCGGCTCTCCGAATTTGAGGAAACGCCGGGCGCCTGTGAGGTGGAGCGCCGCCGAAAGCGACCGACTCTCTCCCTGTCGGGCCGTCTTCCCCGCAATCGATGCCAGGCGCGAGCCGAGGACCGGTGAGCGGCCGATCCGAAGAGGCTCTGAATTGTCAAATCCGTGGCCTGACGGACAAGAATTCCGGGTTTCTCGGGACATTTGGTGCCGGGATCGATCGCACCGAGAAATCACCGATTTCCCTGGCGAATTCTCGCGGCGGGCGGCGATCAGGCTGGTGGAGCGAGTCGGATCGAACGGTTCGCCCGACGATCGCTCTCGACGCCAGGTGTTTCTCCCTCAACGTGAGGTCACGACCGATGACTCGCTTCAATCGCCCGCTCCCGTTCTCGATGCCTCGCCGTAGCTCGTCCCCAGCCGCCTTGTCGTCCCTCTCGATGGGCCTCGGCCGGGCCTCGACGAATCCCCAAGATTTCGCCGCATCCCGTCGCGTCGCGGGTCGCAAGCCGCGCATCGGGTCCCGACCCCGCCTCGAATTCATGGAAGAGCGGACGATGATGTCCAACATACCTTTGTTCGAAACGATGAGCGTGGCCAACGGTTCGAATCCGATCGTCCAGGTCGCGCCGATGGAACAGACGGTGGTCCAGGGCAACCTCAGCTATGGCAGGCAGACTGACGAGGTCCGCGTGAGCCTCCAGCAGGGCGAGGTCTTCACCGCGAACCTGGACGTCTATTACCCCGCCCTCGGGGGGCTCAATATCGGCTCGACCCTGACGGCCTACGGCCCGAACGGGGGCCAGGTCGCCACCCAGTCGACGGACATCGACAACCCGCCGGTGAACAACCCGATCACCGGGGCCGCGACTTACGACGACAGCGTCGCCTTCACCGCCCCGAGCACCGGGACGTACACCCTCCAGGCCGCCGAGAACCCCGAGCTAGCCGAGTACATTGGCACCGGGAACTACACGCTGACCCTCCGCCCGATCGCGTTGGACGACAGCACGCTCAATCCGGAAGTCAACGCACAAGACGCGGCGAAGCTCCAGTACAGCGGCGGGGGACTCTACGCCTACTTGGGCCCCAACGATCAATCCCTGACCTTCGCCGGCCCGACCGGGCGCGGGTTCACGGTCCAGGGCCACTTCAGCGAGCTGACGAACCAGGAGCCCGGCAGTTCGTTCACGACGTCCACGATCACGTCGACCGGACCCCTGACGATCGAGTCGGCGCAAGGCAACTTCTCGATGTCGATACCGACGGGCGTCCAGATCAGCGTCAGTACCATCCCGAACGGCTACGGCGGCCGGTTCGGCGAGGTGGCCCCGGGTGCCGCGTCGATCACCTTCCCCGGCGAGGACCTGACCAATGACCTCCTCAGCCCGTTTGCGGCCTTCCTGAGCACGCAATCCGCGTCGGCCGTCACCGACCTCCAGGATGCCGGCCTTCCGGGCCTCTCGAGTATCACGCTGGGGATCGGCCTGGGCGGGACCGTCGACGGCCAGGTCGCCGATGCGCCGGTCAATGCCGCGGTTCCCTACCTCTACCTGTCCGGCAATAACTCGTACAGCAACGGGCTCGGCACGGCCAAGATCGACGTCGGATACACCGCGGGCGTCGTCATCGATCCGGCCGATCCATCGCTCTTCGTGGATGTCACCGGTCTTCCGGTCGTCCCCGAGTTCGCCCTGGGGATCTCGGCCAACGGGTACATCCCGTTCACGCCGGCGGTCGTGCCCAGCCACTTCGAAGGAGACGTCCTCTATGGCGACTTCTACACCAGCGCCACGCTCAGCCTGGCCGACCTCAGCGGGGACCTGCTCCCGTTCTCCTTCAGCGCGGATGTGCTGGTCAACCTCAACACCACCGGCGTTGGCTGGACCAGCGCGATTCAGTCCATGGCCAACGAGATCGGCAACGGGGATTTCCAGGGCGCGGTCCCGAACCCCAGCACCTTCGCCATCGGGGTCAACCTGACGGGCAGCCTCTCCCTGGGATTCGAGGTGGGCTCGATCGACGTGCCCGTGGCCGGCGGCACCTTGATCTACAACGGACCAACCAACGCGTTGGATTTCGCGGCCACCACCGCCTTGAATCCCTTCCAGGGAACCTCGCTGTCGTTCCTGAATTCGGCCACACCCCTGTCGATCGACGGCTTCGTCAATACGACCAGCGGCGACTTCAGCTTCAATGTCGACACCGGCTTCCAGCTCTTCGGCTATCAGCTCGCCAACGCCGAGCTGACCTTCACGAATTCGGGCATCACCTACGACGCCTCGACCAGCTTCCTCGGTCTGGAGACCAACGTCTTCGGGTCGATCGACTACTCGGGCAACGCCGAGATCGCCGGCGAGGTCGATTTCTCGACCTATCAGAACTGGACCTGGGCCGGGTCGGGAATCCAGTTCTGGATCGATACGACGATCCACTTCGACATCAAGGACGGCACCCTCCAGGATTGGGGCTCCGGCACGGCCTGGCTCAACGTCTGGGCTGGCGGCAACATCGTGTGGTGCGACGGGATCTCCTTCAACAACTACGATGACGTGAGCGTCGGCAATTTCAGTTGGTGGACCATCGTTGACGACGCCCTGGCTGACCTCTGAGCGTCGAGCGGGGTCAACAGACTGCATGTTGCGGTGCGGACCGGGGCTTACACTCTTGAGGATAAGCCTCGGGATTTCCGCGCACGGGAAGCCTGTTACCCTCTCCGCAAGTCAAGATTTCTGTTCGGTTTGTAGCTAGTCCGTGCGTCTTCTCAAGGATCCGTTCGATCGTTTATCACTGCTGGACGCCGGGTCCCCCGTATGATCCGCAGATGCCTCTGTAAGCCCTTGAATCGCGGCGCGGACGCAGTAATCGTGGATGGAGTTCATCACAGATCGGATGCATCACCTGGATATCGAAAAGTCAGGCACTCAAGGTACCCAGCCCTTCTCAATTCCTCAGAATATCGGACAGTTCAGTAAGACTTTGTATAGGATTTTACGCACCAAGATGCGCATTCCTTCTCGATTCCTCCATTCACGGAATTCTACAAGAGCCTCGAAGCGGAACCGATCAAAACCATGCCAGAAACGAATGGCACTCGGATTTGTCCTTAGCCCGCTTCCAGCAATCGCTTGCGCGCTTCGCGCCGTGGGACGGTCAGGATCTTGTGGGGCTTGGGCCGGCGCTTGATCGCGCGGGGCTCGACGCGGCCGGG
>JBKQHM010000750.1:0-4519 GCA_052148775.1 Isosphaeraceae bacterium | reverse complement strand
CTCGATCAACGGCAACGCCCGTCCCGGGGTCAGCTCGGGGCGTGCCATCGAAGTAATGTCGGCCCTGGCCAGCGAGGAGCTGCCCAAGTCGATGAGCTACGAGTGGACCGAGCTGGCCTACCTGGAGCTCCAGGCCGGCAACACGGCGATGATCGTCTTCGCTTTCTCGATCGTCATGGTCTTCCTGGTGCTGGCGGCGCAGTTCGAGAGCTGGTCGATGCCGCTGGCGGTGATCCTCTCGGTCCCCCTGTGCCTCCTGAGCGCCATGATGGGGGTCTTCGTGGCGAAGCTGGAGATCAACATCTTCACGCAGATCGGCCTGGTGGTGCTGGTCGGCCTGGCGAGCAAGAACGCGATCCTGATCGTGGAGTTCGCCAAGGTGATCCGCCGGACGGGCAAGCCGATCCGCGAGGCGACCCTGGAGGCGTGCCGGCTGCGGCTGCGGCCGATCATCATGACGTCGATGGCCTTCGTCTTGGGCGTCGTCCCGCTGCTGTTCGCCCACGGCGCCGGCGCCGAGATGCGGCGGTCGCTGGGGACGGCCGTCTTCAGCGGCATGCTCGGCGTGACCATCTTCGGGATCATGTTCACCCCCGTGTTCTTCTACCTCATCGACACGGTGAGCGAGTCCCACGCATTCGCCTCGCCGCGGGTGCGGCGCATCGGCGGGATCGTGCTGGGGATCCTGACGCTCAGCTACCTGTGGCGGCCGTCGCGATGGCGGGCCCGCCCCGAGGTCAAGCCGGTGCCGCCCGTCCCGGCATCGGAATCGGAACCACTCGAGCTCGTGGAACAGGAGTGAGGACCCAACGTGTCCAAATTCTTCATCGACCGCCCGATCTTCGCCGCGGTGCTCTCGATCATCATCACTCTGGCCGGCGCCATCAGCGTGGCGACGCTGCCGGTGGCCCAGTACCCCGACATCACGCCGCCGACGGTCGAGGTCTCCGCCTATTATCCCGGCGCCAACGCGCAGGTGGTCGCCGACACCGTGGCCTCGCCGATCGAGCAGCAGGTCAACGGCGTCGAGAACATGATGTACATGTCGTCGCAATGCACCAACGACGGCAACTACACCCTGACCGTGACCTTCAAGCCGGGCGTCGACCTGAACATGGCCCAGGTCCTGGTGCAGAACCGCGAGTCGCTGGCCGAGCCGATCCTGCCCGACCTGGTCAAGCGCCGGGGCGTGGCGGTGAAGAAGAAATCGCCCAGCATCCTGATGATCGTCAACGTGTTCTCGCCGGATAACAGCCGCGACAACCTCTACCTGAGCAACTACGCGACCATCCAGTTGCGCGACGAGCTGGCGCGGCTCGACGGCGTCGGCGACATCACCTACATCGGCCAGCGGAACTACAGCATGCGGATCTGGCTGGACCCGCACAAGATGTCGTTCCGCAACCTGACGTCCTCGGACGTGGTCGACGCGATCAGCCAGCAGAACATCCAGGTGGCGGCCGGGCAACTCGGCCAGCCGCCGGTCCCGAACGGGCAGGCGTTCCAGTTCACCATCACCACGCTGGGCCGGCTCACCGACGCCGAGCAGTTCGCCGAGATGATCCTCAAGACCGACGCGCAGGGGGGCGTGGTCCGGCTCAAGGACGTGGCCCGCGTCGAGCTCGGCGCCCAGGGCTACGACCAGGCGTGCACGCTCGACGGCCGGCCGACGGTGGCCCTCTCGGTCTACCAGCGGCCGGGCTCCAACGCCCTGGACACCGCCCAGCTCGTCCGCGACAAGATGAAGGAGCTGAAGGAACGCTTCCCGGAGGGCCTCGATTACGACATCGTCTACGACACGACCCCGTTCATCGTCGAGTCGGTCAACGAGGTGTTCAAGACCCTGCGGGACGCGGTCATCCTGGTCGCGATCGTCGTGCTGCTCTTCCTCCAGAACTGGCGGTCGGCGGTCATCCCGCTGGTCGCGGTCCCCGTGGCGATCGTCGGCACGTTCGCGGTCATGGCCGCGCTGGGCTTCTCGCTGAACAACCTGACGCTCTTCGGCCTGGTGCTGGCCATCGGCATCGTGGTCGATGACGCGATCGTCGTCGTGGAGGCGGTCGAGCACCACATCGAGCACGGGATGAACCCGAGGGACGCGACGATCACGGCGATGGAACAGGTCTCGTCGCCGGTCATCGCCGTCGGCCTGGTGCTCACGGCCGTGTTCATCCCATGCGCGTTCATCTCGGGGATCACCGGCCAGTTCTACCGGCAATTCGCCCTGACGATCGCGACCTCGACGATCATCTCGGCCTTCAACTCGCTGACGCTGAGCCCGGCCCTGGCGGCCCTGCTGCTCAAGCCGCGGATCAAGGGGGTCTTCCAGGCGTTGCCCTGGCCGGCCTTCGTGGTGGCCGGCGGCTGGGCGGGCTACGTGCTGCTCGGTCCCGAGCTGCTCGCGATGGCGACGGCGCGCGGGCTGCACCTGCCCTGGCAGACGCCGGCGCCCGAGCTGACCGCGAGCCTGGCCGGGCTGGCCCTGGGCCTGCTGGTCGGCTGGCTGGTCAGCGGCCCGATCAATCGCCTCCTCGGCTGGACCTTCTATCTGTTCAACCTGATGTTCGACGCGGCCACGAACGTCTACACCCGGATGGTCGGCGTCCTGCTGCGGGTCAGCGTGCTGGTGCTCCTGCTCTACGGCGGCCTGCTCGGGCTGACCTACTGGGGCTTCACCCGGACCCCCACCGGATTCATCCCCTCGCAGGATAAGGGCTACCTGCTGGTCAACGTGCAACTGCCCGACTCCTCGTCGCTGGAGCGGACCCAGCAGGTGATGAGCCAGGTCGAGGCAATTACCGGCCAGACGCCGGGCGTGGCCCATACCCTGGCGATGGCGGGCCAGTCGATCCTGATGAACGCCAACGCGCCCAACTTCGGCGCGATGTACGTGATGCTCGAGGACTTCCACCACCGGGCGGCGGAAAAGCTGACCGGCCCGGTGATCGCGGCCCGGCTGCAAGCCCGGCTCCAGGCGGAGATCCGGGAAGGGCTGGTGAACGTCTTCGAGGCGCCGCCCGTCGACGGCCTGGGGACCGCGGGCGGGTTCAAGATCGTGATCGAGGATCGGGGCGACCTCGGCTCGCAGGAGATCGAGCAAGTCGCCAACGGGATCGTCGCGGCCTCGCAGGAGGGCCCCTACGCGCAGCTCCTCCAGGGGCTCTTCACCAGCTTCCGGGCGAATACGCCCTGGCTCTACCTGGACATCGACCGCGACAAGGCCAAGCTGGCGGGGGTCTCGATCGCCGAGCTGTTCAATACCTTGCAGGTCTACCTGGGCTCGCTCTACGTCAACGACTTCAACCGGTTCGGCCGCACCTGGCAGGTCAACGTCCAGGGGGACGCCAACTTCCGCAAGCAGATGAACGACCTGACCGGGCTGCGGGTGCGGAACTCCTACGGCGGGATGGTCCCATTGGGGAGCATCGCGGCGATCCGCGACGTGAGCGGACCGGTGATGATCATCCGGTACAACCTGTACCCGGCGGCGACGATCAACCTCAACCCGGGCCCCGGGATCAGCTCGGGCCAGGCGATCAAGGCCATGGAGGGCCTGGTCCAGAAGGAACTGCCGCAGGCCATGCGGCCGCAGTGGACCGAGCTGGCGCTGTTGCAGCTCCAGACCGGCTCGACGGCCATGTTCGCCTTCATCCTGGCCGTGGTCCTCGTCTTCCTGGTGCTGGCGGCGCAGTACGAGAGCTGGTCGCTGCCCTTGGCCGTCATCCTGGTCGTGCCGATGTGCTTGCTCTGCTCGACCGTGGGCGTGAACATCGCCCGGATGGACATCAACATCTTCACGCAGGTCGGCTTCATCGTGCTGGTGGGCCTGGCGTGCAAGAACGCGATCCTGATCGTCGAGTTCGCCAAGGCGCAGCGCGAGGCCGGCTCGACGAGCGAGGCGGCCACCCTGGAGGCCTGCCAGCTCCGGTTGCGGCCGATCATGATGACGTCGCTGGCCTTCATCCTCGGCGTCGTGCCGCTGATGCTGTCCGCCGGGGCCGGGGCCGAGATGCGGCAGACGCTCGGAACGGCCGTCTTCAGCGGCATGCTCGGCGTCACGATCTTCGGCATCTTCCTCACGCCGGTGTTCTACTACGTCATCCAGTGGCTCAGCGACCGGCGCGCCGCGGCTCGACCGGCCGAAGAGGAGGCGGAATCGCAGCCATCCCACGATGGCCATCATCCCAACGGCGACGGCCATCACGGCGGCGACTTCGCCTTGCCGGTCGATGGCGAGCCGGTGGGGGCCTCCGCCAACGGCCATGCCGTTAGTCATTAGTCATTAGTCATTGGTCATTGGTCATTGGTCATTGGTCATTGGCGGCTCTGCTCGAATCGCGAGGAGCGCCGTAGCCTCCGAGGGAAAAGTCCGAGACGTACGATCGAGGTTTGGCCCGGATTATTCACGACGTCTGTCCGAGGTTTCGTAACTCGTTTCAAGCGTTAGGGTTCGGCCGCTGTTAAACTGGGTCACTGTTTGGGTAAGATCGGCGGCAATCGCCCAATGGCAAAGAGGTTG
>JBKQHM010000749.1:0-21556 GCA_052148775.1 Isosphaeraceae bacterium | reverse complement strand
GCGACGTGGTTCGCCATTGCCCAGAACATGGCACGCAGTTTCGCTCTCCAACCGCAACCAGGATGATCAATTGTTCTTGAATTCACACCCGCATGCTAGCCCGATTTTTTCACAGCCTCTGAGTCCGGGTGGAGGACCGTATCCGCGTTCCATGAGCACTCCGTCCCCCCCCGCGACCGCGACCGATCGACGCCCATGGTGGCCCTGGGTGATGCTGGGCCTGGGCCTGGTCTGGACGATCCTGATCCGGATTCCGCTGATCCTCAACGCCGAGGACCACCTGGACAGCGACCTGGCCGTCGACGGCCTGACCTTGCTCGACGCCCTGCACGGCCAATGGCGGTGGCACTACCCGGGGACGCCCTACATGGGAATCCTGTCCATGCTCGCCTCGTATCCCCAGGCCCTGGTCTGGGGCGCGAGGCCGATCGCCCTGGTCAGCGGCGGGACGGTCCTTTGGGTCCTGGTCGTCCTATCGACCTTCTGGCTGGCGTGGCGAGCGTTCGGGCCATCGGTCGCCGGGTCGGCGATCGTACCGCTGGTCTTCTCGTCGACGGGCACCATCTGGCTCTCGGGCCGGATCACCGGGGGACATCTGCTGACGCTGGCCTGGCACGCGTCGGCGTTCGCGGGGTTTTATTCTTGCCTGGTCCGCGGCGGCCGGAAGCGCGCCACAAGCCTGGGCCTCTGGTGCGGGCTCGGGTTGTACATCGACACCATGTCCCTGTTCACGCTCGCCGGGATCGTGCCCGCGGCGATGCTCGCCTGGCTCCGCGACGGAAGACCGAGGTCGGGAGTCGTGCTGGCCGCGTTGTTCCTGGCCGGGATGACCGTCGGCATCCTCCCCCGAGAGATCGGCCGGTGGGTCGACCCTTATGACGCCTATCCGTCCCAGTTCACGGCGACTCTCGAACCGTCGGCGGTCGCGGGCCACGCCCGCTTGCTGATCCTCAACTGCCTGCCGCGACTCGTCGCCGGCCCCGAATTGATTGATTTCGACCGAAGCTTCGTGGAGGCCCGTCGGACCTTGCCCCGGGCCAGGGAATGGGCGTCCGGGCTGTTGCTCCTCGCCTTCGCGGCGGCGATTGTCCGGCTCCTCGTCGATTCGGCCAGGGCAGGGAACCCGGCCCGGCAGGCCGTCGGTCTCGGCACGACCATCTCGGCGCTCCTCATCGTGGCCGCGTTCCTGATCAATCGGAACATTTTCAATTCGGACAATTATCGCTACTTGATCTTCCTGCTGCTCCCCTGGACATTGGGCTTCGGGCTCGCGATGCAGGACCTGTCCCGACGGGGATGGCCCGGCCGGTTGGCCGCGTGCGTCGTCGCCGGGCTCCTGGCCGAGATGGTGACCGCGACGACATTCGACTGGTACCGCAACACGCGCCATTATCTCGACGACCGAGGGATTCCCACACGGGTCGCCACCTCGCACTGGTCGGAAATGATCGTCCGGACGCCCGAGTGGTCACGGGGCTCGATGAAGCGGCCACTCGACGCGTCGCCACGGTTCGACGTCCCCCCGGATGTGACCCACGTCTTCGGCGGCTACTGGGATGTCTACCGGCTGGCCTTCTTGTCGGGGAAGCGGGTCATGGGCATCCCCTATCCGATCTATCCCAACCGCTTCCCGGGTTGGTCCGAGGGTCTCGGGACGGACCGTGGTAAACTATTGGTCTTCCGGCCGGGTGAGGAATCGTCCTCGGGCTCGCGGTCGGCCGCCGAGACGCCGGGAGGGCGAACCCCGGTCGTGCGGTCGGCGAGGCCGATCGACTGGCGTCCCGCTTTCGCCACGGTCTGGAGGGCGGACGGACGCGCTCCGGCCGAGATCGATCGTCTTCAAGTCGTTGTGCCGTAACTCCAGCCATCGAGGCGCGAATCGTGTCCAGTGGGGAATCGGGATCGGGATCGGAGTCGGGATCGATCGAGGGGCCGTCCGCTCTGTTCCCGCGGCGTCCTTGGGGCCGTGGCGACCTGCTGGCGCTCCTGGTCTGGACCCTGGCGATCGGCGCCTTCTTCTGGGACGTCGTCGGCCTGCGGCGCGCTCTCTTCTATTTCGACATCACCGAGATCAACTACCCCTATCGCGCCTTCTTCGCCGAGGAGCTCAAGGCGGGCCGGTTCTCGCGATGGTTCCCGGGCCTCTACTGCGGCCTGCCGCTCTTCAGCGAGAGCCAGGCGGGGTATTTTCATCCGTTCAAGTATCTGTTCTACCCCTGGCTGGCGACCTGGCAGGCGCTGAACCTCGACACGGTGCTCTCGATCTGGATGGCCGGCGCGGGGACCTATCTCTGGCTGCGCCGGCACGTGGGCCCCGCCGGTGCACTGACCGGGGCCGCGGTCTTCGGCCTGAGCGGATTCCTGTGGGGCCACCTGATCCACACCAGTATGATCAACGCGATGGCGAGCGTCCCGTTCGTGATCTGGGGATTGGAATCGTCCTGGGAGTCGGGACGATGGCGAGGCGCCGTGCTGGGCGGCGTGGCGCTGGCCTGCCAGGTCTTCGCCGGCCACCTCCAGGACGCCCTCCTCATGGTCGTCCTGGTCGGCCTCTATGGTCTCTACCGCGCCGCGACCGAGCGCAACTGGAAGACCCGGGGCACTGCCCTGGGCATGGCGGTCACCCTGGTCGTCGTGGGCGTACTGGTCTCGGCGGTACAGTGGGTCCCGTCCAAGGAGCTCCTCGATCGGTCCCCCCGCGCCGGGGGCTTACCCTGGGGCGAGCTGGTCTTCGGATCGTGGGGCCCCGAGCTATTGCCGACCCTCGTCGTTCGCGAGGCCTACGGCACCCGCGCGCGCGACACCGACTGGCTGGACGGCTTCTACCCCTACCACGAGATGAACACCTACATGGGCCTGATCGCCATGGCCCTGGCGGTCGTCGGGGCCGGGGGGATGGCGAGGCGCGACCGCTGGGCGAATTTCTGGGTGTTGCTCGTCGGCATCGGCGCCTTGCTGATGATGGGCAAGTTCACGTTCCTGTTCGACGGTGCCAATGAAATCCCCGTCCTGGGTAGCTCGCGCGAGCCCGTGCGGTTCCACCTGTGGGTCTCGCTGGGGGTCGCGGCCCTGTCGGCCGTCGGCGTCGAACGATTGGGCCGGCCGGGCGCCGTGTCGCTCCGCGGCGGGCTGATCCTCGCCGGGACGATGGTCATGCTCTCGATCCCGATCATGATCTATATCTATAACCCGGTCTGGAACGACCCGAAGCGGTGGATCCTGGCGTATCATCTCGACCGTTATCGATGGCTCGGCCGCGAGCTGGTCCAGTCCGCGATCCGGACGGGCACCCTGGCCGGGCTCGGGTGGCTGATCGCAAGGGCAGCCGCGCGGTCGACCGTACCGGCCCGACGATCGCGCTTGGCGGCTTTGCTGCCGTTGCTGGTCATCGCCGATCTGCTGGGTGCCCACTGGAGGGACGTCCCGACGATCGAGCCGCGATACTGGACGCAAGCACCGGAGTCCGCGCGACGCCTGAAGGACGACCCGAGCTTGATCCGCATCTTCGCCAAGGGCGACAAGTCCGCGGGCGAGCCGGGTTATGCCTCGGAACGGGTCAATTTCCTCACGGTCCGCGACCCGATGGACTGGAGCCTGCCGCCGGTCTGGCACGTGCCCACGTCGAGGGGGAACACGCCGATGATCTCCAGCCGGCTCGAGCTCTACGCCCGCCTCACGGAGAAATACCCGTGGCGGCACGATCTCGAGAGCGACTCGCACATCGTCACCGGCCGCAACCTCCACGCGGCCTATCGCTATCTGCCCTCGGAGCCCGTCGGGACCGCGTACATCCATCGCAACGCCGCCGCCCTGCCGAGGGCGCGGCTGGTGGGCAATCCCGTCTACGCCGACGACCTCCAGCAGGCGGCCGAATCGGTCTTGCGCCTGGGCGACAAGCTCCGCAATCAGGTGGTCGTCGAGGATCCCACGCGCCCGCTGCCGGCCGACGCGACCGTCTCCGGTACGGCCCGGATTATCGAGGACCTCCCCGAAAAGGTCGCGATCGAGACCGATGCGAGTATGCCTTCGTATCTCGTCCTCTCGGATACATTCGACCCGGGCTGGTCGGCGACCATCGAAGACCGCCCGGTACCGATCCGCCCCGCCTACATCGCCTTCCGAGCCGTGTATCTGCCCGGGGGAAAACACACGGTCGTCTTCACCTACCGCCCGGCGGGATTCGTGCCGGGCCTAGCGCTCACGGGATGCGGGATCGTCCTGGCCTTGATCCTGTGGTTCCTGCCGCGGTTATCTCCCGCGCTCGCGCCGGAGCATGCCGTCCTGGCCTGGCCGTCGTGGTGGCGGATCGGCTTCTTCGGCGTCCTCGTCGCGATCGTGCTGGCCTCGATCTTCACCGTCGGTCCCGGTCGTCGGATCTTAATCCAGGAGCGATGGAGGGAGAGCGTCCACACGCACACCTGGGGATCGGGCATGCAGGCGCAGAAGGGCTACCGCATGTGAGGCGTGAACATCTTCGCTGCCAAAGCAATCGGGCCTGTCCGGGCACGGCCTCCGTCCGACATTCGTGCCGATCGCGCATGGCACGGAAAGTGCGGTGACCTTGCCATCGTTGTCGGCGGAACATCACCCGATCGAAGGTTCTCAACGGGGTCATCCGGTGTCATCCACGACGGGACAAGGTGCGTTCGGCGTCCGTCTCATCGGTATCATGAAACTGGCGAGTGCCCTGCTGCTCGGCGCCGCCGGATTCGGGATCTTCCGGATGATGAATCGGGACATCGGCGAGCTGGTCGGGCACTTCATCCTGCGATTGCACCTGGACCCGGAGAACAGTCTCATCCACGGACTGATTGCGCGGGTGGGCAACGTCGACCGATCGCACCTCGCGGCGATCGGCGCGGGGACGTTCCTGTACGCCCTGCTCGAGGCGGCCGAGAGCATCGGCCTGATCCTCCGGCGCCACTGGGCCAGCTATCTGACCATCATCGCGACCGTGCTGCTCTTCATCCCGGAAAGCTATGAGATCGCCCACAAGGTGGATGCCGTGCGGATCGTCGTGTTCCTGGTCAACCTGGCCGTCCTGGTTTACCTGATCTGGAGACTCAGGCAGGAGCATCAGGGCGAGACGACCGGGTCTCCCGGTACACGAGAACTTCACACAATTCCAACACAAAGGTAAGGCTTCAACGAGTATCCTCGGTTTTCCGGAATCCTCCGGCCATGCGTGGCGGAAATCGCGATCGGCAGCCCTGAGTATGAGTTGGGCCGGCGCCGGAAACAGCGAGGATCGACATGATCGGCGAAACACGATGCGGCGCTAGACGGACGGGTCATCACGCCGAGGCCGTGGGACGAACAGCGGATCGATGGAAGATGAGAGAGGGCAGGGGGGCCGTGGCCTGGCTTCTCTGCCTGATCGGATCGTTCGCCCTGACCGTGGGCTTCGCGGCCGTCGCAACCGGACGCGACGCGTCGACGACGACGGAGACGCAGCAGCCCCCGCCTGCGACGATCCTCAAGCACCAGCCCCCGCCCGACGGCACCTGGACGGCCGACGCCGAGGTCGCCGAGCCGCGGAAGTTCACCGACACGCGCCTTGGTGCGGCGCAGGGCGTCGCGGTCCACGACGGCAAGGTCTATGTTTATGGCGACGATTACAACGCGACGCCGCGCGTGGGGGTGATCCGCGAGTACGACGAGAACCTCTCGCCGACCGGCCGCGAGGTCCGGCTCAGCCGCGGCGGCAAGCCGCTCATCATCCACCCCACGGGCCTGACGTGGGACGCGCGCTTCGGCACGTTCCTGGGCGACACGGTCCTCAAGAAAGCCGTCATCTACCGCCTCGACTGGGAACGTGCCTGGGCCGACAGGACCCTCGACAACGCGTTGCTTGCCGCCATCGACGACGACGCGGCCATCAACGGTTGCCGGCCTATCTTCGTCAACCTGGGCGGTCGCACCCTGATCGCCACCGCCGACTACGGCGACGTCCACCCCGAGCTGCGGCTCTACGACCCCGAGGCGATGCTCAAGGCGGGCCGCACCAGCGCACCGGGCGTCATCGTCCACCAGGTGCTCTGCGGGCCGTTCAACCAGAACCTCTCCTGGGACGCATCCACGCGGCAGATGACCTGCGTGCAAAACGTGATTGAGGGGCGGGGCTGGCGGCTCGACGTGATCGACCTCGACCGGGCCGTGGCCGACGGCCGTGCCTCCGGACCCGGAGTGCGTCTGCGATCCTTCACCTTCACTCCGCACGACGAGTTGGAGGGCTACTGTCCACTCGACCGGGAACGGTCGCTGATCGTCACGTCCAGCCGCCGCGACAACATCACCCTGGGCGTGATCCGGCCGACCGCGCCGCGCATCTCGCCTCCGGTGTCCGCTAAGGCTTCGCCTTGACGGGCTCCGGCTCGATCAGTGAGACGGCCTGTCCCTCGGCGAGCGACGCGGCGTAAGCCTTGACGACCCATTCGTCACCCTGGAGGCCCGAGCGGATCTCGACCCGCGTCCCGTCGTCCAGTCCCAGCACGACCGGCTTCCGCCGCGCCTTCCCGTCGGCCACGGTCACGCAGAACGTCTGGGAATCCTCGCGGACGATCGCGCTGGCCGGCACGGTCAAGCAATCGGGATGCTCCGCGACGATGACCTTGACATGGGCGTAAAGACCCGGGCGGAGCAGACCGTCCGGGTTGGGTACGTCGATCTCGGTGCGGAGGGTCCGGTTCTTGGCGTCCAGGGTCCAGGATGTCCGGGTGACCTGTCCCTCGAACGTCCGGCCGTCCAGCGCCTGGAGGCGGATCACGGCCCGGTTGCCAGGGGCGACCGCGGTGGCATAAAGCTCGGGAACGCTGAGGCTGATCCGGACGACATCATCGCGCGCCACGGTGAACAGGGGCTGGCCCTGTCTGCCGGTCTCGGTCAGGTCGCCAACATTCACATTGCGGCGAGTGACCACGCCATCATAGGGAGCAACGATGGTCGTGTAATCGCGCATCACCTGGACGTGATGGGCATCGGCCCGGGCGACCTTGATGCTCGCTCTGGCGGCGTCGACATCCGAGCGGGCCTTGTCGAGCAGGGCCTGGCCCTGACGGACAGCCGCCTGCGCCGTCTGGATCTGGGCGTCGACCTCCGCGCGCGTCGACTCGGCCGACCTCATCTTGCTGCGGGTCTCGTCGAGGAGGCTTCCGGTCTGTGCATGCTGGTGGAAGAGTTCCTCGACGCGATGGAACTCGGCCTGCCAGCGGGCGAGGTCGGCGTCGGCCCGCTTGATGCTCGCCCGGACCTCCTCCAGCTTCGCCCGAGCCGTGGCGAGGTTGGCCTGGGAGACTTCCTCCTGGGCCCTCGCCTGGCCCAGATTCGCCTCGGACTCCTCGACCATGGCCTGTTTCTGCTCGGCCTCGGCATCGAGCTCGGGGACCTCCAGCACGGCCAGCGCCTGCCCTCGAGTCACCTTGGTCCCGATGTCCACGTTCCACTTCCGCACATATCCGGAGACCTTGGCGTGAATCGTCGTCGTCTCGAAAGCCTCAACGTGTCCGGGCTGCTCGGTCGCCCGGCGGATGGTGAGACGCTCCGGCCGCACCACGTCGACGCGAGTGGTCACCGCGCCGGCGCCCTGGTCGGCCCTGGCCGTCGGGGAATGCCCGCAGCCGGCGGTTGTTATCGCGGAGGTCACAAGGGCAACGAGGCTCAGGAGTTTGAGGGGAAGCAAGGAGGCGGACATGGTGAGGATTCGCCGATCTGTCTTGGTGAATGAATAATTCCGAGCAACAGGGAAAGCGGAGTCGAGATATGGGGTCGGGTGCAGCTTTCCTTCGCCCCTGCGGGGCGAAATCCGACCGATCCCTATACGCGCAGTTCCTCTCATCGCACCTCGGTTTCCGGCACAAGCCTGGTATGGACCGCCTCCCCATTGGCCGCGGGCGCCGGCACCGGAATCGTAGCATCGTGCTGCGGTTCGTAGTAGGGGCTCTCTGGATCGGAGGGGTCGATCGATGCCGAGCGTCGCCCCGCGCCGGCCTGGACGATCGCGAAGACGCTGGGGAGCACGACCAGGGTCGCCAGGGTCGCCGCGGCGAGTCCGCCGATGACGGCGCGCCCCAGCGGTGCAGTCTGCTCGCCTCCTTCGCCCCAGCCCAGGGCCATCGGGACCATGCCGGCGGTCATGGCGCAACTGGTCATCAGGATCGGCCGGAGCCGGCCCCGGGCCCCCGACACGGCCGCCGATGCGGCCTCCGCCCCCGCCTCGCGACGGTGTCGCTCGGCGAACGTGACCAGCAGGATGGCATTGGCCACCGCGACGCCGATCGCCATGATCGACCCCATGAAGGACTGGAGGTTGATCGTCGTCCCGGTCAGCCAGAGCGCGATCACCACCCCGGCGACGACGGCCGGCGCGGTCGAGATCACCACCAGTGCCAGCTGGACCGATTGGAAGTTCGCCGTCAGCAGCAGCACGATCACGATCACGGCCATCCCCAGCCCGACGCCGAGCCCGCCGAGTATCTGCCGCATCGGTGCCACCTGCCCGCGGACTTCGACCGTCGAGCCCTTGGGCGGCTCGCCGGCCCGCGCGATCGCCCGGTCGAGGTGGCCCGCGACCCTTCCCAGGTCCTCGCCGGAGATGTTCGCCGTCAGGCTCACGACTCGCTTCATATTATATCGGTCGTACTCGCCCGGCATGGTCCCCTCGGTGACCTTGGCGACGTCGCGGAGCAGCAATGGGTCGCCGCCGGACCGCTGGATCGGGATGGTCTCCACCTCGTTGATCGAGTCCATGACCTGGTAAGGGATCTCGACCTGCACCTGGTAACCGATCCCGCTCTTGGGGTCGGGCCAGTAGTTCGGGACCACGAACCGGCTCGACGAGGTCGCGGCCACCAGCGATCGGGCCACCTCGGCGACCGTGACGCCGCTGAGCCCCGCCTTCTCCCGGTCGACCTGCACGCCCACCGTCGGGTAGTCCAGCGCCTGGACGAATTGCAAGTCGCGGAGCGATCCGATTTTGGCCATCTCCGCCCGGAGCTTCTCGGCGTACGCCCGGTTCTCGGCGAGGTTCGGGCCGTTGACCGCGACTTCCACCGGGGTCGGCGAGCCGAAGCTCATGACCTCGCTCACGATGTCGGCCGGCTCGAACGAGAATCGCACCTCCGGCATCCGCTTCGCGAGCACGTCGCGGAGCCGCTCCTTGAGGCCCTCGACGGCGACCGTCGTCTCCGACTTCAGCGCCACGCGCAGCACCACCTCTTCCGGACCGCCGGTCCACTGGAAGATGGCATTGATCGGGTAGCTCGACGGGATGAGCCCGACATAACCCAGCGAGATCTCCACGTCGCCCGCCCCGGCCTCTTCCCGGATCGTCTCGAGCACCTTGAGGGCCAGCTTCTCGGTCTCCTCGATCCGCGTCCCCGTCGGCGCTCGCATCCGGAGCTGGAACCGACCCGCGTCCACCTTGGGGAAGATCTCCAGGCCGAGGACTTGACCGACGCCGACGATCGCCGCGACGGCGAGGCCCACGTAGGCCGGCACGACGATCCATCGCCATCGAACGACCTGCGCGAGGGCCCGGCCGTAGACATCGATCGTCCGATCGAACAGGCTCTTTCGACCGCTTGAAACGCCCCGGGTCCGGTTGCGGAGCAGCCAGGTCGAGAGCACCGGCACGAAGGTGCTCGAGAGCACGTACGAGGAGACCATCGCGAATCCGACCGCCAGCGAGAGCGGCACGAATAACGCCTGCGCCGCCCCCTGCATGAAGTACGACGGCAAAAACACCGCCAGGATGCAGAGCATCGCCAGCAGGCGGGGGACGGCCGTGTCCATGTTCCCCTGCCGCACCGCCAGGGCGATGGACCGCGTCCCTTCCATCTTGTGGTGGATGTTCTCGATCTCGACCGTCGCCTCATCGACGAGGATGCCGATCGCCAGCGAAAGGCCGCCGAGCGTCATGAGGTTGATCGACTGCCTCGTCAGCCACAGGGCCACGAGCGCCCCGCAAATCGCGAACGGGATATTCAGCACGACGACGATGACGCTCCGCCAGTCGCGGAGGAAAACCAGCACCATCAGCCCGGTCAGCACGGAGCCGAGCGCGCCCTCGGTCGCCAGGCTCCGCACCGCGTTGGTCACGCTGGTCGACTGATCGAACTCGAAGCTCACCCGGATGTCATCGGGGAGGACCGCCTGCATCTTCGGCAGGGCCTCCTTGACGTTCCGGACGACCGAGAGGGTCGAGGCGTCGGCGCGCTTGGTCACGAGGATATACACGGCGCGCCGGCCGTTGACCATCGCGTAGCCCACGGGGATGTCGGTGGCGTCCTGCACGGTGGCCACGTCGCGGATGTAAACGGACGGATTCGCCCCGACGCGGATCGGGATGGTCTCCAGCTCCTTGACATCGCGGACCAGCGAGTTGATCGGGACGATCGGCATCATCTTGCCGATCCGGATGTTGCCCGAGGGACTGATAGTGTTGCCCTCGGTCAGGGCGTCGATCAGTTCGTCGGGCGAGATCGAGTATGACCGGAGCCGGTCGGGGTCGGCCCGCACGACGACGGTGCGCTGGCTGCCGCCGAAGGGCGGCGGCGCCGAGACGCCGGGCAGGCCCGCGAACATCGGCCGGACCTTGAACAACGCCTGGTCCTGGATCTCGCCGATCGATTTGGTCTCGCTCCGGAGCACCAGATACCCCACGGGCACGCTGCCGGCGTCGAACCGGGTGATGAACGGCGAGACGGTCCCCGGCGGCATGAAGGCCCGCGAGCGGGTCACGTAGCCGTTGGTCTCGGCCATCGCCTGGGCCATGTCGGTGCCCGGGTGAAAGAAGAGCTTCATCACCGCCATGCCCTGGACGTTCCGGCTCTCGACGTGGTGGATCCCCGAGATGTAGAGGAAGTGGTACTCGTAATAATTGGTGAGCAGCCCCTCCATCTGCGCCGGGTCCATGCCGCCGTAGGGCTGGGCGACGTAGATGACCGGGAGGTTCAGGTTGGGGAAGATGTCGATCGACATCCGGGTCACGGCCAGGAGGCTGCCGAGCGCGACGGCGAAGACGAGCACCATCACGGTGTACGGCCGCCTCATCGCAAAGACGATCGGGTTCATCGGATCGGTCCGTTCGGGCGGGAATGGTGAGGTCGATCAGAGGGGCCAGTCGGCCTTGGGGTCGAAATTCATGATCCGCGATGCGGGTTCCGCGGGGACCCGCGGTCGGAGGTAAGGCTTGTCGGCGGCCTTGTGGCAGGAGTAGCAGACCGTCAGGCTGTCCCGGTAGACCGTCTCGAACGCGGCCGGGTCCTTCCGGTCGACCGCCTGCTTCAGTTGAGTCAGCTGGCTGTTCTCGAAGGCTTGAAGAATGTTCCCCAGGTTGACGTCCTGCCCGCGATTGTCCTTGCGGATCGGGATGCGTCGGACGGCCCAGCGGAGGTGCGACTTGGTCTCGCCGAGGTAGAAGTCGGCCAGGGGCCAGTTCCCGGCCCGCCCGGCGAACCAGAGGTTCGTGAAATGCTCGCCGACATCCGCCATGATGTGGGCCTGGTCAGGGATGAGCTCCTCGAGGGCCTTCACTCGTGACGTCACGCCATCCGGCGGGCTCCCCGGCTGTGCTCCGGTCGATGGTTGTTCGCAGCCGCTCGAGGCCGTTATCACGGCAAGAGCCAGCACGGCCGACGTCACGCGACCTCGCATCGTTCGCACACCTCGTCGTTCGGGATCAGGGCTTGGGCCGGCGGCGATTTTTCTTCGGCGCGTCGGAGCGGATCGACGACCTAGGCGGTTTCTCGTGGAGGACCTCGGAAACCAGCTCTCGCAGCTTCACCTTGGCCGCTTCCAGGGCAGCCGCCCCATCCGGAGTGGCCCGGTAGTACCTCCGGTGCTTGCCCGCCACGACCTCGGTTTCCGAGGTCAGGTATCCGGCCTCTTCGAGCTGGTGGAGCATCGGGTAGAGCGTCCCGGCCCCGACCTCGTAGCCGTGGCGGCCCAGTTCGTCCATCATCTCGGCACCGAAGATCGGCTCCTTGACGGCGTGGTAGAGCACGTGCATCCGCACGAATCCGCCGAAGAATAGCTTGATCAGCAACTCGTCCACTGGTGTCGAACTCCGATATCGGTGCCCAATAATAGCACAACCCGATCGGCCAGGCGAGCCACTTCTCCCACGATTCGCCCGGCGCCGAACGGCGCTCCCGCGTTTGCCTTGACACATCCTCAATTCTGGACATAAGCTAAGCTTTCTTGTCGGATCTGGTATCGATGGCCTGCGCCCGAGGAGCTCGCGGTGACCGGAGATCGCGCCCTTGAGACCTTGCGAGAGGCGGTCCGCCTCTCGCCCGAGAATATCCCGTTGCGGCGGCATCTCGCGGAGAGCCTGCTCGCGCTGGGCCGTCCCGAGCTGGCGGAGTCCGAATTCCGGGACGCCCTGGCCCTGGCCCCCGAGGATGCCCACCTCAAGGTCGGTCTGGCCAACGCCTTCCTCCAGCAGGGAAAGGGCGACCTGTCGGTCGTCATCCTCGAGGCGGTCGCCAAGCGCCCGGATGCCCCCGCGCTGGCATTTGTGCTCCTGGCCCGCCTCCTGTTCTCCAAGGGCGAGGTTCGCGAAGCCATCCGGCAATATCATCGCGGCATCGAGGCCGACCCCGCCGTCGCCGACCGCGAGTTCGCCGAGCGGCTGGGAATCCGCCCGTCCGGCGAGGACGATGAGCACTCGTTCGACGAGGACCGGAGCGAGGTGGTCGAAGGGCGGCTCCGTTCGGCCTGGTCCGATCCCGAGCCGGCCCCGGAGATCCCCGTCGATCGGCCGGATCTCACGTTCGCCGACGTCGGCGGGATGGAGCCCGTCAAGGAAGAGATCCGGATCAAGATCATTCATCCGATGAATCATCCCGAGCTCTACAAGGCTTACGGGAAGGCGATCGGCGGCGGCATCCTCCTCTACGGCCCGCCGGGCTGCGGCAAGACCTACCTGGCCCGAGCCACGGCCGGCGAGATCCACGCCGGGTTCCTCGCCGTCGGGATCAACGACGTGCTCGAGATGTGGATCGGCAACAGCGAGCGCAACCTCCACGCCTTGTTCGAGCAGGCGCGCGAGAACACCCCCTGCGTGCTATTCTTCGACGAGGTCGACGCCCTGGCGGCCAGCCGGGCGGACCTCCGCGCCAGCGGCGGACGCCAGTTGATCAACCAGTTCCTGTCCGAGCTGGACGGTATCAACGGCCGGAATGACGGCGTCCTGGTCCTGGCCGCGACCAATGCCCCCTGGCACCTCGACCCAGCCTTCCGCCGCCCGGGCCGATTCGATCGCATCCTGTTCGTCCCACCCCCGGACGCCCCGGCGCGCGCGCTGATCCTCCGGCTCCTCTGCCGGGGCAAGCCCGTCCAGAACATCGATTACGACCATCTGGCCAAGAAGACCGATCACTTCTCGGGGGCTGACCTCCGGGCGGTCGTCGACCTCGCCGTCGAGGCCAAGCTCCGCGAGGCGATGAAGGCGGGCGTACCCCAGCCGTTGACGACCAAGGATCTCCAGACGGCCGCCGCGTCCATCAAGCCGTCCACTCGCGAGTGGTTCGCGACCGCCCGCAACTATGCCCTGTACTCCAATCAGGGCGGGATCTACGACGACATCCTCAAGCACCTGAAACTCTGATGAGCACGGCCTACCAGCGCGGGATCGTCCTGTTCCAGCAGGGCCGCTACGACCTGGCCGATCGCGAGTTCCGCCAAGAGCTCGCCTCGGACCCAGACAACCCCCAGGCGCATGCCTTCCTCGCGCTCTGCCTCTCGGAGCAGAAGCGGAACGACGACGCATTGCGCGAGGCCGACGAGGCGGTCCGCCTCGAGCCCGACGAGGCGTTCGGCCACTACGCGAGGGGGCGTATCCTCTGCGACCAGGAGCGGTTCAAGGACGCCGAGGCCGCCGCCCGGGAAGCGATCCGGCTGGACCCCGTCAACGCCGGCTACTTCGGCCTGCTGGCCGGCGCGGAGATGGGACGACGTCGATGGGCCGAGGCCCTCGACGCCGCCGGGCGCGGCCTGGCCATCGACCCCGAGGACCCCGGTTGCACCAACCTCCGCGCCATGGCCCTGGTCCAGCTCGGCCGCAAGGACGAGGCCGAACAGGCTCTCGGCTCGGCCCTGGCCAACGACCCCGAGAATGCGCTGACGCACGCCAACCAGGGCTGGGCCCTCCTCCACCAGGGCGACCACCAGCGAGCCCTGGAGCACTTCCGCGAGGCCCTGCGGATCGATCCCAACCTCGATTGGGCCCGCGGGGGGATCGTCGAGGCGCTCAAGGCCCGATACCTGATCTACCGGCTGATGCTCCGCTTCTTCCTCTGGATCGGACGCCAGAGCACGGTGGCCCAGTGGGTCGTCATCCTGGCGATCGTCTTCGGCCGGAGTATTCTGGCCAGCATCGCCCGAACGCATCCGGCCCTCGAGCCGTTCGTCCTCCCCGTGCTGGCGCTGACCTTCGGCTTCCTCCTGCTGACCTGGATCGCCAGCCCGCTGTTCAATCTCCTTCTGCGCCTGAACCGGTTCGGCCGATTGGCCCTGTCGCGCGACCAGCGCATCAGCTCCACCTGGATCGGCGCCTGCTTCGTGGCGGCGGCCGGCTTCTTCGTGACCGACCTGGTCCATCCCACGTCACTGACGTTCCTGGGCATGATGTATTTCGGGTTCCTGCTCATGCCCCTGGCCGTGACCTTCAACCGGCCGCCAGGTAAGCCACGCCGGGTGATGGCCGTCTACACCGGATCGGTCGCGCTGATGGGCCTGCCGATCCTCAGCCTCGCCCTGCTCGGCCCCGCGAGCCCCTGGAAGGACGGCAAGCTCGCGTCGGAACTCTTCACATACTGCATCTACGGCTCGGTCTTCTCCACCTGGATCGCCGCCTTCCTCGGGTCTCGATTCGAGGCGTAGCCCGACCCGACTTTCGGCCGCAACCCAAGAGGATTGCGGATCCCGGATATCGGATGCATTCCCCGAAATCCGATTTTCGAGGATCGACGCGCCGAGACGTGATTCGACCCGTTCCATATCCCAGGGCCCACACCATCGACGGACTTTCGCCTCAATCGGCCGCGAGATCCTTGTAGAACGAGGCCCAGCCTAAGTAGGGCAGGACGCCGAGCTCTCGGTAGAGGGCCAGCCGCTCCGCGCGGAATGAGGTCCAGAGGGTCACCAGCCGGTCCTCGACGTCACGGATCCGCGCGAACTGCTCGATCACCCCGGCGAACAGTTGCGATCGTCCGGAGACGCTCGCCGCCGACGGGGAGACCATGCGCTCGAACGACTGATCCGCCAGCCGCCTGGCCAGCTCGTAGGCGTGCTTCTCCTCCTGGTAGGCGTGATGCGTCTCGAACAGGTGCCGGACGCCGCGGCGGATGCCTAACTCGATCTCGGCGCCGATTTCTCCATCGGCCTGACCTTTGTCCGGCCCGACCCGGTTCTCGAGCGCGACTCGCACCGCGTTCGCCAGCAAGTCCGCATTGGGGGCCGATTTGCCCTCGGCCGTGCCGAGGACCGGGCGGCCGTCGATCACCAAGTCCCCGAGCGCCGGGAGTTTCTGGGCGATCTTGTGCAGTTCGCTGAGGCTCCGATCGGGTCGCCTGGACCAGTTATCGACCGCTTCGAACGTGGTTCGGAACGCCGCGAGCCTCCGGCGGTCCGGGATCACCGGCGCATGCGGCGAGAGGCCCAGCGCGACTTTCATCTCGTCGAGCCGGTCGCCGAACTGCCTGACCTCTCTCGATAAACCCTGGCGCGCCCGGACCAGGGCGGTACGCACCAGGTCGACGTCGAGCTGGGTCAGGCCCGCAGCCTCCCCCTGGATCAATTCAGACACCAATTTCGACAGGTTTTCCAGGTAGAAGATGTGCCGGCGCGCGTTGTCGATCATCTCGAGCCGTCGCAGCAGATCGAGATAATCCCCGCTCGGGTCGCGAAACGACCGGCCACCTCCGGGTCGGGCGGCGAGGAAATCCGTGCGGAACCGATCGAAGTCGGCGACGCCGAGACGTGCGGTCTGCTCGTCGAGGGCCTTCGGGTCGAGGACCTCGGCAAGCCCGCTACGGCCGTCTCGACTGCGCACCACCGCCAGTTCATAGACGCGCTCCCATGTCAAGAGGTCCAGCCGGCTGGCGGGCGCCAGTCCGATAATCTCCTGATCTGACATCCGGGGAACCGTCGGAACAATGAGACCATCCACCGAAAACCCTTCGCTGAGGATACGCTTCGGCTGGCCGACCTGGGGTGGCTGGGGCAAGGCAGAAGGCGGGGCGATTATACCTGGGTCCAGCCCCTGATGCTGAGTCGGGCGTGGCTGGGGCTGGGCGAATACCGGTACCGCAGCGACGACGCACAAGACGCAGGCCCGCAAGCCGCTCGAGAGGGTCCGCATGAGAATACCTCCGATGTCCGAGGAGGAAAACCTGTTACCGAAGGCCGTACACCACGATATCGACGTCCCAGGGGATCACTTCGTCGGTGTCGCGGGTCCGGCGTCGGTTTCGATCCGGCAGATCGCCTGACCGTCGCGGAGGACCGCGCCGGCCCCCATCGGTGCACCATAATGGATACGGCCGCCGACGGGAGCCACGACCTTGCAGCCCTGGATCTGGCTGTCCAGTCGCATGAGCGCGGACCGCTCCCGCTCGAGCGCCGCTTGCCTGGCCAGCTCGCGCGCCCTGGCCGTCTCGAGCGCCTGCTCCAGCTCCTTGATCGTCTTTTTCTTGGTGTAGTCCACCAGGACCTTGCGCTTGCTCTGGGCCTGTTCGAGCGCAAACTGGGCTTTCTTGAACTTCAGCTCATCCGAGACCTTCGCGGCCATCGACTGATAACCCTTGTCGTACATGCGCCTGGACCATTCGAGGTTGTCCTCGGCGCGGAGCAGGTCGGACTCCGCCAGCTTGATCTCGCCCTCGCTCGTCGCGAGATCCTGGACGAAGATCCCTTCCTTGTACTCGAGCACCGCGATCTCGGCCACCTCGCGGGCGAGCCGGGCGCTCCGGAAGACGGCCTCGGCACTCGCGACGGTGAGCTTCTGACTGTTCTGCCGATCCTGCAATTCGGTCGGGTCGAGCTCGCAGACCACCGCTCCCTTCTCGACCTGCACGCCGTCGGGCTGGGCGGAGAGGACCGTGATGCGGCCCTCGACCGGGTTGAAGACGAAGATCTCGGCGCCCGCTCGACCCGACGGCTGGACGGCGTTCCGGTCCTGGGCCCACGCGATCGCGCCGGCCAAGAGGGCCGCGGAGCCGGCAAGTGCCCCAAGTCGCATCAGTTTCGATGACATGGCCCCTCCTGCGATGTGCGTCACGGGTCCGAAAAGGCCGCCGACCCCGGTGATCCCTCATTCGGACCCTATGGATAGGAGCGATATTACCGCCCGTCCTGTCCGGTAGTCTTCAAACTTTGTGCCCCGGATTCCACCACACCTCGGCAAACCGTATCCGCTTCAGGGCATGATGGTACCGCATCCCTCGGCCCGCTGGCGGACCTGGCGAAGATCAAGGCTTCGTGCCCGGCTTCTCGGGAGAAACGGCGGGCGCACCCAGAGCCTGGGTCTGGACGAGCATGTTCCCCTGGCCGTGGGCCAGCGTGACGCCGTTCGCGTTCGCCAGCTCGGTCCTGACGGCCACCGACCATCGAGCCGTTTTCCATTCCCGGGAGTGCGGGTCGTAGCTCTGCTCGCCGGTCACGGCGTAGGTGCCGTCCTTGACGAGATTCCCGACGACGGCCCCCTCGGCCTTGAGCACGCCCGAGACCTTGACCTTGATAAGCCCTCTCTGATCGGCGACGCTTTCCTTCGTCTTTTCGAACCGGAGGAGGCCCCTGGCCGTCTGTCCGTGACCCATCGCGAGCTGAGTGGGTGCCTCCCAGAACGCCACGTCCCTGGGGATGGGCGTGTGGATCGAGAGGAGCGTCTCGATGACCGCGTGGAGCGGTCCTTCGGATCGGATCCTGCGGGCCAGGACGTTCGAGCGGTCGTCCAGCAGCACCGAGGCTGCCGTCGCGTCGAACGTCCTGAGCACGTCCTGCAAGGCGGGCGGAGCGTCCCGATACGTGACGCTCAGGCTCGGGGCATCGGGCCGGATCCGGCCCTGGAACCGGGCCCGGCTGATCCGCGATTCCAGCACCGGCCGGCCGTTCTGCCGGAGATCCATCTCCGACGAATGGATCGCGACGTCCACGGCTCCCGCGACTTTCGAGGCGATGTTCTCGCCGCCCTTCCTCTTGCTCTTGTTCGACACGCCCGCGGCTTTCCGCCCGGCCTTCTTCTTGACGGTGGCATCGCCACCGGCATTCGCCTCGCCGATGCTCCTGGTGTTGACGAGGTATTCGACGCGGGCCAGGTAGTCGACCCGGATCGGGTCGAGTCCGACCTGGGGCAGGAAGGTGATCGTGTTGTCCCCCTCGATCGTCAACCGGTATTGCCGGCCGGGGGGGAGCGAACCGGCCTCCGGCTTCGCACCGGCCGCGATGAGCCCGGAGACCGGGATCAAGAGCCAGAACACCGCGGTCCATGGACGCATGAAAACCTCCCCCGTTGATGGACCCTTGCAGGGTGGATGAAACCCGTCGGTATCCGGCGGTTGTCACCTCGGCAAGCAAGCGAATCCTACAAGCCCGACGCGCCAGCGAGTGAATGGCCGATCCCCGCCGGAATCCACTCGCTGGCGCGTCGAGCTCGTATGCGCGTCCTTGCTCACCAGGGTAGTAACCGGCGAACTCACACGGCCTATTCCGGCTTGCCCTCGTCGCCTCCCATGCGCTGTCGGATGGCTTCCTGGACCCGGGCGCGGATCGGCTCCGGCATGCCGTCGATCTCCTCACGAGTGAGTTTACCGTCCTTGTTCCGGTCGAAGCGACCCAGCGCCTCCCGGAATCGTTCGGGGATCGGGAAGCCTTCCGCGAGGAGGCGGGCGCGGGCAGCGGCAGGCAGGCGGTTGCCTCCGGCGTCGCCACCGAACAGGGCCGCCCCGAGGCGGTTGCCCCGCATCGCGACGACCTTGCGGAGGTCGGCCAGGTTCTCCGTCACGACCTGGACGCCCAACAGGCACATCTCATCCGTGGTCTGCTCGCCCCAACGCACCCGCCTCGGGGGCCGGCTCGGGTTCCGCGGGTTCTCGTCGGAGTTATCGTAGTACGCGTCGAGCTTGATGACCGACCCCTTGGTCAGCTTGACGGGCGTTTGATACTGGTACTGACCTTGCCAGTTGAAATCCCAATCCTTGATCCAGATCAGGGGGATGGTCTTGCCGTCCGGCGATTCGGCGACCACCTTCATCTCCTTGCCGATGTAGTGCATGTGGGGCGCGATGCCGATCGCCTGGACGTCCGCCGGCAGCGGGTCGCTCTGTGCCGTGACGTGATAACGTCGTTCTCCGGGCGGGATGTCGAGGTTTCGGGTCCGGACGGCGATCCCCCCGGCGATCTTCCGGACCGGGCTCTTGGTGAAGTAGACACCGACGACGGACTGGTCCGTCTCGGGCTTACCATCCGGGTGATAGTGGATCTGGAGGACCAGGTCGCTCCCCTTGCGGAGGTACTTGCCGATCCCGTCGGGCAGCAACCGCGGCATGGCGCCGGGTGCCCATCCGCCCAGGCCGCCAGTCGGCACGATGCCCGGACCGCCGAAGCTGGCGTAGCCGGGGCCGGGTTCGGACTCGTCCTTCTCGCGCGCGGCGCCCGTGTTGTCGAGGTAGAGCAGGGCGTGATGGACGACCTTGCGATTGCCCGGCCGGAACTCGACGGCCGCGACCGTCTGGTCCGTATCGATCGGGATCGGGATCACGAAGCATCGGTAGACGTCGCGACCGCTGGTCGGCACCGGGAACGACTCGCTCGGTTTGAGCACCAGGTCGGGCGTGCCGAGTTGCCACCCTTCCGGGAACCTGGGGGCGGGCGGCAGGTCCTTCGCATCCCCCTCGGGCGCATCGGCCGCGACCCAATCGGCAATCTTCCGGATCTCTTCCTCGCTCAGACGCCGTTCGTCGTGGAACGAGCCGAAGCCCGGTTCGGGCTTCCAGGGCGGCATGCGCCGTTCCGCCGTGATCTCGCCGAGGAAGCCCGCTCGCTTGGCGGCATCGCGGTAAGTCAGGAGCGAGAACGGCCCGATCTCGCCGGGCCGATGGCAACCCGCGCAGTTCTTCCAGAGGATCGGCGCGATGTCCTTGTTGAAGGTCGGCACCTCAGCCCGGATACCACCCGCCCCTAGCGACCATGCAAACGCCAGGATGCCGATGACACGTTTCATGAGACGACTCCATGGAAAGGTTCGGCCCGAATCCTCGAGAATGAGGATTCGCCACGTCTCTATATATAACCCGGAAACCCTGCGAATGTTTCAATCGCAATCCTGTCCACCCTTCCGGGCAGATATCTGATAAGTAATCGGCCAGGAATTACTCCCCGATTTCGAGCCGGCTTGTTCGGGCGGTTCTCAGGCCCCACCGCGGGCGGGACCGGAGGTCTCCCGGCGACGGAGTGATGCGTAAAATAAACGTCGCTCCCAAAAACGCCACGTTTAAAAATGGATAATTGACATTCCGCTCGAATGGGTTATTCTGAGCCTGCTCTACAAAGAAGCGGTCTGACAAGGAACACGGTTGGAGTTCTTTGCCTTAATTCCGTAGTCGCGTTTTGATCCGAATTCTGCCGAGTGGGTCCGTGTGACCTGCGTCGAGGGGTCGATCCTGCGCAACGGGTCCTGAAATCCTCCGGAGACCTCCTTCGGCCATACCGAGAAGGCGGATCGGAGGAATTGCGCGCAGGACTCGGGCTCTTCGCAAGTCGGTCGCGTCGGACAGGACCGGGCCACCTCCGGAGCAACCTGTTCCTCATCCGTGAGCGGTTTTGCTGCGAGGTTTGTGATGTCGCTCCAACATGTTGCGAAACCATCCGAGATTCAACGGAGCCAAATTATGCGCAAGAATCATCGCACGTCCGACCGATTCGCGTCCCGAGCGAGCCGTCGACGCTCGAGCCGTCCCGACCTGGAAGCATTAGAAAGCCGGATGCTGCTCTATTCCACGCTCGGCGACATGTGGACGTATGACAGCCGGATTACCTACAGCTTCATGCCCGATGGGACCAGCGTGGGAGGCGTCCCGAGCGCCCTGTTCTCGACCCTCAACGCGGTCGCCCCCACGGCGACCTGGGAGGCGCAGTTCGAGCAGGCCGCGTCCTTGTGGGAGACGGCCGCCAACGTCAACCTCGCCCTGGTCCCCGACGGCGGCGAGCCGGTCGGCACCAACGGCGATCAGCAAGACGACCCGCGGTTCGGCGACATCCGCATCGGCGCCATCCCCCTGGGCTCCGGCATCCTCGCCGAGACGTTCCTGCCGCCGCCGGCCAATGGCGGCACCGATGCCGGCGACATCCTGTTCAACTCCCAGGTCGCCTGGAACATCAATTCCACTTACGACGTGATGACCGTGGCGGCCCACGAGTTCGGCCACGCTTTGGGCCTGGGCGAGTCGACCGTCACCTCGGCCGTGATGTACGGCACCTACAACGGGACCAAGCAGGTGCTGACCAGCGACGACATCTCCGGCATCGATTCGATCTACGGCGCCCACCAGTACGACCA
>JBKQHM010000748.1:0-30936 GCA_052148775.1 Isosphaeraceae bacterium | reverse complement strand
GGTGCTCCCGAACGCCAAGCGCCGTCCCCGCCTCGTCCTCGCCCATCAGCCGCGAGTAGCCGACGACGTCGACGGCGAGGATCAGCTGCAAGGCCGCGGCATAGTTGGCGTTGGTGAACAGGGCCTTGGCCTCGACGAGCAGTTGCTCACCGCGGTTGGCGGGCGTCGCGGCGGCGGGCGCCTGGTCCTTGACAGTTGGCTCCGACGGAGTCGCGGAGGCGGATGCGACGGCCGCGGTCCCAGGGGCCTCGACGGGCGATTGGCTGGGGGTCGGGGCCGGAGACAGGGCCTGGGCCCCATCAGCCGCCGGTGCGGCGAGATCCGGACCGGCGTTCGGCTCGGTCGCGGCGATTCGCTGGACTTCCGGGTCGGAAGCGGGTGTCGCGGCCTGCGGGGCGGCATCCGTAGGACTCGATGGCTCGGCGGGATTGTCGGCCTTGACCACGGCCACGCCCGCCTGGGCACCGACCGCGAGGGTCGGATCCGAGGCCGTCGCGAGGGGTGCGGCCGAGGGCTGATTCTTGGCACGGATAATAGCGATCTCATGCAGGACGGATTCGGCCCGATCGGTCTCGAGGCCCGGCACGACGCCCATGCGCTCGGCCTTCCTCGCCTTCTCCTCGGCCTCGTCGAGTCGGCCCGTCTTCATGTAGTGGCGCGATTCCTGGACCAATTCATCATAGAGAGCCTGGCTGGACCGCTCGCTCGGCTTCGTCTCGCGGATCTTGTCGCGGCGGCGGAGGGCACGGGCCGCGGCGGCCACTTTGTCGGGCGTGTCGTCGAACAGGCCGTAGGAGAGGCCCCACTGCTTGACCTCGAGGGCGAGCGCTTCGGCCTCCTGGAACCTCCGGTCGTTCATCATCTCGCGGGCCTGGTGCAGCTTCGCCTTGGCGGTCTTCCGATCGTGGGGTTGACCGTCGTCGGCGCCGGGGGCCTTCGCGACCACCGACGGGCGCACCTTGGAGATATCCTCCTGCAACTTGTCCGGCGTGTCGTCGAAGAGGCCCCACTGGACCTCGAGCGTCCGGGCCTCATCCACCTTGGCCTGGGCGAGGTCGTAGTTCCCCCGCAGGAGTTGTTCGCGGCCCTCATGGAGCAACCAGCGGCCCCTCTGCTTGGCCTCGGAAGGGGACATACCCGGCCTGGCGATGCCCCCGGCCGAAGCGACCGGGCCGGGCGACGCGACTGGTGCCCCCGGCGACGCGGCGGAGACCGCCGGCGATGGGGCGCTGACCATCGGCGCGGCCGGACTTGCCGGTGCCGCGGCTTGCGTCACCTCGCCTGGCCCCGCGTGGTTCGCACGCCGGACGTCGGCCAGCTCCTTGAGGTAAGCGTCGAGCATCGAGCGCTCGTCGTCCTGGAGCATGTCACGATAACGATTGGCGGCCTCCAAATACTTCGAGGCCAGATCGAACTGCGCCGTGTTAAACAGTTTAGCGCCGGCTTCCAGATACTTGATCGGCGGCGCTGGCGGGGCCTGGCGGGTCGCCGTGGATGGCGCTGCGGCCGCGTCATCGGGATTGGCGCCCTTGGTGGCACCTCCCCATGCGCCGAGGATCAAGATGAGACTGACCGTTCTTAGCCTTCCCAACGCGACCTCCTTTCGCCGCTCTCGAAGACCCCCGTCGACGTCCCTGGCGACGGCCTGATTTTGGTCTTCGAGAGTGGGAGACTTATAGCCCATTTTGTGATGCGAGCCTTCCCGCCTCCACGGAATGACGGCTTCACTCGATACTTGAGTGTCCTGGCGTTTTCCAGGTGTTCGGGCGAGAGGATTTACCCTGGACGGGGAGAAAGTGCGGATGGTGTGTACCTCCCGGCGCCGGTCCGGTCAAGAGGATTGTTCCGAGGAAAACGACTTGTTCTCCACTATCATCGGCCGGGCGCATCCCTTTATTCAGCTTCAAACCCCCTGCGATCGATTTTTTCGGACGGAACTACGATATCGTCACAACCCGCACTACCGGCATAACGCGGACCGCGTCTCTCGAGTGAAGTCAAATGCAGGTGGCGCGCTCGGCTCGCCTCGAGAATTGCTCAGGATGGGATTCAGGACCATCGACCTATGATCGAGCCGATCAGGCGAGGATGCCGTGGATGATCTCGCCGTGGACGTCGGTCAGCCGCATATCGCGTCCGCCGAACCGATAGGTCAGCCGTTTGTGGTCCATGCCGAGGAGATGGAGCATCGTCGCGTGGAGGTCGTGGATCTCGACCTTGTTCTCGACCGCATGGTAGCCGTAGTCGTCGGTCGCGCCGTAGATCGTGCCCCCCTTGATCCCGCCGCCGGCTAGCCAGATGCTGAATCCGTAGGGGTTATGATCGCGGCCGTTAGCGCCCTGGGCCATGGGGGTGCGTCCGAACTCGCCGCCCCAGACCACGAGCGTGGAGTCGAGTAGACCCCGGGCCTTGAGGTCTCGGAGCAAGGCGGCGATCGGCTGGTCGACGGCGCGGGCGTTATTCTGATGGCCTCTCTTGAGATCGCCGTGCTGGTCCCATCGGTCGGCGCCGACATTCGGGCAGAGCAACTCCACGAACCGGACTCCGCGCTCGACCAGTCGCCTGGCGATCAGGCACTCGCGCGCGAAGATCTGGGTCGGCACGTAGGGATCATCGAGGCCATAGAGCTTCCGGGTCTCCTGCGACTCGCCGTCGAGGGATACCAGCTCGGGGACGGCCGATTGCATCTTGAAGGCCAGTTCATAATTGGAAATGGCCGCCTCGAGACTGTCGTGATGCCCCATGCGTCCCAGCGCGCCCCGGTCAAGCGTGCTCAGGAGCGCGAGCTTGCGACGTTGCTGTTCGGGCGTCGACTCGGTGGGCGCTATGTTGGCGATCGGCGTCGAGGCAGGCTTGAAGACCGAGCCCTGATAGGCCGCGGGGAGGAAGCCGCTGTTGAAGCAGTCCATTCCCCCGGGCGGGATCAATCCGCCATTGAGGACGACGAAGCCGGGCAGATCCTGGCATTCACTGCCCAGTCCATAGGTGACCCAGGCCCCGTGGCTCGGACGACCCTGGAGTCCGCTGCCCGTGTGGATGAAGTAGTTGGCGGCGGTGTGCTCGGAGAAGTTGGAGACCATCGAGCGGACGATCGCCAGGTCGTCGACGCATTGGCCGACGTTCGGAAAGAGGTCGCTGACGGGGATCCCGCTCTCGCCGTATCGGCGGAACTTCCAGGGGCAGGCGAGCACGTTTCCGACGTTGTTGAACTGGGTCGGATGGGTCTTGACCTTGATCGGCTGGCCGTGCTCCCGGTCGAGCCTTGGCTTGGGGTCGAACGTGTCGACCTGCGACGGGCCTCCGTCCATGAAGAGGAAGATGACCGCCCTGGCCTTGGCGGTGAAATGGGGGGACCTGGGCTCCATCGGGTTCTTGTGGCGGGCGGAAAGGCCGGCCAGTGCCACCGGATCGGTCGCCGCGTCGCCCGGGACGGCGCCGAAGCCCGGCTCTCGCATCAGGGCGGCCAGCGCCATCCCGCCGAAGCCGCTGGCACATCGAAGGAGCATGTCGCGACGACTGATCGCAGGTTCCACGAATCGGCGGCAATGCATGGTGGTTCGGCCCTCTCCGTACGGATCTGGCGTCGCGTCAGTCGATAAAGATGAATTCTTTCATGTTAATTAATATATGGCAGAGGTCGGTCCAGGCGGCCGGATCGCCCTTCGCGTCGGCGCCCAGGCCGTTCGATGGTGCTCGTTCATCGATCGGCTTCGATCGGCCCAGGAAGTCGAGGCAACTGCGGATCTCGTCCGGGGTCGGAGTTCTGCCGAATGCGGACAGGAACAGGTCGTCGAGCCGCTCGCGATCGGTGCGGCCGGGAGCGCGCACGACCCGCTCGGCCCATCGATGGGCCTGGCGGATGATCATCGGATCATTCATCAGGGTCAAGGCCTGCGCGGGGACGTTGGAGACGTTCCGGCGGCCCATCGTGGAGAAGGGTACGGGGGTGTCGAAGGCCAGGAACATCGGATTGAGGAAATTGCGACGGACGGCCAGGTAGATGCTACGACGACCGTCGCCATCGAGCGGCCCCGATTGTCCGGGACGGCCGCGACCTTCCATGAAGCTGGTCAGGTGGGTCGGTACGCTCGCGCCATACATCGTCTCGACCAGCCCGCCGGACACGCGCAGCAACCCGTCGCGTATCGCCTCGGCCTCGAGGCGCCGGACGTTCATCCGATGAAGATAGGTGTTCTCGGGATCGATTCGGTCGGCGGCCTCGATCGGGACGCTCGACATCCGGTATGTGCTCGAGGTGACGATCAGACGATGGATGGCCTTAGTCGACCAGCCGCGCTGGACCAGCTCGGAGGCCAGCCAGTCGAGCAGTTCCGGGTGGGTGGGCTTCCGTCCCATCGCGCCGAAGTCATCGGTAGACTTGACGAGTCCCTCCCCGAAATGATGCTTCCAGAGCCGGTTGACGAGCACCCGAGGAGTCAGGGGGTTGCTCCCTGGATCGACCACCTTGCGGGCGAGGTCCAGCCGACCGCTGCCGGCTTCGGTCGTGCAACCGTTGTTGCCGCCGAGGACTTGAAGGAACCGGCGCGGGACGACCTCGCCCGGGTTCTTGTGGTTGCCCCTGATCAATATCCGCTCGTCCAGACCCGTCCCGTCTGCGATTGCCAGCGCCAGAGTCGGGTCGTGGATTTGCGACTCCGTCGAGCGAGCCTCGGCGATCGCCGATGATAGACGATCGGCCAGTCGATCCTGCGTGGGTCGCAGCGCGGAAACGACCTGACCGAGGTCGACCGAGGCATCGCCGGCGAGTTCGGGCGCGGCGGAAGTGTTCGGTCGGTTCGACATGCGGATCTCGTTCACGGCGATGTAGCCGTGCCCGTCATGCAGCCGAGTCGTGGCCCCCTGGAAGTCCATGATCGATCCGTCGGCGATCTCCAGGTAGGCGGTATGTCCCAGCCACATGCCGACGTCCTGCGTGACCCAGCCCGGTCGATCGCCGACATCAACGGTGGTCGTCAGCCCGCCGTAGATCGGAGAGCGGATCTTCTCGAAACCGTCGACTACTACGTTGAGGACACCGCCCCGCCCGGCGACCCGGTAATGAATGTATCGGCTCTCGATCGTGAAAGCCCGGGAGCGAAGGACGCCACATAGCCGACTGGAAGCCATTCCGCTATGGGCCACGCCGGGCGCCACCCGGCTGATCCTAGCCACCTTGCCCGACATGTCGAGTCGGATGTCATTCACCTGAGTAGGCCGATGGCCGAAAGCATCGCCCGTGACGAACCAACCGTCGAAGCTGTCGCGGTTGAAGTCCTCGAAGAGGATCTCGGGAGAGTCGCCAGGTTTCTTGGCAAGGGCGGAGGAGGCATTCCTCGAATCCATCGGGTGAGCGACATGACGTAACACTACCGCGGCCTGCTCTCGGAGAGGGTCGGTCAGCGCGGGCTCGGCCTCGGCCAGGAGGGCAAGAACTTGCTTCTCGGACCCTTCAAGCCGCCGGGTCAAGGCATCCAGATGTCCCGGAGGGTCGATGAAAGCTTGCTGATATCGGGAGCTGCGGAGGAATCCCGCGAGGGCGTAGTAGTCGTGGTTACTGATCGGGTCGAACTTGTGATCATGGCATCGGGCACAGGAGACCGTCAGGCCCAGGAATGCCTTGGCGAAGACATCGATCTGGTTGTCGGTCCGACGGACTTCCTCCTCGCGAACATCGACCGGCGAATGAGTTCCCTCGCCAAGAAAGTAGCATCCGGTCCCGATGATCGATTCGTTGAATCCCTCGACCGGGTGCCGGCGCGGCTGCGGGAGCAGGTCTCCGGCGAGCTGCTCGACCACGAATTGATCGTAGGGCACGTCCACGTTCATCGCCCGAATCACGTAGTCCCGATATCGTGATGCATTGATTATGTCGTAGTCGAACTCGTGTCCCGCGGTCTCGGCATAGCGGACGAGATCGAGCCAGTGCCTGGCCCATCGCTCGCCGTATCGAGGGCTGGCCAGGAGGCGGTCCACGAGCCGCTCGTAGGCATCTGGCGAAGCGTCGTCGAGGAAGGCGGCGATCTCGTCGAGCGAGGGCGGCAGTCCCGTGAGGTCGTAGGTCAATCTACGAATCAAAGTCCGACGGCTTGCCTCGGGTGCGGGCTGGAGCCCGTGCTCGTCCAGCCCGGCCAGGACGAACGCGTCGATCGGGTTCCGAACCCAACCACGAGTGCCCTTGCTAGGAGGGAGCGTCACGCGTCGGATCGGCTGGAAGCACCAATATTGCAACCTCGCCCGGAACAGCGATTGCCAGTCGGTTTCTTTGGAACTGGATCTCCCGGAATCCGCAGTTGATTTCGCGACCGATCCCGACTCGAATCCCCAAGGCGCCCCCATCCGGACCCATCTGGTCAGGGTCGCGATCTCGCCGTCGGAGAGTTTCGACTTTGGCGGCATCTGGTTCGTCTCGCCATAGTTGATGGCGTCTACCAGCAAGCTCTCCTTGGGGTCGCCGAGCACGATCGCGGGTCCGGACGTACCCCCGGCCAGGATGGAAGCCCGCGCATCGAGCCGTAAGCCGCCCTTTTGCTTGGCCGGCCCGTGACAGCCCTGGCAACGGGTCGCGAGGATCGGCCGGACATCTTTCTCGAAGAACTCGACGGCCGCGGGGTCGGCCTTAGCGCTGCTGGCTCCTTTGGGATTGGTGTCTCCCGCTCTTGCGAGCATTACCGAAGAACCGGTCGAGAACATGATCAGGAAGATGAGTCCCGCTTCGATCGAGCACCGCCGCCTTCGCGTCTCGTTATCGTCCATCATGCCGAGGTCTCCGGGCAGGGCAAATGCTTGATATCGGATCGCATCGTTTTTCCATCCATGGTGGCTATGTTGTCGATGAGGACACGAGGAAATCGGGATCGTTCAATCGTGATTCACCCTTTAACATTGGTTGGATTTTACCCTGAGGTCGTCGAATAAGCGAGCCCCGGCGCTCTCCTCCCGATCGACCTTCGTGCTGGCTTCGTTTCGTCGATTTTGAGTGTCGCGATGGACCAATGGGCCTGGAGAGGTTCCCTTCTCCTGGTCGATTCGGAGTATTCTGCCTGTTTTGCCCGTTCTTCGGGTGGCTTCGTTCCATCGATTTCACGGTTTCTGTACGAATTGACAGGAGATCGCGGGTATTGGGGGGTTGCTTTCGTCAGATCACTCCGTATCAAAGGCGATCTTCGTGGATGCATGCTCTCTGTGTGCTGGCTTCGTCCGGAGCGATTCGCTCGTGTACGGACGGGTACCTCAATTCGTCCAGTGCGTTCCAATTGGCAGGAAACCCCCATTCGCGCACCCCGAACGCTGCGAGTTCGACGCTACGTAATGAGATTCTAGAAACTTCGGGGGCTCTGCGCTGTGGGAATTCGGGAATTCTCCGAGGGCGGGGGTGATATCCTCACGGGTTTCACGACTCGCGTGTCTGTCCTGGCGACGGAGTTGTAGTAGAGGCGAACGTGGTATTATTCATTGAGCGCGGGCCAGGCGATGACGCGGGATGAGTTCATAGACGACATAGCATTCTTCGCTCAACGCCTTCCCACGGTGAAGGCCCTTGTTCAGGACTCGCTCGCGACGAGAGCGGAGTTGGAGTGAATCTCCTTGTTCGTCGATCCAGCGAGCCACCTCGACGGAATCGCTGGCGGTCTCGCCGAAGACCACAAGCCGAAGGGGATGCACCGCGCTGACCCGGTCGAGCCGTGCAGGGGTTCTTGCGCGATGCCGATCGGAGTAGATCGCCTGGTGGCACAGGTACGTCGCCGCGCGATCGCCTTGCCAGTGCAAGGTGTCAAGGGGGAGGCGTAGATCGGTGCGGGCGCATAGCACCTCGGCGTCCGAGGACTCTTCGGTCCAGAAGCGCCGAGCGAAGTCCCGGCTGGCGAGATCAAGGGGGATCTTGTAGGGGTGCGTCACGTCCCAGGCGATCATCCCCAGGCCGATCGCGAAGAGCCCGAAGAGGACCGCCCGTGACGACTGCTCGCGCCATCCTGGCCTGGGCAGTCTCGCCAGCAGGACTGCGGCCCCAAGGCCCGCCATCACGATGATGGCCGGTGCAACATATTGCATGGTCCGGGCACTGCCCCCATAAGGATAGCGTCCCAGGAAGGCGGCGAGCAGGCCCAGGGCAAACGGCGTCAGCAGGAGAGCGAGGATCGTCTTCGAGCCTCGACGCAAGTAGGCGGCGATCGCGACCAGGACCAGGCCGGTCGTTAAACTGCTACCGCCGATGTCGCCTCCGGCGGGATAAGCAAACATCTGGCTGGTGTGAGCTCGGAGCAGCCAGCCGAGCAACGGGGCAGGGGCGCGCGGAGGAAACGCCTTGGCCCAGTAGACCCGCATCCATGGCATGACAATCTCCCTCTGGGGCTCATTGACCCACCGCAGGAGTATCAGGAAAGTCGCGAGGCTGAAGATGCCGAACAGGGCGAAGGGCACGATCATCCGGAGCGATCGCGTCTTCAAGACGGGGAATGCGAGGACCAGTCCCACTGTTGCGGCGATGAAGATCGCCGGGTTCGAGCTCCCGATCGCCAGGGGGCCGAGGGCGGCCAGTGCCCAGAGAAAACCGGGCCGATCGGGAGCCCGAAGCCACTCCACGGCCAGGGCGATCAGTGCAACGGCGAGAAGCAAGTCGGTCGCGTAGGGCTTGACCTCGCCTCCGTGGCGGATGGGCGTGTATCCAACTGCCAGGATGGCCACCGCGATCACGAGCGCCTCTCCCTTGAGAAGTCGGCCCGCGAAGTGGCGGAACACGTCAGGCTCGCGATCGAGGCCACGGTGGGTACGAGGCGCAAAGACCATTCTTCGAAGCCCAATACCAGGCTGATCGCCTTTTCCAGCCACAGGAAGAGCAACGGGCAAACCTGCTGGTAATCCAGGGGCCTGGTCAGGCCCAGGAAGTCGCGATCCAGGAGGTTCGCCGCGAGAAAGGACTCGTCGTTCCAGAGCGGATAGTTCAGCCCGAACCGCACCAGTCGCATGGCGATTCCGAGCGAGAGGAAGATGCGGAGCCAACTCACAACCCGAGCATCCGACCACGCTGGTTCGTCACCCGTCCAGGCGCCGGAGAGTTGGAGGTTGTCGGATGAGTGTCGCTTGGTCATGCTGGTGGAAGTGGGGTTGGAGCCGAGGTCTTTCGATTGGCAGGAAGCCAAGGCCACCAGCAATCTCCGGATCACTGTTTGCGGGGCAACCCGGAAATCGGGCGCGTGAACATAAGGCATCTCTGGCGGACTGGCAAGGTTATCTTGCGGGTAGTACCATGAATCCTACTCACCGCAGCCTCCCAATCATCGAATCGTGCGACGGCTGTGGTGTATGTTGCCTTGTCGTCACGCATCCGCCGTTCTACAGCGTGTTCGAAGAGTTCGGCGAGGCGGCCTGGGAACGACTCAAGCGGGAGCGTCGGGATCTGCTGCTCGAAATCGTGGTCGATCACCGGAATCGTCGCGCCAACGGGGAGCCTCTCGTCGGCACGCCGTGCCTCTGGTATGACCAGGAAACCCGTCGATGCAAACACTATGAATACCGGCCGCTCGCCTGTCGCGAGTTCGAGGTCGGGAGCGAAGACTGTCGAGACGCGAGGCGGCGGGCGGGGATTGCCGCAGTCGCGGGTGTCGATGGGCGCGTTGCAACGGGAGACGAAACTTGATCGAGCCGGTCACCCTCCGCTTGGATTGTGGTTTTACCTGTGGTGCAGACGTATGCGGATGCCGGGTCACGAGACGAGTGAGGGGGGCGATCCAAAGATCCAGGGGACTACGTACTCTATTTTGATCAGATCATGCCATGGCTGTTCCTGAGTTGCTTTATTCGACCAGGCGGAGGTGCTGGATGCCGTGCTTTTTCAGCCAGACGAACAAGGCCTCCTGCTCCTCGGTAATCTCGACCTCGGTCGCGTTGGCCGAATCGAGGGGGGATACCAGGTAGAAGACCCCCTCATCGAGCCATCGGGCGACTTCCTCGCGGGCCAGCCAGAACTCGTTCGCTTCCAGAGGGGGGACGCCGACCGAGCCGGGGGGCGTCATGAAATATACCAACTGGCCGCGCAACCGCTCCGAGATCGTCATCGGGGCAACATCGGGTCGTTCGACAGGCATTAGCCTGGGCTGGGACATGAATCACTCGGGCGGATTCCCGCCGGGTTATCGAAAGCCATCTTCATATTGTCGTATCCGGGATTCTGACCGGGTCGCGTGGGGACGTCAAGTTTGAGACTTGTGACACGGGAGTGCCACCAGCCTCGACGACGGGTCGCGAGGGTTGAAATATGCGACGTACGTGATGCCGTTCGAGACTTCGGGGAAGTGTCGGTCGACCCAGTGGAGTCGAGCTGCCTCGTCTCGGCAGGTACCCGGGGGCAGCGACGCGCTCTTGAGCAGGATCAGGGACTCGGCTCGAAGGTGGACGGCGATCCGGGCCGCGATCGAATCGGATGTCGTATCCCAGGTCATGGGCAGGTGGACGACGCCGGGCCGCTCGATCTTCTCCAGGATGGGTCCCGCGAGTAGGATAGGAATTCTTCCGGCGATCCATGCGTCCGGCAACGCCTCGAGTCGATCGACGGTGATCGAGCCGGGCAGCATGGCTGCGAGAAACATGCCGGAAAGATCCATGGCCCGGATCGCAAGCCGATGTGCGACCTCGTCACCGATCCGGTGAATCCGGTCGAGATCGCGGACGAGATCGGCGGCTCGGCCGCCTCCAGCGATCAGGATGACGTGGCAATCCGGGGCCCGGAGAAGGTGTTCTTGAAGGAAATCCACTAGGCGTGTGGGTAGCTCGGTCCAATCCAGCAGACTTCCGCCGACCTTGACTACCGTCAGCGTAGAGGGCATCACGACCGTTTGGACTCCACGAGGGGATTGGGCGGCAGATCGCGAGAGGCTTGCTCGCTCGGATGGAATCGCTCTGATGCGAGCTGGACCAAGGCGAAGGCACAGCCGGCGGAAGAAGCGATCTCGCCCCACGCCTGCTTCAGGCTGATGATGGGCCGATCGGCCCCGACCAGGCGATGGGCTAGCCGGACCGCCAGGAAATCGCCGGATCCGGCGACCACGACGGCTGTGGGTCGTCCGATCGTGGCGTGGCAGGCCCGTTCGGCTGCGCTCAACAGACGGTCTATCAGGCAGGCATCTGCGGACCGGGCGAAGGCCAGGGCATCCTCGGCGGAGAATCCGTCCCGGTCGGCTCCGATCATCCGGGCCAGTCGATCCCGCGCCGCGTCGGGTGTGGAGGGACGGCCGTCGGCCGTGGAGAGATCGAGCGGGTTGGAGTCGATATCCCCGAGCATGAGGTAGACGTCGAGCGTGGAGGCGAAGAGCTCGGCAGCCAGGCCGGTGGGAACCCCCCGGAAGGGGAGTTCGGTTGCCAGAGCACAGACCGGAGTCCGGCGGATGCCTGCATAGACGAGCTCGCCGGCCTGGAGCCGCTCGGTGTCACTCCGGCCGCGGGCGACCACGGTCCCCCTGTGCATGGGGATGAGGTCTGTCGTAGTCGTACCGATATCGATCAAGAGGGTCGGCTCCTCGGGCAGGAGCCTCGCGGCGAGCGTCGCCAGGGCCAGCCAGTTGGCCGCGGCGACCAGTGCGGGATTCCGCCGGGCTTCGGCGAGCTCATGAAACTGGCCGTCCAGGCCCCAGACCAGGATCGACTGGACTGATAGGGCGTCGATCACGGCGTCGAGGATCGCGTTGACTCCCACACCCTTGGTTGGGAAGCAGTCGCACAACTCAGCCGTCATCGTGACAGCGGCGCAATCGCTCGGCGGGAGCGTGGCGGCGATCGCGGCGATGGCCTGGGCGAGCTCTTCGGGCCGTTTCCAGACCTCGAATGGGACCGTCTGAGCCTTGCCGGAGCCGTGGGCCGCCTTGATGTTGGCCCCGCCGATATCCAGCCCGATCCACGAAGTCCGTTGGGAATGGAGACAATCGATCATCGGACCACTCCGCGATCAAGGACCACGCCGCCCGCGGCGTCGAAGGACAGTGGTGTCTGGCCGTGGACCAGTTCCGCGAGGCCGCTCAACGACGCAACGTTGACCGGCACGCGATCGAAGGCCGCCAGCCATGCCTCGGCGAGGCGCCCCGGCGGCAAGAGCCGGGTCAGGCCGACGCATGAGGTCGTCGGCCTCGGATTGATTTCCAACACGGTCGCCCGGCCCTGTCCCGCGTCCCAGAGGTAGTCGACGCCGACGAATCCGCGAAGTCCAGGTATGCCTTCCAGCACCGGGCGTAGCTGGGGTTCGGCCGATCGGCAGGGCGACGGCAAACTCCCGCCTCGATAGCCGAACCGGCCATCGTGAATAGCAACGTGTTGGACTCCGATTCCGATCAGCCAGGCCCTTGCATGGAGATCGACCAGGAAACTCCCACTCATCGGCACTCCGGGGACGAACGGCTGGAGCAAGGCGACCGGTAAATTGCGGGCATCCGCGTGCAGCGTTCGCGGATCACTCAGATAATATGTGTCGATCGAGCCCGCACCGTCGACCGGCTTGAGTACGGCGGGATACTCGATGTCGGCAGGCAATCCCGAGGCTGGCGAGATTGTCCGGCTCCGGGGCGTGGGAATCCCACGCTCCTCGAGCCATCGGGCGAGCCGATCCTTGTTGCCGGTGAGCTCGATCGCTTCGACAGACGAGCCCAGCACCTTGGCCCCGCGGTCCTGGAACTCGCGCGTGAGTCGGGCCAGGATTCCCGTGGTTTCGGGTGCGACCAGCACGGTAAAATCGGCGAGGCCGGCGAGGTCGCGGACCCGATGGTTCCCCTGGCAGGGGTCGATCCGCTCGATGGTCCAGGGCCCGGGATCATCCGGGAGTCGCGCGTCGAGCGTGACAATGACGTGAGCCCGGTTCCCGTGCAAGGCGGCGAAATCGGACGCGATGGCCCGTCGCATGGCGCGGCCCTCGACAGCCCAGGAGGGAGGCAAGTGAGCGTCTGCCAGACCCCCGCCGGTCACCCATTCGTGAACCAGGATCGTGGACGATCTTCCGAAAGTCATCAGCCGAATGCACTTCCGAGTTGTACCGGTCATCGATTTGAAGGGAGGCCAGGCCGTTCACGCGGTCGGCGGCCGGAGAGATCAGTATCAGCCCCTGCGTAGCGTTTGGCAAGCGATTCCTCGACCAATCCCGCTGGCAACCGCCATACGCGATGGTCTCGGCCTGGAGTCCCTCTACCTGGCGGATCTGGATGCCATCTCGGGAGCAGCTCCGAGTATCGCCCTTTATCGAGCGCTCATCGACCTGGGGCTCGACCTCTGGATTGACGCGGGCCTGCACGATGCCCGATCGGCAGACGTTCTACTGGATCTCGGCTTGCCCAATTGGAATGCCGTGGTGGGGCTCGAGAGCGTTTCGGGGCCGGATGGGCTGGCCGGTCTGATCGAGCAGTTCCGGCCGGATAGGACCATCTTCAGCCTCGATCTCTTCGGCGGTCGTCCGAGGCTCGCTCCGGGCGCGGACTGGATGACGGAAGACCCCATCGAGATTGCGGGCCGGGCCATTGCGAAGGGGGCCACGCGCCTGATCATCCTCGAGCTCAGCCGGGTGGGGACGGGGCTGGGGGCCGGGACCGATCGACTGCTCGACGCGATTCGGGAGGAATATCCCGAGGTCTCGATCACTGTCGGGGGCGGGATCGCCAGTGTTCCGGAAATCGTAGACCTGCGAGATGCGGGAGCGTCGGCGGTCCTGGTCGGCTCGTCGATACATGATGGGAGGATCGGCCGCCGGGAGTTGGTAGGGCTTGAGAGGGCATAGAGGCGGTCAATCGCGCCGCCATTCGACCTCGGCGGACTGGCCGAAGCTCTCCTCGACCTCGACGCGGAGCACACGCGGCAGGCTCCAACCTCGGTCGACCATCGCGTCGCGAATCCGACCGGCGATATAGTCGGCCAGCAGCTCGGCCGTCGTATTGGCGATCGGGACGAGGGCGCACTCATCGCGCGGGAAGCTCCAGTATCGGTCTCCGTATGTCACGCGGATGTTGGTGCCCTCTTCCTGCAAGAGGATCTGTCGGCTGCGAGTCGGCAGCATCATCCGGTGATCCAGCTCTTCGATGACCGACTTCGTCATCTCCTTGAGCGCGATGAAGTCGATCACGTAATGATTCTCGTCGAGGTCGCCTTCCGCCTCGACGGCGGTCCGATAGTTATGGCCATGGATTCGCTCGCACTGATCCCCTTGGTAGGTGATGAAATGCCCCGAGCAGAAGACCAGGTAATCCTTGGTGACGCGGACTTTGAAACGCGGGGTGGACATTGCCTGCGGGTCCCTAAACCTTCCTATTCAGCCGGTCGTATCCTGATGATTACACGTTCGAAGAGTGCTCGGACTTCCTTGAGAGCAGTGTTCCGATCCAATTCGTCATCCTCCGAAGCCATGGATTGGTATCAGTATTCAACAGCGAATGGATTCAGATCGATGAGCGCATCAAGATTGGTGGTATCTTCGCCCGCTACGGTCAACTCTTCAATCAGGGCCATGAGATCATGAGTCCGCGGATACTGCATACCCAGGCTCGCGATCCACGCTTTGAGGCATTTCTCGGCGGCTTGCTGTGCATGAAAGCCGAAGATCTCATCAGAAAAGTAAGAGTTGTGGGCCGGAAGTGCTGGGCTCAGCATGCCTCGGAGTACGTTCGGATCGGCTTGCGCCATGAGTAGGAGTGACCTGGCATGCTCAAGGTCGCCCATAGAGGACCTTCCCTTCACGCAATGCAAGGCTAACGACGTGGTTCGTCGTTTGCCGCCATTTCTCGACTTCGTCGGGGGTGAAGAGGAGAATATCAATCGGGACTCCCAGTAGAGGCAGGCCACGGCGAATCCGTGCGATCTCGCGACGCCGACTACGCTGGTCTCCCATCGGACGATCCTCGACGATCAGGAGATCGATGTCGGAGCCTTCCCTTGCCGTTTCCCTCGCCTGAGATCCGAAAAGGATAACGCGACGAGGATTGGCGAGATCGATGATCCGCTGCGCCAGCGAGGCAAGTTGATCATCAGAGACGGTTACCATGACCTCGCACCGCTCCGTGGAAAGAGAATGGGATGGACTGAAGCTTCGGAATTCGAAGAATCCTTCGAACCGGTGGGCCTCAGTAAGATTGCCAGGAAAAGGTGCACGCAAGGGGTAACTTTATTGTTCCATCTCGCAGGACGGCATACAAGGCCGCCGTGACCAGGTCGGCCGTTGTGCCGGGATTGAGCCGGCGGGAAGGATCGCGAAGCCATTCATCGAACGCGTCGCACTCATGCCGGGCCTCCGTGCGTTCGGGCCAGCCGGCGTCGAGGATCTCGGCGGCGCGACGAGAGACGTCCCGGGCATTTTCGATTCCGGCTTTGCGAGCGACCAACGAATCGGGATGCCGTGCGAGCAAGGTCAAGTATGTCCCCACTATGGCGGTCTCCATCGGATGCTCCGAGTCGATGAAACGTCGGAGTGCTGGCAGGGCCTCGCCCAGGACTTCCCGAAATCCGTTGGCATACTGCCTGGCGATCAGGTCCCGGTCTGCGGCGAGGCGCATGATATCGCGAAGGTTCATGGTCGGCTCACTCGCGAGATCCTGATCCGGGACATCGCCCATGCCACCGGGCTGGGCCATCCGGATGGCCCGGTAGACGGCCCGGGAGTCGTCGACGGTCGTGGCTTCGAGGACGGACTCGATTCCTGCCTCCAGTCCGACCCCGTCCGGGACGGCTGCCAGCGGCGCCAGCAGCAGCACGATCCCCAGATTCGTGTTGGTGGCGACCACGCGTCGCGTCGCCTCTATGGCGCCGAGGACCGCCGCACCCACGCCGTCCCGGATCGTCCGCTCGAGGGACCCTACGACCGCACTGGCACTCAGCACGAAATCCAGGAAGGTGAGATCCGGGAAATCCCTGGTCCGGTGGACGTTCCCCGGCTTTCGCGCGGTCACCTCCATAAGACAGGCAATCTGTGCGAGCCGCCCCGGACTCAGGTCCGACCCCGAGATTCCCCTTGTTTGAAATGGCTCTGGTCCGGGATTCATGGTAACGGGCTTACCCTCGATAATCTCTCAATACGGCGAGTACGGCCGAGGCGACATCGATGCCGGTCACGCGAGCGAGCGCACGCCATCCCGGGACGGCGTTGACCTCGAGGATCGTCAATCGTCCTCGATCCATGTCGGGAATCAGGTCGACGCCCGCCATCTCGGCCCCCACGGCTCGAGCCGCGAGGATCGCCTGCCGCTCGGCTTCCGGGTCGAGGGGACAGAGCTCAGCTCGTCCACCCAGCGACACGTTCGTTCGCCATTCGCCGGGAGTCGCATGCCGGCGCATCGAGCCGAGTACAGAGCCTTTCAGCACGAAGATCCGGAAATCGTGACCGGGGTGGCGGATGTATTGCTGGAGGTAGAGGACCGCGCCCAGCCGCTCGAGCGTGTGGAAAGTCCGCCAGGCCAGCTCACGGTCGCTGACGCGGACCAGTCCTCGCCCCTCGGATCCGAACAGTGGCTTGACCACGACGTCGCCTCCGAACTGATCGAAGGCGGTCAAGGCTTCCGCCGCCGACTCTCCGGCCCAGGTCGGCGGGACCGACAGCCCCGACGACCCGAGCAGGGCCAGGGTCAGATACTTATCGACGGCCGCTTCCACCGCTCGGGGAGGATTGAGGACCGGTATTCCACTCGCCGCGACTCGATGAAGGGCGTCCAGCCGGAAGACGACCTGCTCCAGGCTGCCGGGCGGCATCATTCGCACGAGCACGCCATCAGCTTTGAGCATGTCGCGCCCCCTGGCGACGATCGTGGAACCACTCCGGTCCATGCCGACCGAGGCCGAGATCGCGGGAAACGGGATGGCCTGAAGCCGGACGTGGAGCCGATCCGCCGCGCGATGGAGGTCTGCGACGTGCCAGCCCGATTCCGATACCAGGGCAATCAAGGACTTCATGGACCCGCCGAGCCAACGTCTTGGAGCCGGGAATGATCCGCGTCTCGTCTTCCCGATCAATAATTGAAAGAGCGGGTCAGGACACCGGGGTCAATCTGGCCGAACGCTTGGACGCGCCCCGTCTCGATATTCTGGAACACGACCTCGGCCGGGCTGAACAGCAGGGGGTCCACCGCGTAGAAGTCGTTATTGTAGCGTGTGAAGATGGCGGCGAACGGATCGCCGTAATCGCGTGAGGACGACGAAGGGACCTGAGGGCCGATCGATTCCAGGCTCGTGTCGTCGCCCGTCACGGTGAGGATCACTCGGGCGCCGTACAGGATGGCGTCGTTGGTGCGGCCGATCGCCTCGAGGTCGCTGGCGGCGACCGGGGGCAGGGGGGCCGTGCCTTGTGCCGAGACGACCCGGGTCAGGTCGAACTTCAGCTCGACGAGCTTGTGCAAGGCGGTCTCGATGGATCGGGCCACGATCTGGACACCACCGGCCAGGCTTGCGGTCGGGGCCACCAGCAGCGTCACGTGGTTGGGATAGAGGCGGCAGGCGGATGCGATCTTGTCAACGACCTCCGCCGTGGGAGGCTTGCGTGTCTCCAGCACGCCGACGACCTCCTCGGCCGACTCGCGAAAGCCGATGGTGTCGTAAAGGGTCTCGGTGCCTGCGGCGGCGCGCATCGGGCCGGAGCCCATCGCGAAGTACTTCCCTTCCTGGATTGCCCAGCCGGCATACTGGCTGGCGAGGCAGGCGCGGACCGGATGATCGGTGACGACCTGGACCTGGAGGATCGTCCGGCCCGATAGCTCGCCGGGGACGAGCGTGACCTGCGCCAGGTCTGCCAGGCAGATCCGCGCCAGCTCGAGACCGGCGAGCAGCCCCCCGCGAGATTTGATCCCGCAATCCACGAACCGTCCGCCTCCCTCCACTGGGTGTGCGGCGATCTTGAGATCCTCGGCCTGTGCCAGGATCATCTCGACGATCCAGGTGGTTCGACGATTCAGAGACATTGCGATCATCCCTATTGACTTTGCGAGGGAAACGACCGGCTCGATCGGTTGGGCCAGGTGCGGACAAACTGTGATTTTGCGACGCTGTAGTAACAGAACCGGGCCAAGACCGGGAGTCCCGGCTCGCCCTGGTGGACGCGCCTGGGGGCGTCGTCCTGCGGACGCCGACCCCAGCCACCCGAAGCCCGACGCGCCCGGACAGAAGAGGTGGCTGGGGTCGAGCCGGCTCTTGCCAGCGAAGCCCCCAGGAGAGCTCACGCCGGAAGCGGACACCAAGGTTCATCCCAGTCCCTTCGCGACAAACTCGATTTTACCTCGGTTTGGGGATCGGAGATAGCAGGGCCGGTCCTTTTCGAGCGACGTTGGCAGATGCGGCGCATCCGACTCAGCGGCCTTCCGAACCTATCGCCTTCAAGATCGCCTCGGCGACGACCTCATGCCCGGCGCGGGCCAGGTGGACGCGGTCGTGGACATAGAGTCGCCCTCGATCGTTCTGACCGGCCGCATGGAACGCACGCTCCGTGTCGGCCAGGCCGGCATTGCGGCTGCGGGCGGCTTTACGACAGGCTTCGGCCAGCTCGCCCATGGTTTCCCATCGATCGACCGAGGGATTGGTCGTCATCAGGAGGACTTCGGTCTTGCCGTTCGTCGCGCAACGGACCCGGTCGATCGCGTCTTCGCAAGCCCGTGTGAACTCTTCACCGCGCATCCCACCGTCCCAGTCGTTGTAGCCGAAGAAGATCGTGACCAGGTCCGGCTCGGGCGAATGGCGCAGCCATCGTGGTATGAGGATGACATTCTGACGCAGTTGCGTCCCGCCGATTGCGGGGTTTACGAGGGTGACGTCGGAGCGATATCTCTCCTGGAGTTGTTCACGCAGGAGGTCGATCCAGCAGGTCTCGCGATTGGCCCAGTGTCGCTTATCGGTCAGCGAGTCGCCCATGGTCACGATGGTGATCGGCTTGCCGGCCCTGAGCTTCTCGAACACGCGCGCCAGGGGCGGTCCCGCGGGTCGATCGTCTTTCAAGTCGCGGACGATCCTCGGCTCCAAGCGGATATCGTCGATCGCGAACTTGAGCGCCGGATAGTCGGCCCAGTACCACCAACGGCCGACCCACAGCCCGGACAATTTCGAGGGAGGATTGCCCTCCTTCGTGCCCAGCGGCCGGGCCCTGGGCCCCGGGAGGACCGGTAACAGGTCCTGCCAGGCGACGGTGACCTTGTTCCAATCCGAGCCCTTGATCGGGAAGGCGAGATCATAACGGACCGCGTAGTCTTCGTCGAAGATGAACTCCAGTCCCGCCACCTGGGCCGATCCGTCCCCCTTGACCCAGAAGGAAAAGCCCGCGGCGCGATCCCATTCGGGCGTGCCGTGAATGTTGCTCGTCGCGAAACTGCCTTGACTGCCCTGGTCGAATTGGAACTCGATCGCCTTGCCGCTCCGGCCATCTACAAGGCTCGTCGTACCGTTCTGCGGCGGGGCATGGAACCGCAATTGTTCCATCGATTCGATCACAGCGAGCTCGTCACCTCGAGCCATACCCAGCCCGAAGACGATGATGGGCATTGTCAGAAACAAGGCGCGAGATGCTTGCATGGTCGAATCAGCCATTGGGATAGCGACTCAAGACGTCCTGGAGACGGATGTGGAACGGACCCAGGCTTCCGCCATAGTTCCCCGCGGTGATCGCGATGATGGACTTACCCGGCAACGTGGCCGCGCGGAGGCCGGCGGCGGTCGCACGCTCGACGGATTCCAGGCTGAGCCCGTCGATCACGATCTCGTAGGCACACCGGGCATCGGGAGGCATCGCGGTCGGGACGACCCCGCGGAGCGTCGGCGTGAAGGCGGTGTTCGTGCTGGCTCGCAGGCTCTTGTACTTGCTGCCGACCTTCGAGCCTGAACGGGCGATCCCGCCGGGAAAGGGGAGGATGATGTCGGGGCATCGTCGCATAGCGTCCGCAGCCGACTCGGTGGCTTCGAGGGTCGCCGCGGGATCGCTTCCCATGACGATGATATTCCCGCCGGCCACCCCCTTGATCGTCCCGAATGTCTCTTCGCAGAGGAACTCTCCGTCCATCACCGGGATACGCCAGTAGCGCCGGCCTCCGATCTTCTTGGAAATCTGCCAGCCGTCGCCGAAGTACCGCAATCGACTTCCGACGCCGATGGTTTTCTCGCCGGGAGGCAGGCCGTTGTAGCAGGCGGTCGTCGGGCAGGTCATGACGCATTGTCCGACCCGGTTCGAAAGGACCTTCTCGAGGGCGTCGCGACTGAATGCGAAGACCAGGATGCTCACGCCGGGGCGGCCGTCGGGTGTTTCGGCCACGACGAGTTCACGCTCGATTGCGGCCTCGGCGTCGCAGGAGATCACGCTCGTGGCATATCCGGTCATCGTCTGTCCCGCGATCATTGCCCATCTGCGCGATTCGGCCGTCACGATGACCCGCGTCGCCGTCATCGGGAACGCCTCCGCGAAGGTATCCTCCACCATCGAGCGGAGTGACCCTTGATCCCGATTCGCCCCGGATTCGCCTGGCATCATGCTTGACATGAGATCACTTCCCGGTCCGGGATCGCGGCTTCCTCGACGGGGTAGTTTCGCCACTGAATCGAATAGGAGCCCTCGAACCAGCCGCGGATGTCGGGTTCGACCTCGCGGTCGTAATCGGGTGCGACGATGAGCGTCTTGCCCTGCACATCCTCGCGAATCTCCCCCTGTTCGACGATGATCCGGCCCGCCTTGATGACGTGCCGAGGCAACTCGAACATCGTCTCGCGATTGGAGTCGGGCGTATAGATGGTGACGTCGGCATCGGCACCCGGGCCGAGATGTCCCTTGTTCTTCAGGCCGAGGATGCGGGCCGGCCCGGCCCGCGTGATGATCGCGATTTCCGACAAGGAGTATTCCCGGTCGAGCTCCTTGAGGAGGGACCGATCGCGAACGGCCGCCGGGACGGTCTTGAGGATGTCCTGGCGGAAGGTCCGATCCATCAGGAGGCGAATGATCTGCGGGTAGGCCAGGAACGAGCCTCCGTTCGGGTGATCCGTGGTCATCACGATCCTCCACGGATCCTCGACGAGCAGGTACCATTCGAGCCCGATCGCCCATTGCCAGGCGTGGATCAGGCTCGTGTTCTTGTACTCGATCGGCACGACGCCGCAACCTTCCTCTTGCTCGGTGTCGGCACTGAACCATTTGCTCTTGTAGAGCCGGCTCAGGTAGTAGCCGGCCGGCCCATCAGCGGTCATGCTCGTCGTGCGGCCGAAGACCACCTGGCCGACGTCCACCGTGATGTTCGGGTGAGCATTCACGTACTCGGCGAGCGGTTCGACCTTCGAGCAGAAGGTTTCCTCATCCTGGTCCCCACCACCATAGCTGTGAAACTGGATGTGAGTGAGATGTCCGCGATGGCCTTCCAGCAGCCTCATCGTCTCGAGCGTCGTGTTCCAGTTGCCGGGGAGGCCCAGGTTGTTGGTGTGGATGTGAACCGAATGGGGGAGCCGGAGTTCGTCCACGACCTGGGCCATCGATCGGATGATCTGTCTCGGGGTGATGCCGAAGTGGTCGACGGGCGTGTCGAGATCCTTGACGTTTCCGGCCTGGCGCTGTTTCCAGACCTCGACGCCCCCCGGATTGACGAGCTTCGCCGCAAACCCCTTCGCCGAACCCAGCAACCACCCGACGAATGCCCGAAGCTTCTCGTGCTCCCCGCGCTGGATCGACCGCATCACGTAATGGTTGTTCCCCATCAGCGCGAAGAAACCCTTATCGATGCAGGGCGTATCCTCGAGTTCCTGGTGGGCGTGGCGGGCGAAGAGGGGAGGGATGGCGGCGTCGAATGCCGTAGTATAACCCATCCCGGCATACTTGTAACCCGTGGCGAACGTGCTGGGGACGCTCCCCATCGTGCCGCTGTGAGTCAGCCGGGTGCGGCGGACCGGCTGGCTATCACGATTGTGGTCGGGGGACAGCTTGCGACCATGGTTGACCTTGGGTCCGACGATGTGGCAGTGCATGTCGACCCCGCCGGGCATGACGACCATCCCCGCGGCGTCGATGACGCGAGCCGGCCGGACGTCGGGATCTGCGGGCGGTTCGACGATCGACCCGTCGGCGATCCAAATGTCGCGGATCTGCCCGTCGATGCCGTTCGCGGGGTCGTAAACGGTCCCGCCAGCGATCTTGAGATACTCTCTGGTCATGATACCCCGCGCATCCAGACCTCGCCCTTGCCCAGGGCAATGAGGTCCCCATGATAGAGTGAAAGATCGCTGTGGATCAGTCCTTCGTCCACCGGGAAGCCCAGTCGGACGAGTTCACCGAGGAGAAGGCGCAGGAACAAGGGTCGGAAGGCCCCGGTGGGTCGGAAGGTGGGTAGCAGCGAGGGCGGTTCCGCTCCGAAGAGTCCGATGGTCCCTCGGCGCATGCCGGCCCCGACCCGCACGCCACATTTCCCGAAGACCAGTATCGAACCGGCGATCATGTTGAAGCCGGGCGAGTCGCCGCACGAGCCCTTCACGGCCACGATCCCGCGCCGCAACCTGACGCCGACCTCGTCGCCGGCGTCGCCGCCGATCAGGATGGTACCGTCGGTCATGCCCCGCTTGCTACCGCGATAAGCCGAACCGACGAGATGGCCGGCATGGCCGGAGACCTGGATCAGGCCCCCGCGCATCTCGGCTCCGACCCAGTCGCCGGCATTCCCCTCGACCCGGATCGTTCCCCCACTCATCTGACCGCCGAGATGACGGCCGGCATTGCCGTGGATGTGGATTTCCCCGCCGGCCATCCCGAACCCGATGAAATGAACACCTCCCAGATCACCTTCGAATTCGATTCGGCCGTCCTCGGGATCTCCCGAGACGGCAAACAACTCGGCTATCGGGACGTTGCGGTTACCGAGGAGAATCTCGAGCCGCTCGATCTCGGCCATTGATTTCCCTCGAAGCCGATCCGGGATCACCCCTTCGACTTCAATCGGGACCGCGGTTCTCGCCTCGTATCTCAAGGTCAGGGCCATAGCATCCTCTTCGTGGATCGGCCTCAAGAGGCTCGTACGCGTTTCTCGATCGCCCTGAGCACCTCATCCTGAGTCGGCGACGGGGATTCGATGGCGGGTCGTAGCGGGATCGGCACGCCGTCCATGCGATACACGGTGCCCGGCGTATTGATCCCATAGGTCGCCGTGTGGAATTCCACCGACCAGCCCGGCATGGAAGCCGCATCCGACGGGCCAACGGCGATCCGGGGGATACGGACAAGGTGTTCGCGCGAGGCCGCCGAGATTTTGTGGATCGCCTCGAATCCGAGGGTCATGGCCGCGTCACACTCGCCGCGTTCCAGGATCGTGGCCGCGTTGTATTCGCCGGGGCCATAACGCGGATAGCCCCGAGACAGGTTCACGGCATAGGGATAACCCGTCAGCCAGGTCAGGACATTCTCGGCACCTTTGGGATTCCCGCGGCCGATCATTCGCATACAGACGAACCGGGTGTGGTCGTTCATCGAGCGAACCAGGGCAAGGAGAGCGTGAGTATCGAGATGGTTTCCAGGCGAGGACATCGAGTTTCCACCGTAGAGGATCACACCATAGCTCGCCTGCTTCATCCGATCCATCAAGGTCTGCCAGGTGGTCAAGGGGACTCCGGTTTCCTCCTCGACCCGCGCGGCATCCAGCTCGATTCCCTTCGCCAGCGCGAGCAGGACCCAGAATGACTCGAAGTCCTGTCCCGCCTTGATCGGGATGAACTGATCGGCTGCCTCCGCGGTCTTGGATGCGAACGTATCGACCACCACGCAATAGCGGTCCTCGCGTCCGCGTGATACGAAGGTGCCTCCGGGCATCAGGCTGTAGCGTTCGAAGTGCCGAGGATGGCTCTCGACCGGATCGGAGCCCCAGAAGATGATCAGGTCGCCTCGGTTCCGGATCTCTCCCAGCGTGCAGGTCACCTCGCCCAGTTCCTGGAAGCCGATCACTGGGGCCCCGTAGCAATTATCCGTGGTCGTGTCGATGCAGCCTCCGACCCGATCCGCAATCCGGACGGCCAGGCGCTGGGCTTCACTGGTCGTCTCGTCCAACCCGAAGATGAGCGGATACCGGGCTTCCAGGAGGATTCGGGCCGCTCGCTCGATGCCTTCATCCAGCGTCGCGTGCTGGCCCTCAATGAGGCACGCCGGCAAATCCGTCGCAGTCTGCTTCAAGAACCACGACTCGCCGAGCCCGCACGCATTCCGAGCTTCGACGATCCGATCGCCTTCGGCACGCAAGGTGATGTCATCGCAAAGGCAGCCGCAGAACGTGCACGTGGCGTCCTTGACGATGCGGAGTTCAGCGTTTGGGACATCTGCGTGGATCGTGGGCATGGTGTATTTCGGAGAGGTCGATTGTTGTTCCGTGTCGTGTCAATTTACACTCCCTCCTCTCGGTCTGCCATCATCATCCGTCGGCTTTCGTCGCGCCGGTCGGATCAGGGAAAGCATCGCCGTGATGTCCTCGGCGATCGCATGCGCGATGCGCGCGTTGGCGGACTCAGTTGTGTGGCAGTAGTCAATGAACACCAGATCATGGGAATTCGAGAAGAGATCGCTCAGGTCATGGAATGCGGTATTGCCGCGCGGTAGCGTTGAGGCGTGGAGTTCCAGGAGTACGGCCCGAAACATCGGCTCTGTCCAGCCATATCTCGCTGACTCCTCGCGCTCGAAGGGTACGAGGGTCGGCTTGGTGAAGATGACCGGCTGCCAGAAGAATACGGGATGGAACTGGAATTCTCGACCCAGGCGTTCCACGATGTCCACATTGGCCTCGAACTTACGGACGACTTCCCGGGCGAGCCGGTCACGCAACGTCTCTTCGGGTGCCTCCTTCTCTCCTCCGGCTTTCGATAGACGATTCCGGACCGACTGGGCAAAGCGATATGAGCCCGAGTCTTTGATGAGATTGCCTACGAGTGCCCCGGCCAGCCGGGAGGGGGATTGCAGGATGTTGAACTCTCGACGACGGTTGACCTCGTTGGTCGTCAGGCCGGCCTCTCGTTCCAGCAACGCCGAGGTGGTGTCGTTGACGCCGTCGTAGAAGATGACAAGGTCGGGACGATATCCCGATTGAAGTTCGCGAATCAGGGCGATAACCTCCTGGGTGTTCACGTAGCCGATCTCGGCCAGGTTCCTGATACGCACGTCCCATTTGCGCTCGAAGAGATCGCGAGCGAGTAACGACGGGATTGTCCGATCATCGCGGGCGCCGAAGCCCCAGAGCGAGGAACCCCCGAGCATCAGGATTTCAACCGGCTCCGGGGCAGGGTAGGGGGGTTGCCACGTCGTCCTCAGTCCGTCGTCCCCAATCGTGATGGTCTCGCCGTGAAAGGGCTTCGGGCGAAAATAAGCGTATGGCTCCCAGCGCTCCTGGAGCGACTCGATCTCGCGATAATGCTGCACGGGCCACGTCACACCGCCGTAGCCATCGACGAGGACCCGTCGATCGGGGCGGGATTCGGCACTCAATCGGTCTTTCACGGCGAAGATCATTCGAAAGCCCGCTTCGGTCACGCAGAGCGCGACAAGAGTGATCCCGACGATCGACCAGGAGATTTGCAGGAGAGACAGCAGTCGTCGGATTCGCCGGAGCGCAGTGCCCATGTTGCAGACTCGTCTTGTTTCGCGAAAGCTCGTCGGGCTAACGTGGATGAGGAATAAGACGAATCTACGCGAGCTGGTGCGTGTCGGGCCAGACTCGCCCGATCCCACAAACCGAGTTCTTGATGATAGGGATCCGTTCGCGGTGGACTTGAAAGGGTATCGGACTGTCGTACTGGGCTCGACGTCCGGGATCGGCCGGGCCGTGGCGCTTGCCTTGGCTCAAGCCGGGGCCGACGTGGTCGTCCACGGTCGGACGTCGCGAGACGCCGCCGAGGATGTCGCGATGGCCGTTCGGGACTGCGGATGCCGTTCCGCCGTACTCATGGCGGATCTCGCGGATCGCGAAGCCGGTAACTGGCTCGTGGAGGAGGCATGGTCAATGTGGGGCGGCCTGGACGCCTGGCTCCACATCGCCGGTGCGGATACTCTGACCGGCCCGGCCGCGAAGCTTTCGTTCGATGACAAGCTCCAGCTCCTCTGGGACGTGGATGTTGTCGCAACGATCCGGCTTTGCCGCTCCGTTGGCCGGCTTATGACGAGCCAGGGTGGGGGCGCGATCGTGACCATGGGATGGGACCAGGCGGAGAATGGCATGGAAGGCGACTCGGGCGAGCTCTTCTCCGCGACCAAAGGCGCGATCATGGCTTTCACCCGCAGCCTGGCGCTGAGCCTGGCACCGAAGGTTCGGGTCAATGCACTCGCCCCCGGTTGGATCAAGACCGCGTGGGGAATTACGGCGTCCCGGGAATGGAACGATCGCGTTCTCCGCGAGACCCCGATGGGCCGATGGGGTACCCCTGAGGACGTCGCCGAGGCCGCCTGTTTCCTGGTGGGCCCGGCCGCGGAGTTTCTCACCGGGCAAATCCTCCGGGTCAACGGGGGAGCCGTTCGCTCCTAGGCCTTCGTTGGGTCCGGCGCAGCCGGGAGGTACCGGCGGAATCGATACAATCATGGTGGATCGCCCTCGCTACCTCTTTGTCACCGGCCGGCTCGCGGAATTCGCCCTTAGACAGGTAGTGGACGAGCTGGCACCCCTAGCCGGTTTCTCGGCCCAGGTCACGGTGTTGCCGATCTCCGTGGCAGCCTTACTCACGCCGAAATGGGTCGCCCGACACCTGGAGATACCCGAGGATGTCGAGCGGATCATACTACCCGGCTATTGCGTCGGCGATCTTGGGCCGATCATCGAGAAAGCGCGCGGGATTCCCGTGGAGAGGGGACCGGTGGACCTCAGGGACTTACCACGCCATTTCGGACACGGAAGCCAGCCTGAGAGCGGCTATGGCAACTACTCGATCGAAATCCTGGCGGAGATCAATCATGCTCCTCGCTTCACGCTCGATGCCCTGATCGAGGAAGCCCGGCGGCTCCGCGACGAGGGGGCGGACGTCATCGACCTTGGTTGCGTCCCGGGCATGCAATGGACGGGTGTCGGTGATGCAACGCGCGCACTCCGGCAGGAAGGGGTCCGTGTTTCCATCGACAGCTTCGATCCGGTTGAGGTCGCGGACGCCGCGACGGCCGGTGCCGAACTCGCGCTCAGCGTCCATGCCGATAACCGCGAGCAGGCCGTGGAATGGGGCGTCGAGGTCGTCGCGATTCCCGATCAGCCCGGGACGCTCGAGGGGCTCGATCAGACCGTCGAGTTCCTCGACGGCAAGGGTGTGCCGTTCCGGATCGATCCGATCATCGAGCCGATCGGTTTCGGCTTCTCCGCCTCGCTCGGCAGATACCTCGAGGTGCGTCGACGCTATCCGGAGGCGGCCATGATGATGGGCATCGGCAACCTGACCGAGCTGACCGACGTCGACTCGGCCGGTGTCAACACGATCCTCGCGGGCTTTTGCGAGGAGTTGCGGATCCGGAGCGTGCTGACCACGGCGGTCATCAATTGGGCGCGTTCATCGATCCGCGAACTGGACCTGGCACGCAGGCTCGTCCATCATGCCGTGGCGCGTCGGACCTTGCCCAAGCACCTCGAGCCGCGATTGGTCGCCTTGCGAGATCCTCGACTCTTCGAGTACGGCGACGAGAACCTCGCCGAGATCCAGAGGCGGATCCGCGACCCGAACTGGCGGATCTTCGCCGAGGGTGGGCTGATTCATGCCCTCAACAATCAGTATTACCTGAGTGACTCCGATCCATTCCGGCTCTTCGACCAGATGGGGGTCGACGACCCGTCGCATGCCTTCTACCTGGGCTACGAGATGATGAAAGCCAGAACCGCCTTGACTCTGAGCAAGTTCTATCGGCAGGATCAAGCTTTGGAGTGGGGTTTCCTGACGGTGCCCGAGGTCAGTCACCAGGCTCGTCGTGAGGCGACCGGCGACCGGCCGGCCGATTCAGCGGACCGGATCGTGGACCAGCCCGGATGCGCCGAGGAGACCGGCGAGGCCTGCGCGTGATACTCGAAGGAATCGTGACAAGCCTGAGCGCCGAGAATGTCTTGAACATCGCGCCCATGGGACCGGAAGTCGACGCCGGTATGAACATGGAGCGGTTCGTCCTGCGCCCCTATCAAACTTCGACGACTTACGCCAATTTGAGGGCACGCGGTGAGGGGGTGCTGCATGTCACCGATGATGTCCTGCTCCTGGCCCAGACGGCAATCGGGGCGGCTGTCGAGCCACCGCCGCCGACCCGGCCGGCTGATGTCGTCGACGGCGTGATCCTGCTCGATTCCTGCCGATTCTACGAGTTTCGCGTCGTCGATCTCGACGACCGCCAGGATCGTACGCGGATCGTCGTCGAGACGGTCGCGCACGGACGGCATCGGGATTTCTTCGGTTTCAACCGGGCGAAACATGCAGTCGTCGAGGCGGCGGTTCTGGCCACGCGCACCGCATGGCTCCCGTTGAAGGAATTGCTCCTCGAGTTTCGCAAGCTCGAGGTCCTCGTCCAGAAAACGGGCGGACCATCGGAGCAAGCCGCTTTCCGTTTGCTCGATGAATTCCTCCGCGAGACCGCCGTTCGCCGCGGTATCGATCCCGATGTGAGGCCGTCACCGCCATGATGGACCGTCGCGTGCGCATCCGGACGCCGAGCCGGCTCCATTTCGGATTGCTGGGATGGGGGCCCGAATCCCGACGGCAGTTCGGCGGCCTTGGACTAATGATCCAGGAACCCTCGATCGAGATCCGGGCCGATCCTGCTGAACGATGGCAGGTCGAGGGGCCGCTGGCCGGACGGGTCGAACAACTCGTCGTCCGTCTCCAGGATCGCCTCGCCGCGGAAGGCGACGTGTTACGTCCGGCTCGGATTCGCGTCCTGCGAGCACCTTCGGAGCATGTCGGACTCGGCGTCGGGACTCAGCTCAGTCTGGCGATTGCGAGTGCCTTGACGCTCAAGGCGGGAGGCGTTGAGCCAAGCGTCGAAGAACTGGCCCAGCTCACTGGGCGCGGCAGTCGCTCGGGAATCGGCATTCACGGTTTTCAGCTCGGAGGGATGATCGTCGATGGGGGCCGGATGAAAAGGACGGCAATCCCGCCGCTCGTGGCCCGTCACGCCTTCCCCGAGGAATGGTCGATTCTCGTCATTCAGCCCCCCGGGTTACATGGGCTCTGCGGGGCCGAGGAAGTTCGCGCGTTCGCCGGGTTACCACCAATTCCCGATCGGGTGACCGGACGCCTCTGCCGGATCGTGCTCCTGGATCTCATCCCGGCCGTACTGGAACGCGATCTATCGACGTTCGGTGCCGCACTGACGGAACTACAAGCTCACGTCGGCGCCATATTCGCCCCGGCGCAGGGAGGCTCTTACACCTCGCTGCACGCCTCCACGATCGTCGACGCGCTCAAGAGTTCCGGATTCGTCGGGATCGGTCAGAGTTCCTGGGGACCGACCCTCTACGCGTTCTCCGATCGGCCCGCCGAGGAAGTCGCCTCCCTGAGCGATCGACTCCGTATACGATTGAGGATCGACGGCTGCACGCTCCTGGTCACCCGTGCGGACAACCTGGGGGCCTCGCGTACGGTGGAAGTCGGAATCTCCCCTGCGGCTGCTCCTATCATCAATTCCCGGATATAATCGCTTCCGTCAATTGTCCGACCATCGGTCGATGACGTGTCCGGACGTGTACTAACGCTTAATGGCTCGTTTTCGAACAACGACCTCTTACGAGGAGACTTCGACGATGCTGAGAGTCAACCCATGGGGCTTACTTCTGGCCCTCGCGATCAGCGGTTCCGGCTCGTTGGCCAGCGCCCAGAGTCTTCGAATCGGCGACCCGGCTCCGAAGCTCGAGGTCAAGTTTTTCGTCAAGGGCGAGCCTGTCACCAAGTTGGAATCCGGAAGGATCTATGTCGTCGAGTTCTGGGCGACCTGGTGCGGACCGTGTCTCCAGAGTATTCCCCATCTGACTGCGCTTCAGAAGAAGTATCCCGATGTCGCTTTCATCGGTGTCAGCATCGAGGCGAAATCCGAACGGGTGAAGCCCTTCGTGGACGAGAAAGGCGCTTCGATGGACTACCGGGTCGCGGTCGACGACGTTCCCAAAGGCAGAAAGGACTGGGAGGGCGCGATGGGCGTCTCCTGGTTAGCGGCTGCGGACCAGAACGGCATCCCCTCGGCCTTCATCGTCAACAAGGAGGGCAAGATCGCCTGGGTCGGCCATCCGATGGAGATGGACAAGCCCCTCGAGATGATCGCGAACGGCAAGTGGAGTATCAAGGTCGCCGCCGAGGAGCAGCGTCGGGAGCGCGTCTTGCGAAACCCGGGCCAGAAGATCCTCGGGAAAATCGAGGATGCCGAGCGCTCCGGCAATGTGAGGGACCTGCTGGCCGTGTCCGAAGAACTGACGGACCCGAAAACCGAGACAGAGGCCAAGATGGCCCTCCGAATGCTCGCCGTCCTCATCACGATGGATCAGCAAGACAAGGCCCTCGAGTTCGGCAGGAAACTCGAGAAGAGCGGGATGGGTGGAGACCCTGAAAACTTCAACCTAATCGCCTGGGCAATCGTCGATCCTGACTTGAAGGGAAAACCCGGCGCGAAGCTGATCGGGTTCGCCATCGAGATGGCTCGCCGGGCCGATGAGGAATCGGGCCGCAAGAACGGATCGATCGTCGATACTCTGGCCAAGGCGTATTTCGACTCCGGCAATGCCGCCAAAGCCGTTGCCGAGCAGGAACGTGCTATACGGCTGACGAAGGAAAGCGGCGAGCCGGACGATCCCGAGATGAAGGAACGCCTGGAGAAGTACAAGAAGGCGGCACAGAAGTAAGAGCGGACCGCCCACAAAGCGCGAGCAAAACAAGACCGCCCCGGATCAAAGGGATCGATCCGGGGCGGCATTGATGGAAGATTCCGGCGATAACCGACTTTCGCGCCGAAGCACTATCATGGGCCTGGCGGGCTTAACGGCCGTGTTCGGAATGGGAACGGGTGTGACCCCGCCA
>JBKQHM010000747.1:0-13515 GCA_052148775.1 Isosphaeraceae bacterium | reverse complement strand
GATGACGATCCGCCCGTCCACTTGACGATCCAGTCGGGGTCGGCCGTCTTGATGCGGACCGAGAGCGCCGTGATCTATAGCCGGCTGGTCGAGGGGCGATTCCCCCGCTATCAGGACGTCTTCCCGGCGAATGTCGAGGTGAAGATCCCGCTGGAGGCCGGTTCGCTGAGGCGAGCCGTCGAGCAGGCGTCGATCGTGACCAGCGACGACAGCCGGGGCGTCGATTTCCGGTTCGGCGGCGGGATGCTGCGGCTCACGAGCCAGTCGGCCGATGTGGGCAGCTCGCACGTCGAGTTGCCGATCGCTTACGAGGGCAAGGCCGTCGAGATCACCTTCGACCCGCGATACCTGGTCGACGCCCTCAAGACCCTGGACGACGCCGCGGCGGTCACGGCCGAACTGATCGACGCCAAGAACGCCGCCGTCTTCAAGACCGACGATCACTATACCTATGTGGTCATGCCCTTGACGCGCGAACGCTCGTAGCGGCATCGCGACTCGACACCGAACCTGGTCGGACGCTTCGCAGTGGGGGGCAACCCGCCAAGTACCTGACAATCCTGAACTTCGACGGGGCGCACCCACCCGACCGGGAGGGAAGCCACCGGGTTCTGTAAGCGGTTCTTTTGTAAAGGTTTCCGAAATCAGGACTGACCACGCCGCCGGCCGGTGCAACCCCTGGACGAGGCCGGTAAAATGATATGATCTGGTCGAGGCGTTCACGTCGAGGATGAGGCCCAGGGGCGCCGTGAAGGGCGTGAGACGAGGACCATCCACCCCCGTCGGTCCGATGGGAGCGAGAGGATCAGGAGTAGCCGGGCAAGACATCGTGCCGCGGATCGGCGCGGGAGAGCGACCGAAGTCAGTCATCATTCATCCATCCTAGATTCATGGCTCTCCGTGGCTCGGTCGGAATTCGTGGTTTCAACTGGATCGAGGGAGCATGTCGATCCCGAATCGTCGAGGGCCCAGGGCGCTGTCGGAGATTCTGGGCGAGTTATTCACCGTCCGGGGATATGGTCGGTTCCGGGCCCGGCAGGAGCTGGAGGAGGCCTGGAACGCGGCGGTGGGCGAGCCGTTGTGCCGTCAGACGCAACTGGGCGAGGTGCGGCGAGGGGTGTTGAACGTGACCGTGTCCCATCCGGCACTGTTGGAAGAGCTGTCGGCGTTCCAGAAGCCGGCGCTCCTGGCGGCGCTGCGCTCGGGGGCATCGAGCACGACGATTCACGACATCCGGTTTCGGGTGGGAGTCCTGGGTGCGGAGGGCGCGTCTCAGGGGCCGCCGGCGGCCGAGTCGAGCCCCGCACCGTCACCGTCACGACGAGCCCGTCCCGGTCCGCGGGCCGGGCGCGGACCGGGCCGCGGCGGCGACCGCGGCCCCGTGCAGCCATGAGGCCGGCCGGGCGGGGCGCACCGCGTCCGCATCGCATCGGGTCGGATGGGACGGGCTGGCATGGGGGCCGGGCGCCTTCCCGGGACATGACCTGCTTTCGGCTCGATCTGACCAGACCCGAGAGGCTGTGAGGATTCGATTTCAGATTTCAGATTCCAGATTGCGGATGAACATCAAGCCTGAGATGAGAACGGTTTACGATCTTAGAATTGAGACAGTCGCAAAGGAACCGGGTTGTTGGCTCGCGACGCTCCGCGTCGACGGGGCACTCGGGCCGCAGAAGCGGCCGGGAAAGCGGTTCCCACGCGCGAGAGCGTGGGAACGAGATCACCCGGTCTCTTTGCGACAGACTCTGAGAATTTGGGATTTGAGAGATTCGATTCGATTCCTTCACGAGCTCTCCCCTGACCAGACCTGAGTTCACTCAACGATACTAAACTCAACTGGATTTGACTTGACCTGCCCGACTCCCGGCGACGGCGCGGCCCCGGCCGCGGCGCCGCCCCGCGGGATGCGAGCGCCCGGCGAACTCGGCCGGGTCCCGCACCACCTTCTTGAGGTGGGGCGACGCGCCCCGCGGCGACCGATGATTGCCAATCTCGTTTGACCGGGCCCGGTCGAGTCCGACCTGGGCCCGGGACGACGAGGAGAATGGACTGAGGTAAACATTCGATGGCGGAACTGAGCAAGATCGAGGATGGCGTCGAGACCGTCGGGGTGGCCACGCACGCGCCCCCCGAGGGCAATGGCAACGGCCATGGGGCCCACAACGACCTGTCTCCGGCCTCCTACACCGGCGCGAACATCCGGGTCCTCGAGGGAATCGAGGCGGTGCGGTTGCGCCCCGGGATGTACATCGGCGATACGACGGCGCGCGGGCTGCATCACCTGGTCTACGAGGTCGTCGACAACTCGATCGACGAGGCGATGGCCGGCTACTGCAAGAACATCAAGGTGGTGCTGCACACCGACGGCTCGGTGTCGGTCGAGGACGATGGCCGGGGGATTCCGGTGGACCTCCACGCCGAGAGCGGGCAGAGCGCGCTGGAGGTCGTGCTGACGAAGGTCCACGCCGGCGGCAAGTTCGATCACGACACCTACAAGGTCTCCGGCGGGTTGCACGGCGTGGGCGTGACGGTGGTCAATGCGCTGTCGGAGTGGCTGGAGGCCGAGGTCCGCCGCGACGGTCAGATCTGGCGTCAATCCTACGAGAAGGGGGTCCGGCAGGGGCCGGTGAGCCCCGACGGGCCGATCAAGACGACGGGGACCACGATCCGATTCCTGCCCGACGGCGAGATCTTCCCCCGGACCGAGTTCGACTTCGACATCCTGGAGAAGCGGCTCCGCGAGCTGGCGTTCCTCAACAAGGGGGTGCGGATCTTCCTGGCCGACGAGCGCGGGGCGGAGCCGAAGGCCGTCGAGTTCTTCTCGTCGCAGGGGATCAGCGAGTTTGTTGCCTATTTGAATCGTGCCCAGTCGGTTTTGCATCAGCCGGTGGTCCTGTCGGGCCGCGACGAGGAGAGAGCCGTTGAAGTCGAGGTCGCTTTGCAGTACAACGATTCCATCAGCGAGATGGTCGTCTCGTACTGCAACAATATCAACACGGTCGAAGGTGGCACGCATCTCACCGGGTTCCGCACGGCCTTGACGCGCACGCTGAATCTATACGCCAAGGGCGCGGCCCCAGCGAAGAACAAGGATCTGACGATCACCGGCGAGGACTTCAAGGAAGGCCTGACGGCGATCATCAGCGTCCGGGTGCCGGACCCGCAGTTCGAGGGCCAGACCAAGACGAAGCTGGGCAATAGCGAGGTGGAGGGGATCGTCGCGCGGGTGGTCAACGACCGGCTGGGCGAGTTCCTCGAGACCAACCCGGCGGTGGCCAAGAAGGTGATCAGCAAGGCGTTGCTCGCGGCCGAGGCCCGCGAGGCGGCCCGCAAGGCGCGCGAGCTGGTGCGCAATCGCAAGGGGGTGCTCTCCGGCGGCGGGCTCCCCGGCAAGTTGATGGACTGCTCCACGCACGAGCAGGATTCCAGCGAACTGTTCCTGGTCGAGGGCGACTCGGCCGGCGGGACGGCCGAGGGGGGCCGCGACCGGATCTACCAGGCGATCCTGCCGCTGCGGGGTAAGATCCTCAATGTCGAGCGCGCGCGGCTCGACCGGGTCCTGGGCAATGAGGAGATCCGCAACATCATCACGGCCGTGGGCAATGGCATCGGCGAGGAAGAAGACCCCGGCCGTCGTCGTTACGGCAAGGTGGTGATGATGAGCGACGCCGACGTGGACGGCTCGCACATCCGGACGCTGCTGATGACGTTCTTCTACCGCCAGATGCCCAAACTCGTGGCAGAAGGGCACCTGTATGTGGCCCAGCCGCCGCTGTACATGATCCAGAGTGGCAAGAAGGAACGTCGGTATCTCCATTCCGAGGAGCAGATGCAGGGGATCCTGATGGAGACCGGGCTGTCCGGGGCCGAGCTGCAAGTGGCCGTCGGCGCGGGCCAGGAGCCGGATCCCGCGCCGGCGATCGGCGGCGATCGCCTCAAGGCGCTGCTGGACCTGGTCGCGGGCATCGAGCAGGGCCTCCGCGCCTTCGGCCGGCGCAACCGTTCGCTCCGCGAGTTCCTGGGGATGGCCTACAAGCCCGGGACGGACGGCACCCCTCCCGAGGGCGCCGCGCCCGACCCGCTCGATGGCCTGCTGCCGCTGTACTTGATCGAGCATCAGGGGAAGGAAGAGAAGTTCTACACGGAAAAGCAGCGTCAGGATTACATCGCGGCGCACCACTTGCACGAAGGAACCGGGTCGGGGCTCGAGCCGGGTCCTGCGGAGGTGTCGGGGGATGGGTCGGCCCACGGCCGGCCCTTCCGCGAGATCGAGCTCCACGAGGTCAAGATGCTCAACAAGCACCTGACCCGGCTTCGCGACGAGTTCGGCCTGCGGGCCGAGGTCCTGCTGCCGCGAGAAGTCACCGGCGACGAGCCGCCGCCGCGATTCTTCCTCCATCGCGACGGGGAGTCGTATCCCCTGCTCGACCTCCGCGCGCTGGTGGCGGTCGTGCGGAAGATCGGCGAGAAGGGGATGAAGATCACGCGATTCAAGGGGCTCGGCGAGATGGACGCCGAGCAGCTCTGGGAAACCACCATGGACCCGACGCGGCGCACCTTGCTCCAGGTCCATCTTGAGGACGTCGCCGCGGCCAACGACCTGTTTGCGACCCTGATGGGCGACGATGTCGAGCCCCGCCGCGAGTTCATCGAGAAGCACGCGCTCGAAGTCAAGAACCTGGACGTTTGATCTTGATGATTAATCATTTGCCATGGGTCATCAGCCCTCGATTCCTGGTTTGCCGCGGCGGGCCGGGACGCGAGGCCCGGAGATGGCCGGCGGCGCGCGTGCAACGTCCGGGCACTGCGTGGCCGATGACCGAGGTCGGGAGATGAGGGTTGGTCATTGGGCTTGATTCTTGGTATGTCGCCGCGGCTGAGGGGCGGGGCACCCGGGGACGGCCGGCGGCGTGCGTGCAATGCCGGGCAACCGATGACCGATGAGCAATGCAATGAGGGTGGGGCGCGATGACCAGGCAAGACGCGGATAGCAATGCTGAAGACATCAGGCACGGGCATGGCGCCAGGCACCACGCACAAAGGCCCACGGACAACGGACCCATGATGGGGATTGCGCAGAAGGTCTCGCGGAATTTCAGCGACGCGGTCCGGACGCGGGGCCAGTCGTACTTCGTCAAGGGGCGGGTGACCGTGATGGCGGCCCGGACCGGCGAGGTGGTGGCGCGGGTGCGAGGGACGGCGAAGTACCGGGTTCGGGTGCGGCTGCGCGGCTCGAAGCTGCTGGCCTCGTGCAGTTGCCCGTATTTCGGCCCGCAGGGTGAGCCGTGCAAGCACCTGTGGGCGACGCTGCTGCTGGCGGACTCGCGCGGGCTGCTGCAATCGCCGCCGGTGTTCCCGGTGAGGCTGGTGGTGGAGGCCCCGCGCCGGCCGCCGACGGCGGGCCTGCCGGACGTCCGCGACGCGTCGGGGACGGAGCGTCGTCCGCCGTACCCGCTCGACGGGGACCTCGGGGTGATCGGGCTGGGCCCGCCGCGTCCGTCGAGCGGAGGGCCGGGTGGCGGCCCGCCGGGCCGGGGGCCCAAGTCGCGGTCGAAGGATCGCGGGACCCTGGGCGAGGTCGGGGGCTGGAGCCAGCGTGAGCGCGTGCCGTCGGCGAGAGACCGTCGGGCCAAGGCCAAGACGGGCGGTCCCGGATCCGGGATCGTGGGCGCGGGCACCGGCCCGGGCGCGGCGGGCCGCGCGGCCAAGGCCGTTAACCGCAACGGCAAGCGGCTGCTGGTCTACGTGCTGGACGTGGCCGCGACCCTGGCGCAGAACCAGGTGGTGATCGACCTGGCCCGCCGCCAGCGCAAGACGACCGGCGAGTGGGGCCCGCTGCGGCCCTGGTATTACGCGCCGAGGGCCGCGCACGTGAAGTACGACCCGGAAGACCGGCTGATCCTGGCGCTCCTGGACGAGGCGCAGGGGAACGCGGCGCAGTCCGGCTACGCGATGCCGGCGGGCGGCGTGGGGGTGTCGCCGGGCGCGGAGTTGTTGCTGGGGCCGATGGGGATGCCGGAGGGGACTAACGGGACGGGCAACGGCAGCCGATCGGCCTATGGTTCGGCGTCGGCGCGGGCGGCGGCCGAGCGTGCCCTGCGCGGCACGCGGCGGTTCGTGTTGCGGAAGGACCAGGCGGGGCTGGTGGAGCGGCTGGCCCGCACGGGCCGGCTGCGGCTGAGGCGCACTGATGGCGAGGAGGACCCGCCGACGGTGCGATGGGACGACGGCCAGCCCTGGCGGTTCGCGCTGGATATCCGCTCGGAGGCCGGCGGCAAGCGATGGGCGTGGCGGGGCTCGCTGCGCCGCGGGGACGGGCGGATGGACCTCTCCGAGCCCCTGGTGATCCTCCCCGGGTTGCTGGTCCTGGGCGTGGGCCGCGCCGCGCGGTTCGACGACCTGGGTGTGATGCCGTGGATCGTCCGGCTGCGGTACGAGAAGGAGATCACGTTTGTCGAGCCGCAGCAGGACCTGATGCTCGGCCGGATCCTGGCCGAGACGCGGGTGCCGCCGACGGAGCTGGTGGAGACGCTCAACCTGGAGGAGATCAACGCCAAGCCGCGGCCGTCGCTGACGCTGCGGACGCCGAGGCAGAACTGGGGCCTGGGCTCGGACAAGCTGATCGGCGAGCTGGATTTCGACTATGACGGCGCCGTGATCCCGGCGGGGCGGACGACGCCGCTGGCGGTCTCGACCGAGCTGGGCCTGGTGATCCGCCGCGACCCGAAGACCGAGAGCGCCGCCGACATCAAGCTGTTCGAGCTGGGCTTCCGCGAGGCGAAGGACCCCCGGCTGGAGCCGGGCACGCTCGAGCTGCCGGTGAAGCGGATGCCGCAGGTGACCAAGGAGCTGGTGGCCGCCGGCTGGCGGATCGAGGCCGAGGGGAAGCTGATCCGCCCGGCCGGCGAGTTCAAGCTGGCGCTGTCGACCGGCATCGACTGGTTCGAGCTCCAGGGCGGGGTCGACTACGGCGACCAGCGCGTCAGCCTGCCGGACCTGCTGGCCGCCGCCAAGCGCGGCGAGGCCATGATCGAGCTGGGCGACGGCTCGATGGGCATGCTCCCCGACGAATGGCTGAAGAAGTACGGCGTGCTGGCGGACCTGGCCTCGGGCGCCGAGAACGGCAACCTCCAGTTCAGCCAGTCGCAGGCCGGCATGCTCGATGCGCTGCTGGCGGCCCAGCCGGAGATCCGGGTCGACGCCGCGTTCGAGAAGGTGCGGCAGAACCTCCGCCAGTTCGAGGGGATCGTGGCGCTGGACTCGCCGCCGGGCTTCCACGGCGAGCTGCGGCCCTATCAGCGCGAGGGGCTGGGCTGGCTGGACTACCTCCAGCGGTTCGGGTTCGGCGGCATCCTCGCCGACGACATGGGGCTGGGCAAGACGATCCAGGTGCTGGCGTTGTTGCAGCGGCGTCGGGCGCACCGGCAGGCCAAGGGGCCGTCGCTGGCCGTGGTCCCGCGGTCGCTGGTGTTCAACTGGCTTCAGGAGGCGGCGAAGTTCACGCCCAGGCTCCGGGTGCTCGACTACACCGGCCCCGGCCGCCACGCCCTCCGCGAGACGTTCCGAGACTACGACCTGATCGTCACCACCTACGGCACCGTGCGGACCGACATCGCCGAATTGACGCCGATCGAATTCGACTACGCGATCCTCGACGAGGCGCAGGCGATCAAGAACGCCGAGAGCCAGTCGGCCAAGGCGGCGCGGCTGCTGCGGAGCCGGTTCAAGCTGGCGATGAGCGGCACGCCGATCGAGAACCACCTGGGCGAGCTCTGGTCGATCTTCGAGTTCCTCAACCCGGGGATGCTCGGCAGCGATACGGTCTTCAAGAAGTACGTCGGCGGCGGTGGCGGGTCGCTCGACGAGCTCGACCGCGTCCTGCTGGCCAAGGCGCTGCGGCCGTTCATCCTCCGCCGGACCAAGCAGCAGGTCGTCGAGGACCTGCCGGAGAAGACCGAGCAGACGCTCTACTGCGACATGGAGGCCGAGCAGAGGCGCTGCTACGACGAGCTGCGGATTCACTACCGCGACGCGCTCTTGCGCAAGGACGCGGCCGAGCTCAACCGCTCGAAGATCGAGGTCCTCGAGGCCCTGTTGCGGCTCCGCCAGGCGTCGTGCCACCCGGGGCTCATCAGCGAGGAGCTGGCGAGCAACGGCAGCGCCAAGCTCGACATGCTGATCCCGTCGATCGCCGAGATCGTCGAGGAGGGGCACAAGGTGCTGGTCTTCTCGCAGTTCACCAGCTTCCTGGCGATCGTGCGCGAGCGGCTCGACGAGGCGAAGATCACCTACGAATACCTCGACGGACGGACCCGCAACCGCGCCGCCAAGGTCGAGCGGTTCCAGACCGACCCCGATTGCCCGATCTTCTTGATCAGCCTCAAGGCCGGCGGCCTGGGCCTGAACCTGACGGCCGCCGAGTACGTCTACCTGCTCGACCCGTGGTGGAACCCGGCCGTCGAGGCCCAGGCGATCGACCGTTCGCACCGGATCGGCCAGACCCAGCACGTCTTCGCCTACCGGCTGATCTGCCGCGACACCGTCGAGGAGAAGATCCTGGAATTGCAGCAGAAGAAGCGTGACCTGGCCGACGCGATCCTCAACGCCGACAACAAGGGCGTCATCCAGAACCTCACCCGCGACGACCTCGAATTCCTGCTGTCATAAGATGGTGCCCGGTTCGCGTCGGTGGGGCTTGTCGAGATCGGAGAAGACCATGGCCAAGAAACCAAGGCCCCGCTCGTCGACGGACGAGACGATCATGCAAGAGCGGGAGCGGTCCGATCAAGCCGTCCTCGCATTGATCGAGAGCTGGTGCCGGCCCGAGTGTGAGCAGGAACAGCGGGAAACCCTGGCTGAGCTGAAGCGTGCCCTGGACGAGGATCGGCCCGCCGATCGCAAGCTCTTCTCATCCTGCCCTTGGTGATACTCAATCCCCCTGGAGCAGGACGGGGTCGACGTCAAAATAGCGCGCGAGGATTTGGATCTGCCTGCGGCCGGGCGGGCGCGAGCCGCGGACGAGTTGCGATACGGTGGATTCGGACAACCCCGTATCGGCAGCGAGCCGGGCTTGGCTGATGCCCCGGGCCTCAATCAGGTGCGCGAGCATTGCCGCGGCAGAGACTGGACCTCGGGGATACCGTGAATTCTCATAGTCCTCGATGAGCTTGGCCAGTACCGCGATGTAATCGTGTTCCTCAGGCGCGAGGGGTTTCTCTGGCCGGCGTTCGCCCAGCGACTCCAACACCGCCAGCGCCGCCTCGTTCTCTTCCTCCGATTGGATCAGCCGGAGCGGGAACTTGCGCACCAGGGCCAGATACTTCGGTTTGGCCGGGGACATTGCGTTGTCGATGTCCTTTCGGTTCACGGTTCATCTCAATGCAGTGTCATCACCCCCGCAGCACCGGCACCGGCTCGAAGGCGGCGCCGAGGATGTCGCGATGGGGGACGCCCAGCCATCGGTCGAGGACCGACGCATAAACGGCGCGGAAGTCGATCGCGTGCTTCGGGTCGCCGCCGTCGTCGAGGTGGGCGAGGTCCGGGTAGGGGCCGTGGAGGCCGGGCTTGACCGGCCGGCCCAGGAGGAAGACGGGGGCCGCGGTGCCGTGGTCGGTGCCGCCGCTGCCGTTCTCGCCCAGCCGTCGGCCGAACTCGGAGAAGGCCAGGACCAGCACCCGGTCCGATTCGCCGGATTTCTCCAGGTCGCCGAGGAACGCCGACAGCGAGGCCCCCAGCTCGCGCAAGAGGCTCGCGTGCGTCTGGAGCTGTCCGCTGTGCGTGTCGAAGCCGTCGAGATGTGTGTAGTAGATCGACGTCGACAGCCCGGCCTTGATCAACTGGGCGATCAGCCGGAGCCGCCGGGACAGTCCATAGAATTCGGTATAGCCCGATGCCGCCGAGGATTTCTCCTGTCCCAGGCGTTCGAGCCGGGCGCTGCTGGCGTATGTGATCACCGAGCATCGCTCGACGAACTGGAGCAGCGAGCCGGGCGCGCCTCGGTCCTGGCGGGCCAGGAGGTCGAGGGCCTGGACCTGCGCGGCGGGATCGGCGGACTCGGGCACGCCGAGGCGGCGGCGGAACTGCTCCAGGCGGGCCAGGGACGGGATCACCTGCCGGCCGCCCGCCAGCGATTGCGGTAGCGGGAGCGATTCGTGGATGTGCAGGCCCGCCGCGTCCCCCTCCGGACCGGGACGACCGTCGATTGCCCGGGCCAGCCAGCCGGGCGCCGACTTGTCCGGGGCCAGCCGGGCGGACTGCCAGATTGCCATGCTCTCGAAGTGCGACCGGTTCGGGTTCGGATAGCCTACACTCTGCACGATCGCCAGTTGCTGCTGCTCCAGGAGCTTCGAGAAGCCCTCGAGCGACGGATGCAGCCCGACGTGGTCGTCGACGTTCCGCACCTCCCCTGCCCCGATCTGGATCCTCGGCCGACGCTTGCGATACTCGTCGTCGCGATACGGTATCACCGTGTTCAGGCCGTCGTTGCCGCCGTCGAGCTGGACCACGACCAGGATGCGGCCCTTCGCCTTCGCGGCGTCGGCCAGGGCATGCGCCGAACGGGCCAGGAACAAGGGGACCGTCTGCCCGCAGGCCAAAAGCGCGGACGAGCCGAGGCCCAGGCGTAACATCTCGCGGCGTGTCGGGTGCATGGCGACCTCCGGTGAGAGGAGCGAAATCATCGCGTAATGGCAGAAATTGGAATACGTTTCTAACCACGAAATCCACGAAATCCACGAAAAATTTCAAGAATGCTTTGGTTTTTATTTTTCGTGTCGTTCGTGGATTTCGTGGTTAATCCTCCGTATTCGCGTCCTCGGCGATTCAGGCCAGTTGGAACTCGGGGCAGTTGACGATTCGCTGGAGCGACTTGCGCGATCCGTCAGGGCGGCCGTCGCGGCCGGCGTCGAGGGCCAGGCGTCGGGCCTCGTCGCCGAGGTCGTCCTGGAGCAGCAGGTCGACGAAGGCCCCGGCGGCGCGGTCGGCGGGGAGCTTGTCGCGGGCGGCCCAGGCCGAGGGATCGAAGGGCGCCAGGCCGTTCTCGGCGCGGCCCCAGACGACGTCGGCGGCCCAGTTGTTCCGCTCCAGGAGCGTGGCGCTGTTGATCCAGATCGGGCCGCCGACCCAGCCCTCGACGTTGGGAGGGGCGAACAGCTCCTGGCCCTGGGCGTCGCAGGCGGCCGAGAGCGCCAAGGGGTTGATTGCCGGGCGCGGGACCTCGAGCATCCGGACGAGCCCCGCGCTGAATTCGACCGGCGACTTGATCCGCTGGCGATGGACCGATCGCGAATAGAATTGCCGTGATTTGAGGATGGTTTCCACGATCGGCGCGATCGCGAAGTTGTGCCGTCGGATCTCGGCGGCGAGGGGCTCGATCAGCTCGAGGCCGGGCGTGCCGGCCTCGCTGACGAATTGGCGGTAGAGCTTGCGCGCCAGGAAGGTCGCGGCCTCGGGGCGGTCGAGCACGATCCGGACGAGGTCGGCGGGTCCCCAGGCGCCGGTCTTGCCGAGGAAGGTGATGGTCCCCTCGGCGACCTGCGTGGGGTCGAAGGTGAACTTCGGCGTCTCCTGGAAGCGGGCTTGGGCGTCCTGTCGGACCCAACCGGTGAACGCGCGGGCGGCCTGGCGGATATCTTGCTCGGAGTAATGCCCGGCGCCCAGGGTGAAGAGTTCGAGGAACTCGCGGGCGAAGTTCTCGTTGGGCTTGTCCTTCTTGCTGGTCCCGCCGTCGAGCCAGACGAGCATGGCGGGATCGACGACGATCGCTTCCAGGAGTGCGGCGAATTCGCCGAGGGCGTGGGCCCGCAGCGTCTCGTTCTGCTGGTCCATGAGCGCGACCGAGTCGACCTTCTTGTAGCTGGTGGCGAAGTGCCCGTGCCAGAAGAGGGTCAGCTTCTCGCGGAGCGGGTCGGGGCCGTGGAGGATGCGGTTGAGCCAGCAGACCTTGAGCAGGTCGAGGTTCGAGGAGGTCCGCGCCGTCTGGCGCAGGCCGTCGATGGCCTCGATCTCCTCGGTGGGGAGCTGGGGCGGGTGGAAGAGGCGATCGACGCTGGCCTCGGGCCCGGCCTCGACGTCGCGGAGCAATTCCGCCCGCGTGGCGCCGAATCCGGCGCGGCGGTGCAGATGGGCCACCTTGCGGAGGTCCCACGGGTCGTCCGGCTTCGGCTCGTAGCGGGCCCAGGGGGAATCGTTCGTGGTCTTCGGCATGGGACACCTCTCGTGGTACGGGCGATCGATCGCGCTCCCCCCTCACCCGGCTTCCGACCGCCCTCCCCCGGAACGGGGCGAGGGATCATGATTCGTAGATCCTACTGTGCTTGCGGCTTCTCGATCAGGATATCACCCAGCTCGAGGGTCTCGCCAGGCTTGACGGTGAAATCCTTGCGGACCTGCATCCCCTTGTCGGCGTCATTGCGGACCGAGAGGTCGACGAAACGGTAGCGCGCGCCCGGGATGAGGTCGGGCAGGACGACGCGACCCTCGGGGTCGGCTCGGAGTCCGCTTCGGTAGTGCTTGGGATCGATGTTGGCGTTGGATTCCTCGTCGGCCGATAGATGGGCCTGTTCCGCCTTGTTGAGGGTCATTCTGGGCGGGCCGGGGGTTGCCAGGAGCTCGAGGGAAACCCACTGTCTCAGGTCGATCCCGGCGCAGGACTTGCCGTCGGGACCGACGAATCGCACCTTGGCCCGGCCGCAGGGCTGGAGCCGGATCGTCAGTTCTTCATCGGCCTGCTTGCCCGAGAGTTCGACCGCCGCGCCCCACTCGTGGTCGGCGTCGAGGAAATAAACCGGCGCGGGTTTCTCCGGGTCGAGCCCGTGCAGTTCGAAGCGGCCGTCGCGGGCGCGGAGCTGGTAGTCGCCGCGCCAGGCGGGGTGGAACGCCTCGATGTGCAGTCGCGTGATGATCGCCGCGTCGTCGACCCCCTGTCCCGCCGGACCGACGACCCGGCCCCGCACCGTCTTGCCCGGCCGCAGTGCGGTGGTGAGCTCGTGGGGTGGATCGCCGGCCTTGACCTCATAGGCGATGATGTCGTGGGCATAGTAGCGTTGCCCGCCGGGCTGTCCGCTGGTGAGCATCCGGTATCCGATCTTCTCCAGGACATAGTCGGAGGTCGGGCCGAAGACGAGCAGGTGCCCCTTGCCGGGCGGGACGACGATCCGGTACGAGCCGTCTTCACTGGCGGCGACGGTCGCCTGCCAGCCGCCCAGGATGTCGTCACGGCGGTCCATCGGGATGTACTGCACGCTGGCCCCGCCCAGTGGACGGCCCGTCCCCTCCTCGATCACCTTGCCCCGGATCGCGATGCCTCGGGGTAGCTTGATATCCATCACCTTCCTGACCGCCCCCTTGGTCCACGAGAATTCGACCGCGGGGACCAAGTAGGGCTGGCCCTCGGGGGCGAAGGCGTTCACGTGGAAATAGTCGCCCGGGGAGGGGTTGGCCGTGAACCGTCCTCGGGCGTCGGCGCGGAATTTCATCGTGAACATCCCACCGAATTCGCCGCGGCCGGCCGCGACC
>JBKQHM010000746.1:0-9570 GCA_052148775.1 Isosphaeraceae bacterium | reverse complement strand
CGCTTCAACACCAACTTCGAAGGCGCTTCGCTGGGCCAGATCGAGCCGCTCGCCGAGGCCGCGTTCCGATGCCACGTCAAGGGCCAGCAGGACGAGCACGGGCATAATCGCCAGGCGAGCTGGTACTTCTTCCGGATCGACGGCGCGCGCGACCGCAACCTCACCCTGACCCTGACCGACTTCGTCGGCGAGTACAACGGCAAGCCCGGCGCCTGCCCGATGGGGCCGGGCATCCTCCCGGTCGCCAGCGACGACGGCGAGCACTGGCGCCCCATCACCGAAGTCACCTGGGACGACCGCGCCAAGGAGGCCACGCTCCGGCTCCGCCCGCAACGCGACGCCATCTGGATCGCCCACCAGCCGCCGTACACGCACAGCCGACTGGCCCGGCTCCTGGAGCAGGTCGATCGCTGCGACGACGCCCGGATCGAGGTCATCGGCAAGACCGCGATGAAGAGAGACCTGCACATGATCACGGTCACCGCGGCCGACGTCGACGACGACCGCGAGAAGGTCACGGTCTGGCTCCAGGCCCGCCAGCACGCCTGGGAATCGGGGACGTCGTACGTGATGGAGGGCGCGCTCCGCTTCATCACCTCGGACGACCCGAAGGCCCGCGCCCTCCGCCGACGGGCCGTCTTCGTGTTCACGCCGATGGTCGACCCCGACGGATGCGCCACGGGCCAGGTCCGGTTCAACGCTAACGGATTCGACGTCAATCGCCACTGGGACGAGGTCGACCTGCGCGACAAGCGATACCTCGCCCGGATGCCCGAGATCTGGTACGTCAAGAAGGCGATCAAGTCGCACCTCGGCTCGGGCCGGAAGATCCACCTTATGCTCAACCTGCACAACACCGAGACCGGGGAGTACCTCTCGACGAGGGCCAGGGACGAGGCGTCGCGTGCGATCGTCGGCAAGCTGAGCGACCGCCTGATCCATGAGACGACCTTCCGGCCCAGCCACGGCCCGGTCCTCGCGGAGCGACGCGACAGCGCGGCGAATGTCTTGCACGACGAGCTGGGAATCCTCATCCTGCTGATGGAGCAGCGCATCGCCAACGACGCGCGCACCGGCCGGCCCCTGACCTCCGAGGATCGCCTCCGCTTCGGCGAACAGCTCATCGGGATCATGGCCGAGGTGGTGAAGCCCTGATCGTGCACCCGGGAGAATCCTCCATGAAGAGCGGACTACTCATCCTGATCCTCGTCGGCCCGGCCGTCGCGGGCGAGCCATCAATCCGCTTGGTCGAGCCGGAGAAGGACAAACCGTACCCCTTCCTGGCCGAGGGGAAGAGTGGGATGGTTGTGGGGCTCACCGGTCGACGGGCCGTCCACGCCGGGCTCGAGGTCTTGAAGCAAGGCGGCAGCGCCTCGGATGCCGCGATGGCGACCGCGATGGCCCAGATCGTCGAGGTGGCCGGCTCTTACATCAGCTTCGCCGGCATCCTGACCATGACGTATTATGATTCCGCCACGGGGAAGGTCTATTTCCTCAACGCCGGCTACAACACGCCGATCGAGGAGAAGGACCCGCTCTCGATCCCCAAGATGGACCCGCTCACCGGCGCCGGGATTCCCAGCGGCCGGACCGCCCTGGTCCCGGGCTTCATGGCCGGCGCCCAGGCGGCGCACGACCGGTTCGGCAAGCTCCCGTTCGCCACGCTGGTCGAGCCGTCCATCGCCCTGGCCGAGGACGGATTCGACGTCGATCCCCTCCTCGCGGGATTCATCCAGTATCGGAAAGGCGTGCTGAGCCGGCTGCCCGAGACGAAGCGCGTCTTCACGAAGGATGATGGGGCGTTCTACGCGCGCGGCGATCGATTCCGCCAGCCCGATCTCGCGAAGACCTTGCGCCAGTTGTCCGCGAAGGGCTCGACGGCCATGTACACCGGCGAATGGAGCCGGCGGTTCGTCGACGCCGTCCGGCGCGATGGCGGCCGGATCACCGCGCGCGACCTGGAGTCGTATAAGGTGATCTGGGAGGAGCCGGTGGAAACCACCTACCACGGTACCCACGTCTTCGCGCCCGGCTTCTCGTCGACCGGCGGCGTCGACACGGTCGAGGCGTTGAACCTGCTCGAACTCGCCGATCTGAAGACCTATGGATCTCCCGCCAGATCCGCCGAGAGCCTCTTCCGGCTCATCCAGATCACCAAGAACCAGAACCACTCGTATGCCCCCGAGACCGCAACCAGGCGGTATCCGGGCCGGGACTTCTCGCCGAGAGCCCGCATCAGCAAGGACAACGCCCGATGGATCTGGGAGCGGATGCAGCAGGGCGATTGGCCTTATACCATCAAGCCGGCCGAGGGGACGAAGGGGCGTCCGGGCCATTCGTCGGGCGTCGTGGCCGTGGATCGCTGGGGCAACGTCGCCGCCGTGACCCACACGATCAACACCGCCCTCTGGGGCAACACGGGGATCTTCGTCGGGGGCGTCTCGATCCCGGACTCGGCGGCGTTCCAGCAGGACGCGATCCGGAAGGCCGGCCCGGGCCGTCGCCTGCCCGACCCCATGGCCCCGCTCATCATCACCCGCGACGGCAAGCCGATCCTGGCGAGCACCGCGATCGGCGGCGGACTCCATCAGCGCAACATCCAGGTCCTCGCCAATATCTTCGAATTCGGCATGGACGCGCAGTCCGCCGTCGACGCGCCGGCATTCCTTTCGCAGGATTGGTCCGAGACCCGTTCCATCGCACAGGTGCCGAAAGGGGCGTTCGATCCGAAGGTCCTCGACGGGGTGAGGGCGCTGAGGCAGGAGGTCAAGGAATTATCGCCGCAGGAGCGCGCGATGTTCGTCGGCTACTGGGCCGGCATCGCCATCGACCCGAGGACCGGACTCCTCCGAGCCGCCGGCACCTCCGAGCTGCCCAGCCATGCCGAGGGTTATTGAATGTCCTCGGTGAACGTGGAGTCCTTCGCTTTCGCAGACTCATTCCCCGCGATGCTTCACGCTCACCGGCCGCGTCGCCTCACCTCGGCATGCCGATACACCGATCGGGCGATCTCGGCCACGAGCTTGTGCGCCCGGGGCGTCTCCTTGATCCCGCGCGTCAGGACGACCAGGACGAACGGCTTGCGCCCTGGCGGCTCGACGATCGCCGCATCGTGATAGACCTGCCCGAACCAGCCCGTCTTGTGCGCGACGGTCACCCCGGCGGGCAACCCCGCGGGGATGCCCTCGGCGAACTTCTGGCCCCGCAGGATCGCGATCATCTCCTCGGAGGCCCCGGCCGAGACGACCTTCCGCTCGGCCAGGAGCCGGAGGATGATCATGAGGCCGCGCGCCGTGAGGTTGTTGTTCCGGCCCTGGGCATAGGCGCGGTTGTCCTCGACGCCGCGGAGCACGCGGACGCTCCCGGCACCCAGTTCAACCATGAATTCGGACGTCCGGGCCGCCGTGACCCGCTCCACCACGAGGTTGGTCGCGACGTTGCTGCTCTCGACGATCATCAGCCGCACGAGCTCCCGGATCGTCAACCGCTCGCCGATCCTCCGATAGAGCCCCGTCTCGGAATCGTCCGCGACCTGGAGCCGGAACGGCTTGCCGTCGACGATGCTGGCGAACTCCGTCTTCACGGCGATCCGATCGTCCAGGGAGAGCCGCTTCTCCTCGGCCTGGCGGAAGACCTCCATCATGACCGGCACCTTCATCGTGCTGGCCGCATGAAAAGTCGCGTCCGCGTGGATGAGCAACTCCTCGCCGGTCTCCAGGTCGTGGAAGGCCACCCCGACGTCCTCGGCGCCGGAATCCCGGATGAGCGCCTCGACCGCCCCGGCCAGGGCATCGATCCCGATCTTCGGCTTCCGTTCCCCTTGCACCCTCGACCAGGCAAGGGCCGGCCACAAGCCCAGCGACACCGGCAGGATGCCGAGAATCGCCCTCCGGGTCATGAACGGCCTTCGCGACGTCCGACCGGATGGCTCCGCCGCCGGAGAATGCTCGCTGCTCGGAACCATCGTCCAGTGATCCTCGAAATCGCTCGATCGGGAAGTTTTCACAAACCCGGCATCACGGGCCATCCCCCTCGGCCCCTTCCGCCAGGAGTCGGTCCAGCTCGACGACGCTCATCGGGTATTCCGTGAACCGCGGATTGCCCCGATCCCTCACCCATCGGAAGTGCGCCTCGGCCAGGTCCCCTCGCCCCTTCTCCCGCGCGTCGAGGCCGAGGAAGCATCGTGCCTCGGTCATCTTATCATCATCGATCGCGGCCGCCAGCAATTTCGCCTCATCGATCTCGCCGCGGAGGCACGCGACGATCGGATAGGGCCACGCCAAGTTATCGCCACGAGCATGGGCCTCGTCGAGGAACGCCCGCGCCCGATCCTGATGGCCGTCGCGTCGGGCGGCGAAGTGGCCCAGGAGCGCGGCGTACATCGACAACGAATCCCGCCATCCCTTGAGGTCCAGCAATGCCCTGGCCCCCTCCGCCGCCCCGTCTCGGTGCGCCAGGAACAGGACGACCGCCCGGTTGTAAATTGACCAGGAATACTCGGGATCGAGCCGGAGGGCCTCGTCGAAGTCGGCGATCGCCTTGTCCCATTCTCTCCGGTCGCGCCATACAAGCCCCCGGTTGTCGTATAACCAGGCGAGCTTCGGGTCGAGCCCGATCGCCCGATCGAGATCGGCGATGGCCTTCTCGAACTCCTGCTTCTTCCGCCAGGCTCCGCCCCGATTCCCATACAACCAGGCCGCTCGGGGGTCGAGTTTGATCGCCCGGTCGAAGTCGGCGATCGCCTGGCCCCACTCCTTCATTTTGGAGAGGTAGCACCCGCGATTGCCATAGGCTTCCGCATCCTTCGGCGCGAGCCGGATCGACTGATCCAGGTCGTCGAGGGCCTTGCTGTATTCTTCCCGATTTCCCCAGAAGACTCCGCGGGATTTGTAGGCGAAGGCGTTCTTTGGACCGAGCCGGACGGCCTGGTTCAGGTCGACGATCGCCGCGTCGTATTCCTTCTTCATGCCCCACGCGTTACCGCGGCCGGCGTAGGCGTTCACCGATCCGGGGTCGAGCTCGATGGCCCGGCTGTAGTCGAGGATCGCCCTCTCGTACTCCTTCCGTGCCAGCCGGATGTTGCCCCGAAGATGGTAGGCGAAGGCGTAGTCGGGATCGAACGCGAGGGCGCGATCGTACTCGGCCAGCGCCCTGTCGGTTTCATTCTTGCGCTCCCAGATGAGGCCGCGGCCGGTATAGGCGACCACTTCCGAAGGATCGAGGCGGATCGCTTCGCCGTAATCGGCCATCGCCTTGTCGCATTCCTGCTTGCTGAGCCAGGTGTTGCCCCGTTGGATGAAGGTAGTCGCCTGGTTCGGATCGAGCCTGATGGCCTCCGTGTAATCGGCGATCGCCCGGTCATACTCGTTCCTCTCGCGCCGGGCTTCGCCCCTGCGGAAGAGGAGCTCGCCGTCCTGGGGATCCCGCTTGATGGCCTCCGTGAAGTCGGCGATGGCCTTCTCATACTCGCCCTTCTCGAACCAGGTGATTCCTCGAGAACGGTAGCCCAATGGAAATTGGGGATCGATCCGGATCACTTCGTTAAAGTCGGCGATCGCCCGGTCGTACTGGCCATTGCTGCCCCAGATCACGCCGCGATCGTAGTAAGGCAATGGGTAATCTGGATCGACCTTGATGGCTTCACCGAAGTCAATAATGGCCTTTCCATTCTCGCCCTTCTCGGACCACACGCGGCCCCGACGGTGATAGGCGGTGGTGTCCTCGGGATCGAGCCGGATCATCTCGGTGAAGTCGGCGATCGCCCGGTCGTACTCGCCCTTGGCGACAAAGGCATCCCCTCGTTCACCGTACAGAGAGGACAGGGTAGGACCGAGCCGAATGGCCTCGCTGAAATCCGCGACGGCCTTGTCATAGTCCCCTTTGGCGGACCAGGCCCGGCCTCGGCTACTGTAGGCGGCCTCCAGGTCGGGCGATCGCTTGAGCGCCAAGGTAAAGTCGGCGATCGCCCGGTCGTACTCGGACTTATGCATCGAGGCGTTACCTCGACCCAGATAAACGCGGGCCTCCCCGAGTCCGAGCCGCAGGGCCTCGTTGAAGTCGACGATCGCCGCGTCATCCTCCAGCTTGTGAATCCGGACCTCGCCTCGCTCGAGGTACACGACCGGGTTTCGAGGATCGAGCCAGATGGCCTCGGTGAAATCGGCGATCGCCTGGTCGTACTCCGCATGCTCGGCCTCACCCGATTCCGGCTGGTCGAGACGATCGTCGTCTCGGACCGCCGGCTGGGTCACAACGGTCCCCTCGACGGGTTTGCGCGGTTCGGCATCTTCGGGCGGTGCCATCACAAAACGCCCCCCGGCAGGCGCCGCCGGAGCGAGGGGCGCCAGGACAAGCCCATACTCACTCTTCTTGTGCCGGAGCACACCCCGCATCCGGTATGCGAAGGCAGACTCCGGATGGAGCCGGATCCGCTCGGTGAAGAAGTCGAAGGCCTTATCGAGCAGGATGACCTGGTCGGCCGCAGCCCAGCCTTTCAGCCCCTGCCTCGGGGCGATGAGTCGGAGCCGGCCGCCATCAATTCGTTCGACGAAATAAACATGCAGATCCGTACCACTCCAGCAGACAGCTTGCTTGTCGTCTCGGAGGGCGAACTCCGGCGACTTCTGGACAACCCGGTCCCATGGGGAGAACAAGTAGCCCTCGTCGGGCTTGTCGAACGGCTTGAACTGAGCATGCAGGGGCGCCGCGACCAGGACATCGAGCGCAATCGCCAGCGCGATCGCCGCCGTCACGCGGCTCGCCCCCACGAACGCAACCTTCTCCATCCCCCACGCCACCGCAGAGCCTATCGACATGGTTGGAAGCCCCGAGGAATATGAAACACGCGCCTCCGATCCATCGCGAATGCCACGATCCTCGCCATCAACCATACACCGGCCTTCTTAACACGTCCAGTTTCGAGCGACCTCGCCACAGATGAGCGGCCACGCGCGGGGATTTCCGCGAGTCCTCACGTTCGAGCGCTTCACGCATGGTTTGCACACAGCTCGACACGAAGGACACTCACACCAACCCGGAGCGTCAGCGTGGATCCGACGGCATTCTCCTCGCTGACGCTCCGGGTTGGTGTGAGTTGCACACAGCACATCCGTTAAGCACTCTCGACCGCTTCAATACCTCTTGTCAGCCGATCTGGATGCCGATAAACTAAATGACCAGTTAGTTAGCAACGACCCGCGGGAGGTCTCGATGGAGACGGAACAGGCGGCCCGATGGCGACGGCGCAAGGATTCCCGACCCGGGGAGATCCTCGAGGCCGCGCTCGACTGCTTCGCCGAGCGGGGCTACGCCGCCACGCGGCTGGAGGACGTCGCGGCCAGGGCGGGCGTCACCAAGGGCACGGCCTACCTCTACTTCAAGAACAAGGAGGAGCTGTTCAAGGCCGTGGTGAGCGGCTACCTCGTCCCCGCCATCGAGCAGTTCGAGGCGTCGGCCCGGACGCCCGGGCCGGTGTCGGAGCTGCTGACCTCGATCGCCGGCATGTTCTTCGAGAAGGTCTACAACACGAAGTTCTCGGCGCTGCCCAAGCTGGTGATCGCCGAGGCGAGCAACTTCCCGGAGCTCGCGCGATTCTACCTCGATGAGGTCATCGACCGCGCCCGGCGCCTGCTCGCCTCGCTGCTCCGCCGCGGGATCGCCAGCGGCGAGTTCCGCGAGGTCGACGTCGAGCACACGGTCTACTGCATGATCGCGCCGCTGGTGTTCTCCACTTTGTGGAAGCACTCGCTGGGTCGGTACGACGCGAAGCCGCTCGACGCGGCCGCACTCGTGCGATGCCATATCGAGCTCCTGCTGCGGGGCCTCGCGCCCGACGAGCCGGCCCCGCGGAAATCCGAACGAACGCAACGCGCGAAGGCGCGGGTCCGGAAGAAGACATGACGCCGAGGGAGCACGCCCACGGGGGCGGACGCTCGGCCGTCCGGCATGACCTCCGTTCAGTCAGGAAAGGCCATTCGGCATGACCAATCCCACATTGCAGCCGAGGGATGCCCCGAGGGCCGAGCCGCCTCCACGCCCTCGCCGTCGAATCCTGCCCCGGATCGTCGTGCTGGTGCTGATCGCGGGCGCGGCCGGCGGGGGGGCCTGGTACCTCTACGAGCATCGTCCCAGGGACGACGGCCGGTTGGTCCTCCAGGGCAACGTCGACGTCCGGCAGGTCAACCTCGCCTTCAAGGTCGAGGGCCGGATCGAGACCCTCGGCGTCGACGAGGGCGATGCGGTGAAGCCCGGCCAGGTCCTCGCGACCCTCGACAAGCGCTACTTCGACGACGAGCTGCGGCTGGCCCGCGCCCGCCGCGACAACCAGAAAGCGGCCCTCGACCGGCTCGAGCACGGCTCGCGCCCGGAGGAAATCGCCGAGGCGCGGGCCTCGCTGGCGGAGCAGCAGGCCGCCATGGAGAACGCGCGCCTGGTCCTCCAGCGCCGGGAGGCCCTGATGCAGAAGGGTTCCGTGACGCGCGAGGAGTACGACAACGCGCGGACCTCATTCAAGGAGGCCGAGGCACGCACGCACACGGCCGAGGAGGCGTACCGCCTCGCCGAGATCGGACCGCGTCAGGAGGACATCGAGGCGGCCCGCGCCCAGCTCCGCGCCGAGGAGGCGTCCGTCAGCCAGGCCGAGCGCCGGCTGGCCGATAGCGAGCTGATCGCGCCGGGGGCCGGCGAGATCCTGACCCGCGCCCGGGAACGCGGCGCGATCGTCTCGCCCGGCGAGACCGTCTTCACGCTCACCCTGTCCTCTCCCGTCTGGGTCCGGACCTATGTCAACGAGACCGACCTTGGACGCGTCGAGCCCGATATGCCCGCATATGTCCGGACCGATTCCGCGCCGGACAAGGTCTACCGAGGACACGTCGGCTTCATCTCGCCGACGGCCGAGTTCACGCCGAAATCGGTCGAGACGCGCGAGCTGCGCACCGACCTGGTCTACCGGCTCCGGATCGTCGTCGACAACCCCGACGGCGGATTGCGGCAGGGCATGCCCGTCACCATCCGCTTCGACCCGGCCAGCGGAGGCGACCGTGCCAAGTGAACCGCTGGTGGAGGTCGAGGGCGTCACCAAGCGGTTCGGGGAGGGCGCGGCCCCGGCACTCGACCGAATCAGCGCCCGCGTCGAGCCGGGACAGGTCACCGGTCTCGTCGGGCCGGACGGCGCCGGCAAGACGACGCTCCTGCGACTCCTCGCCGGGCTCCTCCTGCCCGACGAGGGACGGATCACGGTCTGCGGCTTCGACACCGGGAGCCAGCTCGCCCAGATCCGCCGCGTCGTGAGCTACATGCCGCAGCGGTTCGGCCTCTACGAGGACCTCACGGTGCAGGAGAACCTCGACCTCTACGCCGACCTCCGCGGCGTGACGGGCGCGGAGCGGCGCCGGGCGTTCGACCGGCTGCTCGCCTTCACCGACCTGGCCCGCTTCACCGGCCGACTCGCCGGCAAACTCTCCGGCGGCATGAAGCAGAAGCTCGGCCTCGCTTGCTGCTTGATCCATCCGCCCAGCTTGCTGCTCCTCGACGAGCCGAGCGTGGGCGTCGATCCCATCTCGAGGCGCG
>JBKQHM010000745.1:0-7281 GCA_052148775.1 Isosphaeraceae bacterium | reverse complement strand
TTTCAAGACGTTGGAGGCGTCGATGGCCCCCTCGGCACCGCCGGCGCCGACCAAGGTGTGCAGCTCGTCGATGAACAGAATCGTATTCTTGGCCCGGCGAACCTCGTTCATGACGGCCTTGATCCGTTCCTCGAATTGGCCCCGATATTTCGTGCCGGCGACCATCATCGCGAGATCCAGAACGACGATTCGACGGTCGCGGAGCAATTCGGGCACGTTGCCATCAACGATCATCTGGGCCAGGCCCTCGACGATCGCGGTCTTGCCGACCCCGGCCTCGCCGAGCAGGACCGGATTGTTCTTGGTGCGTCGCGACAGCACCTGGATCACGCGCTCGATTTCATTTTGGCGGCCGATGACCGGGTCAAGCTTGCCTTGCCGCGCCAGGTCGGTCAGGTCGCGTCCGAAAGAGTCCAAGGCCGGTGTCTTGGACTTGTTGCCTTTTGACGTGGCACCGCGTTCGCTCTCGCCGCCAGCGTCCATCCCATGACCGAGCAAGTTGAGCACCTCCTCGCGGACTTCTTCAAGCTTCAGATTGAGATTCATCAGCACCTGGGCGGCCACACCCTCCTGTTCCCTCAGCAGGCCCAGCAGGAGGTGTTCGGTGCCCACGTAATTGTGATTCAGGTTGCGCGCTTCCTCGATGGCATACTCGATCACCTTCTTGGCTCGAGGTGTCTGGGGCAATTTGCCCATCGTCACCATCTCTGGACCGGCCTGAACAATCTTCTCGATCTCGTTGCGGATCTTCCGCAAGTCCACATCCATGTTCCTCAGGACCGTCGCCGCGACCCCACTCCCTTCCTTGATCAGCCCGAGTAAAACATGCTCGGTGCCCACGTACTCATGGTTGAAACGCTGGGCCTCTTGGTTGGCGAGCTGCATCACCTTGCGAGCACGATCGGTGAAGCGTTCATACATGCGGTCTACTCCGATCCGACGATTGCCCCCACTTCGCGACGTCTCACGTCCTGCTCCACCTATCCATTCTACGCAACAGAGAGCCGATCAGTCAGCGGAGTTGCGAGCGACTCGGGGGAAGTCTCCGTCTTGGTTGAAGGTCACTCGAGAAAGAGCTACGATAACACACTCATCCATGAACACGCAGCCCGTATTATTTTTTCGGCAAGGGGACCCGTCTCGCGCACCCGAAGAGCCCGTCGACGCACGTCAGCGGGCACCGGCCGATCAGCCGGCACGCGATCCGTCGAGGCGGCTTGCATGGGCGGATGCCTTCAGACGTCACTCAGCCGAGCCAGGGATTGCTGGATTTCCCAGCGCCACTTCGCGCCGCCATGAGATTCTAGACACTGGCGGAACGTACGGCGAGCCAGGACCGGCTGGTGTGTTCGAAGATACAAGGTCCCCAGTTGCATGAGCGCGTCGGCGTCGGACTCGTCCATCGCCAGGATTCGCTCGATTCGCCGCCGCGCGTCGATCCAACGTCCCTGAAGATACGCCTCGTGGGCCTCGCGGAACAGTTGGTCGATCTCTCTTCGATGGCGATCCGGGTGACAGAATCCCACCCACCAGAGTGTGTAAGTTAAACTCGCGAACCACGTAACAGCCGCCAGATACGCGAAGAAGTCGGACCAGCCCAGGGCGAACGCCTCGGACCAGATCCATCGGCCGACCACGGCCAGATTCAAAGCCGCGGCGAAGAAGGTCCCCAGCAGGAGCCCGAGTATTTCTTGGCCGGACCAGACCTGCGCGAGCCCTGGCCAGACCGACAGGGCCACGATTCGATATTGCCTGGTCATGTCGAACCCTTCTCGCGTTGGGAAGCCGTTCCCGCAGGAATCAGCGACCCGTGATTGATTGTAAGGCGGCCTCCCGTGTGAATCAAGTTAAGGCCCGATCGTCGGGATTCGCCGGGAGATGAAGGAGGACCCCTTTCGATCGAGGACTCGGACCGACGATCGGTTCACGAGGTTCAGCCCGTATGATCCTCCTCGGGCAGCCCAACAGGCTGAGGGATCGTGCCTGCTCCTCGGTGCACGGATTCGCCCGCCACTCCGAGTCTCCTCGGCTGTAGGCAAGGTCTGAGACCCCGCGATCGAGACCGCGGCCTCACAGAGGCCGCCTACAGAAGAAAGAAAGGTCCATAACGCCCTCTAACGGAGGTATTTGTCGCGAAGCTGGCGTCCGAGAAGTTTGAGCTGGTCCTTTTCCTCGCGATTGAGCTTGATGTCTCGGATGTCTCGGATCACGCGGCGGTCGATCGGCACGCCGTTGAGCTGGACGACCATCTGCTGGAGCGACCCGCGGAGTGTCAGCGAGGTCAGCGACCCGACATCAACTTTCAGGTCGCCGAGGATCCGACGTGCCTGATCCGGCAGCCGATCGTTGAGCCCCTGGATCTTCATGTGGTAGTCGAGCCGGCCATCGAGATCGGTCCAGCCGGACATGGTGATGGGTAGTCGGGCGATGGTCATTGTGAAGTGATCGGTCGTGATTCGTCGGTCCTTGTAGACGAAGTCGGTCCGGATCGATCCGGTGCGGCGCGATTTCGGCAGGTCGGCGAACTTGGACAGTTCGGCCACCAAGGGGGCACCATCCAGGGTAATCGGATCGAGAGCGATCGCGCCGCGACCGGAGAGGAACCGGCAAAGGGATGCCCAGGTGGTCCCCTGGCCCTGGATGCGGAAGTCCGTCGTGAGCCGTCCCTGGACGGCCGCCGGGGCACCGGCGAGGACTGGAACCACGTAACTCAGGACGTTCATCTCATCGTCGAGATTCACGTCGTCGGCGAGGAACTGGCTCTCCAGGCTCAGGGCCGAAGCGGTCCGATCGATTTGCGCGGCGAACTGGAACGTCCCGCCATTGAGGGTCCCTCTCAGGTGCTTGACGACGGCCCGGGGGCCCTCGGAGAAGCCTTCGCCCTCGACATCCCGGAGATGGAGATGCGTCCGCGTGGGCTCGTCGAGCACGGTCATGGACGTGTGGCGGACCTGGACATCGACGTGATCGGCGGGACGGGCGCGCCAGGAGACCAATCGGTTCGACGGGACCGAGATCGGCTGGATGAGATCGGCCAACTCGACGGATCCGTCCGCGCGCCGCAACACGCGGAGATCGACCCCGTCGACATCGACACGCGTCGGCCGCAGGTTGCCGCGGACGATCTGGAGCGGGCCGATGTCCAGGCGGACGTCGGACGCCTTGAGCCAGGGATTGCCGAGATCCTTCGGCGAGCCGATTTCCAGATTCGTGAGGCGAATCCCGCCCAGGAACCGGACCGACAGGCCCTCGAGGCTGACCCGGCGCCCACTCCGGGATTCCAGGATGGCGACAACTTTCCCCTTGGCCCAGCCCGTGGGGGCGATCAGCACGACGAGGATCCAGAGCAGCGGGGGCGTCAGGATCAATCCGACGAGAAGCCCCAAGTACCATCGCCATCGGCGGATTGCCATGGGAATCCCTCCCCTCCTTGCTCGCGACGGGTCCTCTCCGTGACCGAGACTGATCGCTCCGGCTCCACCGAATACCGCCAGCCATCGCGGACGATACTCCAACACGACAATCGCGGCAAGGACAGTCTCGCATTGCATCAGCGGAATCATCCGTAACGGGACCCCGTTGCCATGGACTTGGATCGAGGCGAACAGTCGGCGGGGACGGCTCATCGTCTTTGGTCGCAGGTGGTTGCGGGAAGTCAACGACCGGTGGTCCCGCCATTGTGCGGCGTCGGACCCGCCCCCACCACTGTCTCCGCGGGGGCATCATCGAGCGTGATTCGTTGCGCTGGTTTGCACTCTATCGACAGTATTTCGGAGGGACGCCATCACCGATCTTCAAGGACGGACGTGACTTAGCGTTTCATCCAGAGTCGTTTCGGACCAGTGGTGTAGCGCGGCACAGGCCACATCGCCGCATCGTGTCCGCTGATGACCGATCCGGCCCGGTCGGTCTTCTGTCGAGTTGCCTGTCATCGCTGGACCCTGTTGGGAGTGATTGCACACGCACGCCTATATATAGAATGGCGCGGTTTTGCAATTTCCTTAATGCACCTATCGTGGATTCTCGGATTTTTTCGCCCGAACTCTCAGTCAGAATAGAAGATAAAAAAAGTGAAAAAAATTTCAAAATGACTGCTGCGGGGACGGCCGCATACGTCCTTTGAGCTTGTGGAGTGGGTGCGGTGGGCGACTTCAGTCAGGCCATCGAGCGAGAGAAGTCGAACAGTCCCTACCCGGTTGACGACCTCCTCGACCGCGGCCGTCTTTTGTTGGGCGGCAAGAAATACCGCGAGGCGCTCGCGTCGTTCGACGCCGCGCTCGGCTTGCGCCTTAACGACCCCCCAGGCGTTACGGTTGCAGGCGGAGACCCTGTTTCATCTGGGCCGGTTCGAAGACGTCGTGGCGGCGTTCGACCGATACCTGGAGACCGGCAAGCCGCCGGAGTCGGTCTATCGAGGCCGTGGCCTGGCCCCGGGCGGAACTCGGCCGGTATCCGGGCGCCATCGTGGAGTTCACCAAGGCCCTGGAGCTGTCACCAACCTCGTCCGTGCAAGCGTACCGAGGCTGGATGCACCCGGGGGTCGATGCGCCCGAGCTGGCGGGCGCGACTTCGAGCTGGCCATCGCGCTGGATCCCGCAATGGCGACGCTTACAGCGGCCGGGGCTTTGTCTACATCGGACAGTCCGGCAGGCTGTTCCTCATGGGACACAAGAAAGAAGGCGGGCTGGCGGTCGCCGAGCGGACGCTCAACCGCGCGATGGGCCTCTGGGCCGATGGCCAGACCATCTGGCTGACCACGCTCTATCAGGTCTGGCGATTCGAGAACCTGCTCAGGCCCGGCGAGCTCTACGAGGATCCCGCCAGCAATCGCTGAGTGATCCTGGGCCTACGCTCGCATCCGACTGTGCGACCATTTGAAGAACCGGGGAGGTTCACCAGCCGGCTGAAATGACAGGATCGATTGAGAGATTCGGGGTGGATTCGCCTCATCATTCCTCGACTCATTGGCAATCGGAGCGATGCGAAAAGCACCCTGTTGCCGGTCGAGGCGAACTTTCTTGTCACGCTGGACCTATCGAAGCAACTCCGAGCTACTCGTGTTTTTCCGTCTGCGACGGATCGTCAACAATCGACCGACTATGGTATACTGCAACCACCCGGGCACTCGAATGCAGGACGCCGCCCAGAAGGTCTCGCTCGATCGCACTCCGATGTCCCTGGTCAACTCGACGGCCCGAATCTCGAGGCTCCGGGATTTCTGACATCGCCCCGAATACGGCGATCCGTGCCTTGCAGATCCTCCCAGTCCAGGAGGCAATAGCCTCGCTCCTGGTCGATCGAGTCACTATCTCGGGCGAAGAGGTTCCGTCCTGCGGCTGCCGCTGTCCGTCCCGTCCCCAAGAACCTCGCTTAAGTATTAACATATAAAGTATTTCAGCATAAATTGGTTTCACGTACAAGACGCTAGGGTGACGAGCTCCAGAAGACGAGGGGTGAGACCTTGGGCCCGGCTCGACGGTCATCTGGGACGGAAGAGGGCACGGTCGCAACCCCGGCGAACGATGGTGACGAGGGGTTGCCGTCGTCGGCCGCGGCGATTGCGAGCGATCCGACCCTCCGAGAGCCTTCCCCGCAACCGCGACTGGAACGCAGTGCAGAAGCCGATCCGGCGGGGATGAACTGCGTTTCACCCGAGGCCGAGTCGAGTCAAACCCTGGGCTGCGACGATGGCATGACCCTCGCCTACAGGCGCGACAACGCGGCCGACGCGCGCCCCGACCCGGGCGACGCCGGTAAGGCGGGGCCGGCGGCGGGCTCGAGCTTCGAGACGATGGCCGTTCCGAATCCGACACGGGGCGACGAGGCCTCCCGGAGCGGCGCCGACCGGCTTAGCTTCATGGAAGACGATTCCTTATCTCCTCCCGTCACGCTGGACGGCGTGACGGTGCCGGGCTACGACCTGCTCCAGGAACTCGGTCGCGGCGGCATGGGGGTCGTCTACAAGGCGCGCGACCGTCGGTTGCATCGCCTGGTCGCTCTGAAGATGATCCTGGGGGGGGCGCACGTCGGCCAGGTTGGGCTGGCGCGGTTCCGCAACGAGGCGGAAGCCGTCGCCAAGTTGCATCATGCCAACATCGTGCAGATTTACGAAACCGGCGAGCACGACGGTTGCCCGTATCTGTCCCTCGAGTTCGTGGAGGGAGGTAGCCTCGAGCAGCAGATGCGCGAGAGTCCGACGACGCCGTCAGGGGCCGCCGAGCTGGTGGAAACCTTGGCGCGTGCCATGGATTTCGCGCACCAGCACGGGATCGTGCATCGCGACCTCAAGCCCGCGAATATCCTGCTCGCCAACCAGGGTGGACACTTCACTGTGATTCGAAGGAAGGAGACCGGGTCGGTTTCTCTGGCCGCGAACCATGGGTCACGCAGCACTTTGCCCAAGATTGCGGACTTCGGCCTGGCCAAGCACGTCGATAACGATTCGAGCAATACGCAGAGCGGCACCATCCTGGGCACCCCCTGTTACATGGCTCCGGAACAGGCTCAAGGCCATAACGATCAGGTCGGGCCGCCCGCCGACATCTATGCACTGGGTTCGATCCTCTACGAATTGCTCATCGGACGTCCTCCGTTCAAGGCCAACAATCCGCTCGACACCATTCGTCAGGTCATCGCGCAGGACCCCGTACCCCCTCGGCAACTGGAACCGCGGGTGCCGTTGGACCTTGAGACGATTTGCCTGAAATGCCTGGAGAAGGACCCGGCGCGTCGGTTTGCCACTGCCGCGGACCTGGCCGACGACCTGCGCCGATTTCTGGACGGTCACCCGATCCAGTCCCGGCCGATTCGGGCCTGGGAACGCGCCTGGAAATGGGCGAGACGCCGGCCCGCCATCATGGCGTTGATCGGCGTCTGTTCGCTGGCAGTCGTCGGGATGGTCCTGTTCATCGCCTGGCACAATGTCTCCTTGCGCGGCCAACTGGACGCGGCCCTCGCCGAGGAACGTCTCGCGCGCCATCGTGAGCAGGACGCGCTGGCAGAGCGTCGATTGTCGCTGGTCCGGCAGGAAGGTCAGAAGCTCTTCGACGGCGCACGGGTCGCCGTGGCCGCCGGCGATTGGACCCAGGCGCGGCTCGAACTGGAGAAAACCCTGACCACGATCGGAGACGAGGCGTCCCTCGAATCCCTGAAGGGTTCTGCCCAGACCTTGCTCGGGCAGGTTGAGAAGGAACTGCACGCCGAGGCTAATCGGAAGGGGGCCCAGGCGCGATTCCAGCAATTCGTCAAGCTCCGCAACGAGGCCCAGTTCCTCGGGACCCT
>JBKQHM010000744.1:0-23272 GCA_052148775.1 Isosphaeraceae bacterium | reverse complement strand
AGGGACCATAGAGGCAAGCCGAAGGGGCTTGTACAGTGTCCCCAAGAAAGGGCTTGTACACTATTCCCCGAGACGGGAATTCTAATTGTCGTCAGCAGGGAATTCTAGTTGTCGCTAATCAGAGAGTCTGTCTCGGAAGCTGCGGTGGCCACTCGTAGGGTGATCTATGAGCACCGGATTCGGCAATGAACCCACAATCGGTGCTCACAGAGCACCCTACGACGTCCGTCCGAGACGGTCTCTGATCGATTCGATGCGGTCATTCCGGAGGCGACCCAATCGTTCAGCATCCCGGGCGCATCCTTTCGCGCCGAAGGCATCGTGGTCAATCGCACGGTGCTCCTGGTAATATGCGGCCGCACGGGACCGGGTTCGGGGTCATCGATCGGATCGGGATCTGGCATGAACGACTGGAAGCCGAGGATGGAGAAGACGGTCCGGCTCTTCGCCGAGCAGCTACGCGGTATCCGGACCGGTACGATCAGCATCGGGTTGATCGAGACGGTCCGGGTCGCCTGCCAGGGGAATCTGGTCGCGATCAACCGCCTCGGGGTGGCCAAGACGCAGGGCGACCGCATCCTCATCACGCCGTTCGATCGCGCGAACGTCCCGGCGATCGTCAAGGCCCTCAACGAGTCGCGGTTGAGCGCCTACGCCCTCAACCCGACGACGGTCAGCGTGAGCGTACCCACCATGAGCGTGGAGCAGCGACACGAAATCGGCCGGCACGTCAAGAAGCTGGGCGAGGAGGCGAAGGTCGCCATCCGGGCCATCCGCCAGCAGGCTCGGAAGCAGATCGAGGTCTCCGGACGGGGGTCGCTGCGCCGGGTGCAGGAAGAGACCGACTCGGCCATCGAGGAGATCGAGAAGCTCGTCAAGGCCAAGGCGGCCGAGCTGGGGTGATCGCGCTCATCGTGCGCCGGAGATCTCGGCCAGCCCCTCGCGAGCTTCCTCCACCTCCGGCCGGGCCAGTTGTTTGATGACCTGCCCATCCCGAAGGAACACCAGGTTGGGCCAGAGCTTCACCCGGAACGACCGACCGAGCGGTCGGCCCGGACCGTCTTCAATCCGGATGTGGCGGACGCCGGGATGATCGCGGAGCAATCCGGCCAGCTTCGGCGCCATGGCCAGACAGTGTGGGCACCAGGACGCCCCGAATTCCAGCAGTACGGGCCCTTCCATCCGATCGATTTCGTCCCGGGTCGGTTCTCGTTCCGAATCGGCTGTATCCGGCATGGCTTACCTCCTCGAAAACGTCAACCATCGATCGTGCTGGACTGTCGCCGCAAAAACAATGCCCTCCCGGCGGGGCTGGAGGCTTGGAATTGCTGGCGGGCTGGCGTAAAACTCGGTATTCATGGGAGCGCTTCGCCTATGGTTTGCGCACAGCTCGACACGAGTATCTTTCATACCAACCCGAAGCGTCAGCGAGTATCCGGCGGCATTCACATCGCTGACGCTTCGGGTTGGTATGGAGTGTCTCCGAAACAAGAGTGAAGCACTCCAGCGTTCGCAAGCAATACGCCTCGCCACGAGAGCCGCCTCGAGAAGGGCTCATGCCATGACAACGACCTGCACCCTGATAACCGTCCTGGCATCCCTACTCGTCGGGGCGGCTCCATCGGCTTCCGATCAATCGGGACGTCCGCCTCGTCCCAATATCATCGTCATCATGGCCGATGACCTGGGCTACTCGGACCTGGGTTGCTACGGCGGCGAGATCCGGACGCCGAACCTGGACGGGCTGGCGGCCGGCGGGCTGCGGTTCACGCAGTTCTATAATACCGCGCGGTGCTGGCCGTCGCGGGCGGCCGTCCTCACGGGCTATTATGCCCAGCAAGTCCGCCGGGATACGGTGCCGGGCGTGAAGAGCGGCGGAGCCGGCGTACGTCCGAAGTGGGCGAAGCTGCTTCCGGAGATGCTCCGGCCGATCGGCTATCGGTCCTACCACTCGGGCAAGTGGCACGTCGACGGCATGCCGCTGGCCGACGGTTTTGATCGCTCCTACTACCTGGAGGATGTCGGCCGATATTTCCGACCGCACGTCCTCTTCGAGGACGATCGCAAGCTCCCTCCGGTCCAGTCGGGGACCGGCTTCTACGCGACGAACGCCATCGCCGATCATGCGATCAAGTATCTCGGCGAGCACGCGACCAAGTATCGCGACAAGCCGTTCTTCCTGTATCTCACCTTCAACGCGCCCCACTTCCCACTTCAGGCGCCCCCGGAAGATATCGCCCGGTATCGCGATCGGTACCGGGAGGGCTGGGAGGCCGTCCGCGCCGAGCGTTGGAAGCGGATTCAGGAGCTGGGATTGGTTCATGGCCGCCTCTCGGACGTGGAGCGAAACGTCGGACCGCCCTATCACTTCCCGGAAGCCCTCAAGAAGCTCGGTCCCGATGAGGTCAACCGCCCCGTGCCCTGGGCCTCGATGACCGACGCTCAGCGCACGTTCCAGGCGACGAAGATGGCCATTCACGCCGCGATGGTTGACCGGATGGACCGCGAGATCGGCCGGGTCCTGGATCAGCTCCGCGCGATGGATGCATTCGAGGATACGCTGATCGTGTTCCTGTCCGACAACGGTGCCAGCGCCGAGATCATGGTCCGAGACGACGGCCATGACCCGTCGGCATCGCCGGGCTCGGCGGAGACGCACCTTTGCCTCGGGCCGGGCTGGTCGACCGTGGCCAACACGCCGTTCCGCCGGCACAAGACGTGGGTGCACGAGGGGGGTATCGCGACTCCCCTGATTGTCCACTGGCCGAGGGGCATTGCCGCTCACGGCGAGCTCCGGCATGACCCCGGGCACGTCATCGACCTCGTGCCGACGATTCTTGAGGCCGTCGGAGGAACCCGACCCGAGCCCGGCAATGGCCGACCCGTCCCGGAGCGTCCCGGCAAGAGTCTCGTGCCGGCCTTCACCCGCGACGGCTCGGTCCGGCACGACGAAATCTGGTGGGCCCACGAAGGGAACCGCGCGATCCGGGTTGGCGACTGGAAGCTCGTCGCGGCCGGCAAGGACGGACTCTGGGAGCTCTACGACCTCGCCAAGGACCGCACCGAGACGAACGACCTCGTGCGGCGATTTCCCGCGAAGGGCCACGAACTGGCCGAGCGCTGGCAGCGAAGTTGGGACCAATTCGCCGCGACCGCCCGCGAAGACGCCGAGGTCAATCTCACAGGCATACCCGCCCGCCCGGTCAAGGAGCTGATCCTGCCGGGAGAATCCTTCCTCCTGGGGGGCCGGCCGGCCTTCATCCTGACGCCTCCCGCGGAAAAGCGGCGCGCGCCCCAGCCGTGGGTCCTCTACGCCCCGACCTTGTCGCCATACCCGGATTCGCATGAGAAGTGGATGCACGAGCAGTTCCTGGCCGCAGGGGTCGCGGTGGCGGGGATCGACGTGGGCGAGGCATTCGGGAGTCCACAAGGCCGTCGCCACTTCGATGAGCTCTATCGCGAGCTGACCGAGCATCGCGGTTTCGCCGCCCGGCCTTGCCTGCTCGGTCGGAGCCGCGGCGGCCTCTGGGTCACGAGCTGGGCGGCCGAGCACCCGGATCAGGTCGCCGGCATCGCCGGGATCTATCCCGTCTTCGACCTCCGGACCTATCCCGGCCTCGACAAGGCCGCCCCGGCCTACGGCTTGGCTCCGACACAACTCGCGAGCCGGCTGAAGGAGTTCAACCCGATCGATCGCGTCGGCGTGCTGGCCAGGAATCACGTGCCGGCGTTCCTCATCCACGGGGACGTCGATACCGTCGTACCGTTAAACGCGAACTCCGCCGAGTTCGCCGCTCGTTACCGGGCCGCCGGCGCGGCGGATTCCGTCACCTTGGTCGTGGCCAAAGGACAGGGGCACAACTTCTGGGAAGGCTTCTTCCACTGCCAGGGGCTCGTCGATTTCGCCATCGATCGATCGCGTGCCGGCGCCCTGACCCCGGCCGCGAAGACAACCCAGTAGCGAGCCGTGGGAGATTTGTTTAACATTGGCTTGGTCAATCTCGGCCTTGGTCGGCTGATGCGTGGAACGGGTTTGTCTGCCTCCATCCCGAATCTCCACAATGGGGGTTCCGGGAATGTTACGGAGGATGCGCGATGGGAGACGATGCGAGGACTCGGCCGGGGCGATGGGATCGCCGCACGTTTCTCGTGGCGTCGGGTGCGGGATTGGCGGGGCTGGCGCTGGGCCCGAGGGTCGAGGCGGGTCAGACGATCGGGGCGGGTAACAAGACCTCGCATGCCGACTCGACGATCCTGTTCTTCCTTTGCGGCGGGGCATCGCACCTCGACACCTGGGATCTCAAGCCCGACGCGCCGGCCGAATACCGCGGGCCGTTCCGGCCGATTGGGACCTCGGCGCCCGGCGTGCGGCTCTGCGAGCACCTGCCGATGCTGTCGCGGCAGGCCCATCACCTGGCGGTGGTCAATTCGGTCGGCGCCACGGTCAATACCAACGACCACCACGCCGGCTATTATTACAACCTGACCGGGCACGTGCCGGACGCAAGCTTCCGGATCCTCGCCAACGACCGGACGCCCCGATCGGATGACTGGCCCTACATGGGCTGCGTCGTCGCATCGCGACGGCCGCCTCATCCGCATTTGCCCAACGCGATCACGCTGCCGCACAGGCCCAGCAAGGCCCCGTACACGCGGCCGGGCCAGTTCGCGGCGCGATTGGGTATCGAGCACGATCCGCTCTATGTCCACGGCGACATCGGCCAACCCCTCCGATTCCAGGCGCCCGCCTTGACGCTCGGCGGTGAGATCACCGCGCAGAGGCTCCAGGATCGTCGCAGCTTGCTCGCGGCGGTGGACGGGGCGCGGCGAGACCTCGATCGGGGCTCCCGGAAGAACACCTGGTCGAGCCTCCAGCAGCGCGCCTGGGGGCTGTTAGCTTCGTCGCGGACGACCGCGGCGTTCGACGTCGCCGCCGAGCCGGCTTCCGTCCGGGAGCGTTATGGCCAGACGATCAACGGCATGAGCCTGCTCCTGGCCCGGCGCCTGGTCGAGGCCGGTGTCCCGTTCGTGACGGTCTTCTGGAAGGAGAACGAGGCCATCGCCTCCCGGTGCAAGAGTGCCGGCGGATGGGACACGCACGGCAACAACTTCAACTGCCTGAAGGAGAACCTGCTGCCGGAGTTCGATCGGGCCTTCTCGGCCCTGATCGAAGACCTGGCCGGGCGTGGGCTTCTGGCGCGGACTCTGGTGCTGGTCACCAGCGAGATGGGCCGGACCCCGAGGATCGGCGACCCACGATCCGGGGGAACGTCCGGCGCGGGCCGCGACCACTGGACCCATTGCATGAGCAACCTGCTGGCAGGCGGCGGGATCCGCGGCGGCCAGACCTATGGAGCCAGCGACCGCCGCGGCGAATACCCGGCCCACCGACCCGTCACGCCCACCCACATCGCCAGGACGGTCTATCATGCGATGGGGATCCATGACCTCACCGCCACCGCCAACGACGGACGGGTCTACAACCTGCTCGAAGCGGGTGAGCCGTTGCGGGAGCTGCTCTGACCTCATTGCCTTTCTATTACGATCGTGATATTTTCTCTCGAGAATCATCCATCCGTGCGCGTAGCCATCGAGATCGGCCGAGACCTGTCGAAGAATACCGAAAGGTCCGCGTAACATGGGTGGTCAATCCCTGGTCGGAGTGTCTCGCAAGAGGCGGCTTATGCGATATGCGGCCGGTCACAAGGAGCAGACTCGGGCGAGAATCCTCAAGGCGGCGGGCAAGGTCTTCCGCCGGGAGGGGTATCACGCGGCGGGGGTTGATAAGGTCATGGAGGAAGCCGGGCTCACGGCCGGCGGCTTCTATGCCCACTTCAAGTCCAAGGAAGCGCTCCTGGTCGAGATGCTTGCACCCGCCGCGGCCGAGGCCGGCGTCGAGATGAGCCGGGGTCTCGACGGAGTCACGGGCCGCGCGAGGGTCGAGGCGTTCGTCGATGGCTATCTGTCGCCGGCGCACCTCGACAATACCGAGGATGGATGCCCTCTCCCGGCCCTGGTCTCGGAGGTCGCGCGGTCGGACGCATCGGTGAAGGCCAGCTTCGAAGAAATCGTCCGAAACCTCGCCGCCCGGCTACAGGGCCAGGCCTGTGACGGACTCACGGAGGATCGTGCCCTCGCGATCATCGCCCTCTGCGTCGGCGGGCTCGGGGTCGCGCGATCGGTCCAGGATGAGGCCCTGGGCGAGCGCATCCTGGCGGCATGTCGAGACCTGGCCACGAAGGGGCTGGTCCCGGACGCCCAGAATCCGGGCAAGGCCGCGCATCAGCCGAAGGGGCCGTAAATCCTCCCTCGCGATTCTCCGCGATCACGCGACGAATCGGCGCAGGACCAGGGCGGTGTTCTGACCGCCGAAGCCGAAGCTGTTCGAGAGCACGACGTCGACCGGCCACTCGCGGGCCTCGTTGGGGATATAGTCGAGGTCGCATTCCGGGTCGGGATTCTCCAGGTTGATCGTCGGCGGCAGGACGCCGTCGCGGATCGCCAGCAAGCAGGCGATGGCCTCGACGGCCCCCCCGGCCGAGACGAGGTGCCCCGTCATGCTCTTGGTACTCGAGATCGGGATCCGGTAGGCGCCATCGCCGAAGACCCGCTTGATGGCGAGGGTCTCGATCGAGTCATTCGACGGGGTGCTCGTGCCGTGAGCGTTGATGTAACCGATCTCCGATGGGTCGGCGCCGGCGTCGGCCAGGGCCCCGCGCATGGCCGCGACGGCACCTCGGCCTTCGTCGTGGCTATCGGTCAGGCGAAAGGCGTCGGCCGTGGAACAGTGTCCGGCGACCTCGCCGTGAATAACGGCCCCTCTCGCCCTGGCACGCTCCAGTTCCTCCAGGACGAGCACGCCACCCCCCTCGCCGAGCACGAATCCGTCGCGATCGCGGTCGAACGGCCGGCTCGCCCGCGCGGGGTCGTCATTGCGGGTCGACATCGCCGTCAGGAGGATGAACCCGGTGAGGCCGAGCGGGTGGATCATGCTGTCGGTGCCGCCGGCGAGCATCAGGTCGGCGGTTCCACGGCGGATCAATTCGACGGCGGCGCCGATCGCCTGGGCACTCGCGGCACACGCCGTCTGGCACGTCGCGTTCGGTCCCCGGGCGCCGAAGACAGCCGCGAGGTGCCCGGCCGGCCGCCCGGCTTCCTGTTCGGCTTCGAAGGTCGGGTGGAGCGACTGGAGACCCAGGCGGGTGAAACGCGTCGTGTCGACGCGGCCGTCATCGGTCGATCGATGGACCAGATCGACGAAGCGGCGGAAGTCCTGCTGCCCCTCGCCTGAGCCGAGATAGACGCCGAATCGGGCGGGATTCACATGGGCATGGTCGAGCCCGGCTTGAGACATGGCCAGCGTCGCCGCCGCCAGGGCAAACTGAGTCGTACGGCTGTGGTCCCGCCAGTCCCCGGCGTCAGGACGGTAGTCCGCCAGTCGGAATCCGCAGGCCTCGGCGGCGATACGTGTCGGGAAGGTGGCCGCGTCGAAATGAGTAATCGGCCCGACGCCACCCCGGCCCTCGCACAGGGCACGCCACGACGACTCGGTATCGGACCCCACCGGCGTGATCATCCCCATGCCCGTCACGACGACTCGTCTTTGCACAGGTCTTCTCCTCGCCGTCCCCGGTCCGGTCACCGGACGCCGGCATGGCGTCCACACGCCCCGTTCTCTCGCGAGATTATATTACGATCGTAATCCAAATCAACCCCGAGTGTTCGTGGCCTCGAAACGATCGGGGGCGGGGCGCTTCATCGACTGGAATCGGATCGTCGGCGCGGTTACGATCGGATGAATTGTTCCGACGACGAAGGTCAGGGGAGCCCGTCATGCCACGAGAATTCGTCCGCAACAGCCGGTGTCGGGTCCTACGAACGCTCTTGCTGATGGTCGCCGCGGGCTCCTTACTCGGTCGCGGAACCGCCGGGGCGGATGAGCCGGAGAAAGCCAAGGATGTCCCCGAGCAAATCGTGGACACGATGAACGCGATCTTCGGCAAGCACCCGGGATATCGCTCGGCCCATGCCAAGGGTATCGTGTGCGAGGGTGAATTCGTCCCGGCCCCGACGGCCTCCACGCTGTCGAAGGCGCCCCACCTCCAAAACAAGACGGTGCGCGTGACTGTCCGGTTCTCGGCCAGCACGGGCATTCCCGACGTGCCCGACGGTGCGCCGGCTGCCAACCCGCATGGATTCGCCGTCCGGTTCCACCTGCCGGAGGGCGGCAGCACGGACATCGTTTCCAATGCTTACAACGGATTCCCTGTCTCGACGGGCGAGGATTTCCTGGCCTTCCTCCGCGCCGTGGCCGAGAGCAAGCCGGACGCGCCCAAGCCCAGGCCGATCGAGAAATTCCTGGCCACGCATCCCAAGGCGATGAAAGCCGTCACGGCCCCGAAGCCGACGCCGGTCAGCTATGCAACCGAGCCGTACTTCGGGGTCAACGCGTTTCTCTTCACGAACAAGGACGGCAAGGCCCGGTATGGCCGCTACCAGTTCATCCCGGAGGCTGGTGCCCAGTTTCTCCCGGATGAGGACGCCGCGAAGAAACCTCCGAGCTTCCTCCTCGACGAGCTGGACGACCGGCTGTCGAAGGGGCCCGCGAAATTCCGACTGGTCGTCCAACTGGCGGCCGAGGGGGACCCGGTGAACGACGCCACGGCCGTGTGGCCCGACGACCGGCCCACCGTGGAACTCGGCACGCTGTACATCACGCATCCGGTGGCCAACAACGACGCCGCCCAGCGGGCGCTGGCATACGACCCATTGCGACTCGTGGACGGCATCGAGGCCTCGGATGATCCGATCCTCGAAGTCCGATCGGCCGCCTACGCGGTTTCAAGGCGTCGCAGGAAATGACGCCGGCCCTGGAGAGCCACTCCCCTACATACTCCGGAAACAGGGGATATCACGACATGTTCGCGGAACGGTTCGACGAGCTCAGTTGCAAGATCTTCTGCGAGGCCGCGTATAAGCAGAAGGACTTGGCCGACCTTCTGGCGGGAAGGGCGATGGGCGAGGTCTCATACGGCACGGCATCTCCCGTTCTCAAGAGCGCGGCTGGCGAGTTGGAGCTTCGTCGAAATCCCGATCGCAACAAGATCTCTGCCCGACAGTTCCCAGACGGGTTCCTGCATTTCCGTTATGCGCTGGAATTCTACCGTCATCCAGGAGTGAGACACGAGGAAGAGTTGGACTACGTCGCGAGATTGCTGGCTCTACTCTGGTCGCACAAATTCCCCGCTGTAGCAGCCTGCGATTATGACGATGAATTGCCGCATCAGGGCGGGTATAAAGACTCCTCATTGCCATGGCCTTCGACCTCTCTGTTCCACAACCTCGGGCCGGAGCATTCGCGATGATCTCGATCGGCCGGTTCTCAACGCGGACATGCCAGGGGCTGACGCGTCGGGATTTTCTCCGCTTCGGCGCCGCGGCACCCTTCGCCCTGGGGCTGAGCTCACCGGCATCGCGAGCGGCGGCCCCAAAGGGAAAGGCGCGATCGATCCTCCTGATCTGGCTGGGTGGCGGTCCGAGCCACCTCGACCTCTTCGATCCCAAGCCGAAGGCTCCGGCCGAGTATCGCGGGCCGTTCGCCACGATCCCGACGAAGACGCCCGGGGTCCGATATACGGAGCTCGTCCCGAGACTGGCGGCGCGGAGCGACCGGTTCGCGCTGGTGCGCTCGAACGTCAACTTCGACGCCGGGCATCGCGAGGCCGGATCGATCGCGCTGACGGGTGCCGGCTCCGCCGTGAAGTCGGGTATCTATCCGCCCAATTTCGGCTCGATCGTGGCCAGGCATCGCGGGACGGGCGGGCTGCCACCGTTCATCTCGCTGGCGAACGGACCGATCGGTGATGGTGTCGGCCCGATCCAGGGCTCCGGCGGCGGTACGTGGGGCCAGGCGAATAATCCCTTCCTGATCGGCTGTTCCCAGTCCGGTGAGCTGAACATCCCCAGCCTGCGGCTGGCCGAGGGGCTGACCCCGGCCCGCATGGCCGATCGCCGGGCCGTCTTGCAGGAGCTGGACCGGGCCCGGCGCAGCCTTGATATCCATGCCGATGCCGCTGCGGACGGGTCCTGGGACGACCTGCATCAGAAGGCTTACGCCCTCCTCTCGTCGCCGGCCACTCACGCCGCCCTGGACCTCTCGCGGGAGCCGGAGGCCCTCCGCGCCGCCTATGGACGCACCTCCTTCGGCCAGAGTTGCCTGCTCGGCCGCAGGCTGGTGGAAGCCGGCGTGCCTTACGTGCAGATCAACTGGAGCCGGTTCGTCGAAGTGTTCTACACGTTCTCCGACTACGGATGGGACACGCATGCCGACAACTTCGGGCTCCTGGCCGACTGGCACGGTCCCTTGCTCGACCAGGTGTTCTCGACCTTGCTGGACGACCTCGGCCGGCGCGGATTGCTCGAGACGACCCTGGTGCTCTGCATGGGCGAGTTCGGCCGGACGCCTCGGATCAACGCGATCGGCTCGCGCGACCATTGGCCCCAGTGTTATTTCTCGATCTGGGCTGGTGCGGGGGTCCAGCCCGGTCGGGTGATCGGCGAGAGCGATGCGCGGGGCGAGCATCCCGACACCGACCCGATCACACCGGCGATGGTCGGGACCACCCTCCTGGATCGCGTGGGGATCAGCTCGGCGGAACGGGCCGAGCTGCGGGTCCTCCAGGGAGGACGGGTGATCGATGAGCTGTTCTAGAATCGCGGCCGTCTTCGCCCTTCTCGTCGCGAGTTCGGCCTCGGCCGCCGAGCCGGTTCGACTCACTCACGACGGTGCCCGCAAGATGGCGCCGACGTTCATCGACCGGGGCGAGACGCTGGTCTACGCGTCGCACGCCAGGCCCAACCTGGTCGCCCTGATGCAAGTCTCGCTGCGAGGCGGGACCGGGGAGCGGGTCCTGCCCAAGGTCGTCAACCACCAGCTCGACCCGACCTTCTCCCCAGACGGTCGTTTTCTCGCGTACTCCCGCACGGCGACGAGCCCCCAGAGCGAGCTCGTCATCCGGGACCGCCGCGACCAGCGCGACGCGATCTATCGCCCGCGCGACTCGCGGGCGACGGTCCGATATCCCTGCTTCTCGCCCGACGGCTCGCACGTGGTCTTCAGCGTTTCCGACGTCGGCGGCCAGCAGGTTGCTGTCGTGGATCGGAAGGGCCAGGGGCTCACGATCCTCGCCCCGTCGGCCGGCATCAGCGGCTGGCCGGCGTACTCGCCCGACGGGAAATGGATTGCATTCGCCTCCAGCCGGGATGGCGATCTCGAGATCTATGTGATGGGCAGCGACGGCAGCGAGCCCCGTCGTCTCACGCGCAGCATCGGGCGCGACCTGCGCCCTGCCTGGTCACCCGACGGGAAGCGTATCGCGTTCACGAGCAGCCGGGACGGCAACGAGGAGATCTACGTCATCGACGCGGACGGGTCCAATCCGAGGAATCTGACCCAGCACTCCGGCCGCGATACCGACCCGGCCTGGCACCCCGACGGGCATCGAATTGCCTTCGTATCCGATCGCGACGGCCAATCCGACCTCTACCTGATCCACCTTGAAGCCGGACGAACGGTTGCATCCGGCTCGCCCTGAGATGCACCCGATCCTCATCGATCCGATGGCTTCGACCCGCGCCGGAAGAACGCGATCGCATCCGCTATGGTCGGGAAGACATCCCAGAATTCTTCCATCTGCATCTCCTTGAGCAGGAACGCCTCCATCTGCCGCGTCAAATTCGCCAGCACGGCCTCGCCGCCGTCCCGACGAATCCGTCGGGTGATGGTCATCAGGACGCCGAGGAACGTTGCACCGGTTTCGCGCACCGCGCTGAGGTCCAGGATGAAGTGCCGGAATCCCTGGTCGAGCAGGTCTCCGATGTCCTCGCTGGCGTCGACATACCGCGGGTCGTTCATCAGCCTGCCGAAGTTGCTCACGACCACGACGTCGCCATCGACGCGGATGTTGACGGGCATGGCGGGCCTCACAAGGGCTCGGGTTGGAGGTAGAACGGAATTCATTCCGTTCGGTCTTATCTGGGCGATACTCCCGCCCAGGATCGGCCGAGAAACAGTCCCGGGGTCGCTATTAGGCCCATGGTAGCACCGATTTCTCACGGTTCGGAAGTGGAGGCCGCAGGGTTCCCTCGGGGAGGATTCTCGTGGAGCCCCGGAGTCGCTGCCCTATAATGGGAGGCGGATAGGGCGAACCCGAACCTGGATGAGAGAGGGAAGACGTCATGGCCGAGGAACGATCGCTGTGGACCGAGGTCGAGGGGGGCAAGGTCCACTACCGCGTTGCGGGCGAGGAGGGCGGACGACCGGTCGTCCTGCTCCATGGCGCGAGTTTCACGTCGGCGACCTGGAAGGAGATCGGCACGCTCGATGTCCTGGCCAGGGCGGGGTATCGCGCCTATGCCGTGGACCTGCCGGGTTTCGGGCAGTCGCCGCCATCGTACGGTTCGGCGCGCACCTGGCTGCGGGTCTTGCTCGACCTGCTGAAGATCGAGCGACCGGTGATCGTCTCGCCGTCGATGAGCGGACGGTATGCGTTGCCGATGCTGACAGAGGACCCCGAGCGCGTCTCGGGCTTCGTCGCAGTCGCGCCGGTGGGCATCCCGAGCTTCGGCGATCAACTCGGCCGGATCACGGCCCCCGTGCTGGCGGTCTGGGGTGAGAAGGACAACCTGATTCCGCAAGAGCAGGCGGACTTGCTGGTGCGCTCCGTGCCGATCGGCCGGAAGGTCGTCATCCGCGGCGGCAGCCACGCGCCCTACATGAGCGATCCGGACGCGTTCCACGCCGAATTGCTCAAGTTCCTGGGCGAGCTGCCCTGAAGTCAGGGACGTTCTCAAGAGGGACGGTTCGGGAATAGATCCGGACGGGCCGCGCGGAACGCCGCGATCTGCTCGGTGGCCCATACCTGATCGTCAGGCGATAGTCGGGGTTTGCATCTCTCATCGTAGCGAAGCCGGCGGCCGTAGCGTCCTTCGTCATAGACCTGTTCCAGTACGGCTTGCAGGTCGAGGATCGCGTCGGGATCCTCGTCGGCGAGGGGAATTCGCAGGCGTGGGAACCGCTGTCGCAGCGTGCGCGGATAGAGCTCGAATCGGTTCCGCAACGTCCATCGGTTGATGCAACACAGGGAATCGAACGGCTTCAAGGGCTTCACCCGCCAATCGGGGATGCAAAGGACGTGGCGGCCCTGACGGAGCAGGTCGATCTCGACCAGGTGACAATCCCGAGCGAGTGTCTCGCGTTGCTTCGCCTTGTACGAGACCCGGCCCGGCCGCCTTGTTGGTAGGACTCACCACCTCGATCAGCGCGACCAGTTTCATCCCGTGGTAGGAATCGAGGATCTCGACCCGTGCCTCGCGGATTTCCAGGTCGTCGACTTCCACGATGACCGCGGTGTCCGCATCGCCGCCGACGAGCGGCGCCAATCCTCTGTCCTCGCGGATCTTCTGAATCCAGACGTCCGGTATCCGTCGTTGTGGTCCCTCGATGAAGACCCGTTCCTCGATCGAGGCGATGTAGCGCGGATCGAGCTTGGGCTGGAGCTGATTCGCGATGGCCACGATCAGGCGTGCGTGGACGCCTTCCCAAAGGATGGGATGCTCCAAATAGGGGTCCATACCTGGGAACGGATAGTTCATCCGTGCACCTCGATTCCTCGTCTGACGCAGTGTCAAATAATCCTACGAGAAGCCGCGATCGGTTGGAAGCTCGAGTGGTTGCCTCGCGTTGCGTCGTCCTTGTCAGAGCGTGATGTCTGCCAAACGGGAGTCCGATCGATCACAAACCTCTGAGCGTGTCCGAAGAGCGTCCGCACGGACACGAGATAGCCCAAGCCTGCTCATTGAGATTGGTTACGAACAGCGATCCCTTGCACTACGGGTAATGTTCTATGACTGCGAGACCGCTCGTCCACTGCATGAAGGCATCAAAGATAGCTCTTGCGTGAAGAGGTGAGGAACCTTGGCGTTCAGAGAGGATGCGATCGATCTCCGCATCAATCTCCTCGTACGTCACGATGGCCTCCTGAAATGGCGAGTGAAATAGACCACAACGTCAGGAGGATCGCCCTGCCTGCCACTTCAAGTAGACCCGTCGAAGTTCAGGCAACCATTCCTGGAGTTGCTCCACCAGCCCCTCCTCGTCATGGACCGAGCGTGCGAATCCGAGCTTGTAGACGCCCCAGCGATGCTCTTCCGGCGGGATGATGACCTCCATCCCAGGCGAACCCACTTCCCAGACGATCCCCGCCCGGCTGTCGTCGGGGGCCACGACGAACGCATCACCCCAGTCACGCCCTTCGGGACAGCCGGGCTCCGAGATGGTCCCGAAGCACCAGCCGTCCTCGGTCCTCGATCGTTTGAGCATGGGGAACCCGTGATAAACTGGGGCATCCTCGGGGCGTGCGAGGGATGCGGGCAAGGACGGGTCGTCGGATCGAGCCTCGGGGTCGAGCCGGAGGGGCACACCTTCTAATCGCAAGTCCTCCTGCTCATCCATTACGTTACTCCGAATCACCGACGGACGGCTGGATGGGCCCTATCGCCTTACGTCCCGCTCGCCAGAGTATCCCGAACATTAGCCCGACGGCCGCCCCGATGACGAGGCCGCCGAGCGGGCCGACCAGCGCCGCCTCCGCACCTCCCTGCATGGCACCTGCGACGGCTCCTCCCCCGGCCCCAGCGAGACCGAAGGTGATCGGGCCATTCAGCGGACCCATCCCTCGTCGCCGCAAGAACTCCTCGGCGACCAGGGCCACGCCCCCCAGGACCACCCCCCTCAACGCCTCCGGGATGCACACGTTCTCCTTCGTGCCAACGGCCATGATCGGAGACTCTCCCAGATGAGCCGCAAGCATCAGGACTGGTCCCCGCAGCCCCGCTGCTTCTCCAGATCGGCGATGGCGGCCTTCCAGTCTTCGAGCTTGCCGAAGCGGACCACCTTGTCGATCCCGAGGTTCTCCAGGAGCATGCCCAGCACGATGAGGCGCTGTCGGGCGCTGCCGAAGATCCCATCCACGTACTCGATCTTCTCAGGTGCCTGGGAGGTCCGTTGGTCGAACTCCTCGTGTGACCAACGGCGTCCCTCACGACGGATATCCCACTTGATAGGTTTCATCGGATTGCTCCACGGACGGACACTCTCTGTCAACCAGGATCTCTCTCGATTGTCCTGCGATTGTCTTCGGGCTTCAATCGGCGGGCGAAGCTGAGATAATGAAGGGTCGGTCGGGCACCAATGAGAGGCGGAGCCCGGACAGCCGGGAATGAAGGATGCTCTCCGTGTCGGCGGGAGTCACTTGCCGTGGCTCGTGAGCCAGCACCCGCTGGCGGGAGTTCGCAGGGCTTCGTCTCGGGAGGGGGCACCGATTGAGCGACCTGATGCCGCCGGAATGCATGTTGCAGAAGTGCGGACTTCCTTGATGCTGTAACGTCGAAAGGACCGATGACGATGGCTAAACCGAGAGAACCGTGGAACATCCGCCCGTCGAAGAAACGAGCCCTCGTGACCGCCTCGGTCAAGGCCGAGGTCGAAGCGAAAGCCAAAGACTTGATCGACAACGTGTTGAAGCCCAAGTATATCCTGCCGCCGCCCGTGGAGGCGCAGTTCAATTACATCATCGACATCGGGGCGAGGTGGCACAGGAACTACTTCTACTTTTTCTCGATCTATGCCTGCCCAGGCCCGAACGCCCTCTCTCCCTCGTTCGAGTCGAAATTTGCACGGATGGAACCCCTGGGCGGCGGTAAGTTTGCGCTCTACTTCATGCGTTATACGGGCAAGGAATGGGTAGGCATCTTCGACGCTCTTTCCGTGGACGAGTGCATGAAAGCCATCCAGGACGATGCCTGGTTCGTGCCGTGAGCGTCCGACTGGGCTGGAACGATCTGACTATAAACGATGGGGGGGCTATGAGCGTGCCTGACGAAGTGCGACGTGACGCCGAGAGGGCCGGAGAGCTTGTCCGCAAGAAGCTGATGGCGATCATGGACTTGCAGGCCGAGATCGACACCCTGTCGCGAGGCGACAACCCACGCCGTTCGGGTCGAAGAAATGGCAATATGCTTCCCTGGAAGCCTTGCAACGCCTCGTGGCAATGAAGGCGATCCAGTTCGTCCTTTTCGAACCGGTGGGGTGGGTTGAGGGCAATGACGAGTTCAATGTCGCCGCCGACGAGGTACTCAAGATCCTCCTCGCTCAGTTGAAGAGGCTCAAGACGAAGAAATCCGATTGGTGATGTCAATGGACCCCAAGACCGTCGAAAAGCTGGAAGGCAGGATCGAGGAAGCCATCGCCGAAATCATCGTGAAGCTGGGCGTCAGGAAGTTGCCGCTCCTGCCATCCCGCCACACCATGCACCTGATGGCGAAGGCAGCCGTCGCCGTCTATGAGGCAGCCGTGGAACAGGATGATCGTGGACGAACTTCCGAAGAATCGGGCGGGAGCTAACCGTCCTCGCCTTCCAGCAGCCACGCTCTCGCCTGTTCCACCAGGAGAAGATCGTTGGCGGAGCGACGGAGATCGTTCCGTCGCTCCATCTCGATGATCTCGGGGTCTTCCCCCTCGTAGATGTCGGGATCGAACGGCTCGGTCTGGCGAGCCGTTTTCAGAAACTCGGCCAGTTGCCAGGGCTCGAAGATCGTCTTGATCTCGGCCACGAAGGCAGGGATTTCCGCCCGGTAGGCGGGGAGCCTCTCGGCGGCTTCGAGGTAGTCCAGGAACTTCTCGCCGATGAGATAACTGAGTGCCTTGTCGGTCCCGAACTCGTCCTCGATCATCCTTGCGGCTTCACACTTCTCGATCCAGATCTTGCAGGGTTCCATCTTCGACATCTCCTGGTCCGAGACGGATCATGTGGCCTCGATCGACGACCGCCTATGCGTGGGGCATGCTCCCGGGCACATCGGGCAGCCCCGTCAGGAAGATGGCATCAGGCCGGTGGTTGAGGTACGCCTTGAAGATGTACTCGCTCCAGAAGTTCGGCTCCCGACCGTACTTGAGGACCTCGTGCAGCCGCCGCCGTTTCTCCGGGGCGGTCAGGCCGATCAGCGACTTGCTCAGGTAGGCCGTCCAGTCCGCCTTGCCGAAGCCCATCAGGATGTACGGCGTCGTGAAGGCGACGTGGTAACCCGCCGGATCAATCGGGGGACAGAGCCTCACGAACCAGAGTTCGCCCGCACGACCGAGGTAACCCGCCGGTGATTCGCACTCGAACTCGTCGTCCGTGATCAACTCCCGGAGCAAGCACCGGCCGCCCTTGAGCCCGACATGCTCGTAGATGCCCATCCGGGTCTCGGACATCAGGCGAATGGCCTCGGTCCCATCCGTCTCCAGACCGAGCCGTTGGCCCAGGTCGAGCAGGCAGGTCCCGATCGTCTCCCTGTCGGGTCCGAACCGGAGGTCATAGAACGCCCAGGTGGTGAAGTAGCTGCCCGTCAGCGGGCTCATCGGCGGCCCGTCCGGCATGTAGTTTTCCTGGGCGTCGAGGACGACCCGGTAGTAGGGGTCGCACTCGGGCAGCACGCTGACCCGCTCGGCGAAGACCGACGTCACGTTCTGGACGGCGACGTAGACGCCGTGCAGCGGGTCGAGGGAGACTCCGTGAGAGAGTCGAGCAGTCGCACCATGCTTCAGTACGTCGAGGGCTTGCTGGACCGAGCCGGACTCATGGCGAAGCTCGGCCATCAGCGTACGGTTCCTGCCCAGTCGTTTGATGAGTTTGGCGCCGATCTGGCCCATGGGGGACGTTCCTGAGGTTTCGGCAGAAAATCGTTCAGCTTTCAGGATATGGTGCCCGATGACAGGGCGTCTTACCAGGGGTAACGGCGAATAAGGATCGAGGAAAGAATGGTACCGACCCCGGCCATGCCTCCCTCTCCGCCCGCGGCCTGACCGCCGGAGAGGTCCCGACGGCCGGGGCGTGGGGTCGCTACTGGCACGACTGCGTGGCCGATTCGGGGATCACCGGGCCGAGCCCTCTGGATCCGGGCTCCTGGGACGTACTTGGTTAGTGAACTGGAGGACGGCGAGGCGATCCAGAAGATCCTCCGCACCTTCGTCGGGGACGGCATCGACCCCGAAGCCCCGATTGATGCCGACGAAAGTCCGTCACTGGAAGGCGGGCTGGCGCTCTTCAGCCCCGCAAGAGGATGGCTCCTTCGATGACCAATCGCAACGCCCGGGTTCCGGCGCAAGGGCGACTGGGGTTCGGTGGGTCGCTCCGGTAGTATGGAGTCGACTCAGCCGGCCGATCTCAGGGGACCTGTCGGCTCTCGAGGAGCCGTCATGCCCCGGGATCTCGATCCTGGCGTTGATCGGAGACCATGATCATGCGAGCCTGTCCCGCGCTTTTCTTCGTCGCGGCCATTGTGATCGGAGCATGGACCCCCAACGCGCCCGGCAAAGGATTCTCCTGGAAAACCTACCAGAACCGGCCGGATGAATGGTTCCGCGGCGCGGAGGGTCAGTCCATCCTCGACAACATCCTCTCGCACCAGTCGCCGGCGGGGAGCTGGCCCAAGAATCTCGACACGTCGAAGGAGTCCTACCGGGGCGATCCTTCCCGGATCGAGGGGACATTCGACAATGGTGCGACCTTCGATGAGCTGCGATTCCTGGCCCGTGCCTACCAGGCGACGGACGATGCCCGGTTGCGCGACGCCTTCCTGAAGGGCTTCCTGCTGGTCCTGTCCGCCCAGTATCCCTGCGGCGGATTCCCCCAGCGCTTTCCCACCAGCAAGAAGAGATACGACCGTTACATCACGTTCAACGACGGGACGATGGTCCACATCCTCGAATTCCTCCGCGACGTGGGGAAGTCTGACGCGTTCGCATTCGTCGCCGCCGAACAGCGTGCGGCGGCCCTGCGTTCGTTCGATCGGGGGATCGCGTGCATCGTCGCCTGCCAGATCAAGGTCGGCGGCCAGTTGACCGCGTGGTGTGCCCAGCACGACCCCGCCACGCTCGAGCCACGACCGGCGCGAGCTTACGAGCTGGTCTCGCTGAGTGGCGGCGAGAGCGCCGGCATCCTGATCCTATTGATGAGCCTGGATCGGCCGGGCCCGAACGTGGTGCGTGCCATCGAGGCGGGTGTCCGCTGGTTCGAGGCGGTGAAGCTCAACGACATCCGGGTCGAGAAGCGGAATGGCGACACCCTCGTGGTACGCGCCCCGAATTCTCCGCCGGTATGGGCCCGGTTCTATGAGATCGGGACCAATTGGCCGTTCTTTTGCGGACGCGACGGTATCAAGCGGTACAGCCTGGCCGAGATCGAGCCCGAGCGACGAAACGGCTATGCCTGGTACGGCTTCTGGGGCAAGGACGTCGAGAGGGCCTATCGGACCTGGAAAGTGCGTCAGAATGGCAAGGTCATCGAGTCCGATGGAATGGCTCGAGGGCCCGTCATCGCGGATCATTGAGGCTCGACGACGACATCGGTCTTGACCGAGTTGGCGATGAAGCAGGCATGATGCGCCCGGTCGTGGAGTTGACGAAGTTCCTCGGGGCTGGGGATTTTCTCCCCGCTGAAGGTGACGTGGGGCCGGAGAGTGACCCGTGTCATGGCCAGGTGGCCGGCCGGGTCCTTGTCCAGGACGCCAACCGCTGGATCTTTGTAGCCGTCCACGACATAACGCTTCTTGGCGGCCAGGGCCAGGAAGGTCAGCATGTGGCAACTCGACAGGCTGGCGACGAACGCCTCTTCGGGATCGACAGAACTCTCGCTGCCCAGGTAGGCCGGGTTCGCAGACGCCCGAACAGTGATGCCGGCGTCGAACGACCAGTCGTGGTCCCGGTTGTACGTCTCGTAGGCGAAGTCGGGCGTCTCGCGCCGCCATTCGATCGTGGCCGTGTGCTCGGACATGATGCTTGTCCTTCGGGTGGTGCCGATGTCCTGGGTCCCGGTCCAACGACGCGATCGTAACGCCCCCCCAGCCTCTTGTAAACCGTCGGTTTGCGGTCGTCATCGTGCTCTTCGATCGGGAGCGGTCCGGCGACGTCAGCTCTCCCGGCGTCGGACTCCCGACGCTTCACAGGCTTCCAGCATCACCCGGAGCGGCTCGGGATCGGCCAATCGGTGATCGGTGCCGACGACGACAAGAGCCGAATCGGGCAGGCCGCTGGCCCGCACCAGTTCCCGACTGTCGGCGATCGGAATCACGTCGTCGGCCTCGGAGTGCAGGATGACGGTCCCCGGCTTGACGATCTTGACCGTGCCCCACCGCTTCCAGGCCGGGCAGAGCAGGACCATCGGGGTCGAGACGGAGTGGATATTCATGGCAACGGCCCCGCCGCGGGAGGAGCCGACGATCGCGTCGGGGAGGTGCCGTTCGTACTCGGCCTGGGCGGTGCGGACGGCCCGATCGAAGTCGTCGTCGTCCAGCGCCGGGTTGATGACCTCATGGCCGTGATCGACCAAGAATGAGGGCTTCACCCCGCCGGGGACTGAGTGCCAGCCGTGGAGGAAGAGGATTTTCATAGGGCGACAATCCGAATCTATCGGGAGGAAGGCTCAGGTCACTTCTTCAAGACGTCCTCGGCCTTGCCGACATACCTGATGGTCCCATCACGATCGACCTGGAAGACATACGGCTTCGTGAGGATCATCTCGGGGACGGCGGGCTTGCGGCTCAGGACGTGGAACACGTCGGTGTCCTCTGGGATCTCGTCCAGGACGTGCGTGTGAATGCCGGCCACCTGCTGCTGGTCCTTGTCCTTCGGCGGCTCGATTTCGATGACCGACCTGTGCAACGGGCGCTTTTCCTGGATCTTCGTGCCGTCTGCCGACATCAGGTATCGGACATCGCCGCCCAGCGGCCAGATGCCCGGTTTCGTCGGGGCCGGGACCAGGTAGACCCAGAAACGCGCCTTCTCGGCGGGCAGGACCGCGACGTTGTATGGCCGTTGCTGGCCCTCGAAGTGCTCGACGAATTCCTTGAGGGCGACATCGATCGCCTTCGCCGCCGAGCGGAAGAACCCCGCGTCCTCCTTCGGCGGATCGTATTCCTTCACGTCGAAGTGGTCGCGTTCCTTGCCCTGCGTGGCCTCGTAGGCGATGAGGAACTTGTCCCGAGCCCCATCGAGCCGCCCGAAAGCGACGGTCCAGCCCCGGTCGGTCTTGCGGGCGATGTAGCGGACGACGCGGCCCGGCTTGATGTCCTTCGCCTGCACGGCGTCGGAGGCATGCCAGGCGGCGGCATCATAGCCGGCGAGGTTGCGGCCCCGCTCGGTGATCGCCGCCAGTTCCTCCTTCGAGGGCGGCTCCTTCCGTTCGGGTGGATCGGCGAGGAGGAGGGCGAGGGCAGTCAGGGTCGCCAGCATGACAGTTCTCCCGGATGGGACATCGCACTAATCCGCCGAATAGCCCGCAAATAACCAGGATACCGGATGTCCATCCTCGTAGACGGGAAAGCCGACCGCGGTCCCCCGATGGATCGTAACTTCGAGCTCGGCCATCCCGTCGCGGACCTCGCTCAGTGACGGAGTCGCGGTGCCGAAGACGTTCTCCATCCTCTCGGGTGATAGCCGTTGTACGCTTCCTGGCACCTGGTCCTGGGAGAAGCCCGTCATATCCAGGATGTTCCCAATCGAATCCCCCGAGATCTGCTCGATCAGGCGCAGCATTTCGATCTGGGACGCCGACTCCTCAGGAACCCCGCGAGCCGCTATCTGCCGGTACTGATCGAGGGCATCGCGGTAGAAGCCCAGCAGGCCGTACGGGTCGTCTTCCTCGCACGAGCGAACGGCCTCGATCATGTCCCGGACCCGCCGGGCCAGGTACTTCGGGATGTCATAGCCGGCATCCCGAAAGAACCGGACCTGGGCCTTGCGGAGGGCCGCCTCGGGCACCTCTTCGTATGCGGTGATGGCTTCCCAGTAAGTTGCCCCCATGCGTCGGAACTCCAGGCGAGGATCTGATGCGACGATCCCGGCATTCTCCCCCGAAGAGCGGCGATTGGGAAGCCCGTCGCTTCGCGACAACTCGTCGATCGACTCTGATTCATTGACCTGGGGCGTTGGCACTGCCGAACCTCTCAGCCCAGAATGATGTCTGCGGCCTGGGACAGTCGAGCGGGGACGAGCCCTGCTCGGCCTACGGGCCACTCGAAGATACGGAGCCCGATCGTGTACATACCCGCCGCCTTCGCCGAGCCCGACACGGCCAGGCTCCACGAGTTCATCCGGCGGAACGGTTTCGCCGTCCTCACCTCGCAAGGAGAAGGCGGCCTCATCGCCAGCCACCTGCCCTTCCTGCTCGATGCCGAGGCCGGGCCGCACGGCCAGTTGCTCGGACACATGGCCAGGGCCAACCCGCAGTGGAGGGACGTGCGGGGCGAGGCCATGGCGATCTTCTCGGGACCACACGCCTACGTCTCGCCGTCGTGGTACGAGGCAGAGGGCACCGTCCCAACGTGGAACTATGTGGCAGTTCATGCCTACGGCGGCTTTCAGATCATCGAGGATCGGGTCGGCACGCTGGACATCCTCCGCCGTTCCGTATCGACCTACGAGAGCACCAGGCCCGAGCCTTGGGCCTTCGACGAGTCGGCCCCCCACGTCGAGTCGATGCTCAAGGCGATCGTCGGCTTCCGGATCGAGATCTCACGCTTGGAGGGGAAATGGAAGCTCTCTCAGAACCACCCCGAGGAGCGGCGAATGAAGGTGATCCGGGCGCTGGAGGCCCGTCCCGATGAGGACTCCCGGGCGATCGCCCGGATGATGTCGGAAGGGCGGCCTCGGCGGGAAATCCCATGATGATCGTCCTTTTAACTTGACCCCTGGAGCCCGACCGGTCGTTCGGCGCGGAAGTCGCCGCCCTCGAACGACTGGGGTTCCCCTACGTCCTCGTTGACCACGACGCCTTGGTTCGAGGGAATCCGTTCGAAGGGTTGGTCACACCCGTGCTGGCTCGATTTCCACGATCATCCGATCGAGCCGCTCGCAGATCCCATCCCACAAGAGCTTCCGTGCCTCCAGCGATCGCACCGCCACATCCTCGGCGGATTGGCAGCGGGAGGGGTCGTCGCCGCAGAGGTCTTCGACCAGTCGCTCGGCCATCGGGCCATGCGCGCCGCCGTCGAGTTCGATGTGCCGATCCAGGTAGTACCGGAAATCCTCCAGACCGCCACCGACGACCTTAGGACCGACGCGGAAATAAGTTCCCGGTTTCAATGGGTCGTTGGGATGGCACGGTAGTTCCACTTGGGGAGATACTCGTCGAACACGATCTTCATGTCCTTCTTGAAGCCTTCGGCGTATTTC
>JBKQHM010000743.1:0-10190 GCA_052148775.1 Isosphaeraceae bacterium | reverse complement strand
ACCAGCCGGCCCAGGCCCTGCCCCGCTACGAGGCGCTGGCCCGAAAGGCGACCGACCCGTTCCGCCGGGTGCAATTCGCGATGCAGGCCGCCGAGCTGAAAGTGCGATTGGGCCGCTCCGACGAGGCGTTGCGCGATTTCGAGGGCATGCTGGCGAGGCTCCGCCCCGATAGCTGGCTGCACAAGGAAGTCCGCCGGAAGATCGAGGAGGTGTTCCTCCGCAACGACGACCGGGCGGGACTGGTCACTTACTACGAGCAGTGGACGAAGAAGGAGCCGGAAGACGTCGAGGCCCTGGAGCGGCTGGGTCGGACGCTCGCCGGCATGGGCCGCGTCGCCGAGGCCCAGGGATGGTACGAGAAAGCCATCAAGCTGGCTCCGAGCCGTCGCGACCTGCGACTGGCCCTGATCGGCCAGCTCGCGCAGGACCAGAAGTATGCCGAGGCGGCCGAACAATACCAGGCGCTCGATCGGGCCGATCCCAGCAACCCGGACACGCTGAAGGACTGGGGCTCCCTGGTCCTGCGCGACACTTCGAAGCCCCAGGCCGAACGAAGGACCGCCGCGGCGGCGATCTGGCGCAAGCTCCTGGATGCCAGGCCCAACGACCCGGTGACGACCGCCCAGGTCGCCGACCTGCTCCGCCAGGCCGAGTTGGTCGACGACGCGCTGGCACTCTACCGCAAGGCCATCGATCAGGCCCCGGCCAACCCCCAGTATCGCGAATACCTGGGGGAATACCTCCATAACCTCAAGCGTCCCGCCGACGCCGTCGCGGCCTGGACGGGAATCGCCGAGGGTCCGAATCGGAACGCCAGGACCCTGGGGCGGCTGGCGGAAGTCCTGGCCGGGTTCGGCTACCTCAAGGAGGCGATCGCTCCCCTGAAGGAGGCGATCGCCCTCGAGCCGGACGACTTCAACCTCCGGGTCAAGATGGCCGACGTCGCGCACCGGCTCGGACAATTCGACGAGTCCGAGGCCCAGTTATCGGTCGCCGCCAGGCTGGCCGAGCGCGACGAGCAGAAAGCGATCGTGCTGAACGCGCAGGTGAAGAACGACCAGGCCGCCGGTAGGATGGCCCAGAGGATCGAGGCCCTGCGGAAGGAGCTGGAAGGCGTCCAGGATGGGAACTCTGAACGATGGACCATGCTGGCGCGGTACCTGGAGGTGGACGGCAGGCTCCCGGAGTCTGTCCGCGCGGCCGACCGGGCGATCCAGGCCAACGCCCGATCGATTCCGGCGTGGGCCCTCGCGGCCCGGGTCCGCGAGTCGGCCGGCAGCCTGGGCGACGCCGCCGATGCCCTCCGTCGCCTGGCCGAGATCGACCGACGCAATCGCGGCGAGTACCTCACCGGGATCGCCCGGCTGGAATCCCGCCTGGGCCGGGTCGACGCGGCACTCAAGGCCGGCCGCGACCTGATCGCCGCCACGTCGGCCGGCGTCGAGCAATGCGAGTTCTTCGCCCAGCTTTGCTTCCAGCTCGGCCGTCCCGAGGAGGGCCTCGACGCCCTCCGACGCGCCGTGCGGGCCAATCCGCAAGACACGAAGGCCGTCCTCACGCTCGCCGAGACCCTCGCCGGCCAGTACCAGACCGAGGAGGCGATCGAGATGTACTGGCGGGCCTTCGACCGGTCCGACGACCTGGAGAACAAGCTCGTCGTCGTCCGCCGCCTCACCGAGCTGTACCTCCAGCGCAACCAGGTCGACCGGTTGCTGACCCGGCTCCAGCATCAGGACCGCGAGGAGCGGCCCGGCGCCAACCCGTCCCGAGGTCGCGACGTGGCCCTCTGCACGGCGCAGGCGTACGCGACGTCCGGCGACATGGGCGCCGCCCGCGACGAGCTGGAACGGCTGCTCGCCGCCAACACCCGCGACACCCACCTGCTCCAGCAACTCTCGAAGCTGGTCGAGGAGGAAGGCGACATCGAGGACGCCGCGCGCTATCAGAAGCAGCTCAACGAGCTGGCCCCCAGAGACGATGGCGCGGCAAGGCTGGCCCAGCTCTATGCCCTATCGGGCGACCTGGAAGAGGCCCAGGCCGTCTGGTCGAAGATGGCCGAGGGCCAGGGTGCGAGCTATCACGTCTACCAGGCGATGGACAGCCTGCTGATGAATCGGAAGCCCCAGCCGGTCCTGGAGATGAGCGAAGCGATCCTGCGCAAGGACCCGCACGACTGGGAGGCCCTCTACCGCCATGGTGCGGCGCTGGTGGGCCTCGAGAAGCCCGACGCAGCCGAGCGAGCCTTCCGCAACCTGCTCGCGATGTCCGTCGCCGATGATGAGAAAAGCCTCTTTTCCCGGGCCCGCGCCCGCAACCCCCGCCTCCAGGCCCCGGGCGCCTACTTCTACTTCATGCGATACCAGGGAATCGTACCGTTGGAAGATCGGATCGGCATGGCGGATATCATCCGCTACTTCTGCGGATTCGACAGTTCGACCATCACGCAGCGATACACCTGGGCGCCCGCGGATTTCGGCCAGGCCCGGCTCGCGGCCCTGGGCTGGCTCGCCAGCCTGGCGCAGAAACAGGGTACTCCAAAGCTCGAGGAGCTTGTCGCTTCGGTCCGCAAACCGGCCGAGCAGCGCCCGGCTGACCTCCGCGCCCTCTGGGACTGGTTGTATCTCTGCGCGATCCGTCTGGACCATGCCGGGGCTCTATCGGCCGCCCGGTCGCTGAGCCGCGCCGCTCCGGCCGACCCGCTGGCCCTCTGGTCTTACCTGCATAGCCTGAGAGGCCGGCAAACCCCACTGGGGCAGCGGTTCATTGTCTCCTCGCTTCGGGCCACGGAAGAGAACGTCTCGCCGCTGGACAAGGACGACCTGGATCACGTCCTCGCGTGCTACCACGCCCTGCGCGACCGTCGTCCCGAGCTGGCCCAGGCCGAGATCCTCCAGAACATCGCCGAGGAGCTGAAGCGTGCCGGGCGCGCCGATGAGGAGACGCGGTTCTATCGGGAGGTCGTCGCCGGCGCCACCCAGATCGGGCAGGTCGCCAGCGCCTTGAATATGGCGGCCGCGCGCGGCGATGTCGACAACCTGATCGAGCTGACCCGCCGATACGATCGACTCCAGACCGGTCGATCGACGCCGACCTTCGGCACCGCCACGTTCAGCTTCCTGGGGCCCGATCTGTCGATCAGCCGGGGGATGAGCGTCAGCGCTGACAGGAAGGCTTACGGCGACCTCCTCCGACTGCTCGATTTCAGCCTGGACGATGCAAGACAGAAGATGGAGCGGCAGTCGAAGGGCGCCGCCGCCCGCGCCGCCCGCGCCCGATACGCCGCGATCAGCCGCCGGGGCGCCATCCGTTCCACGCGGATCTGGATCGGCTCCGGCTATCGAGCGATCCGTCTCACGTTTCCGGAAGCCAATGAGTATATCGATGCACCCACAATTAGTATTCTGCGCACGGCCTACGAGCTCTACAAGCGCGACGATCTGCTCAGCGACCTGATCGGCCATTTCCGCGGCCAGGCCGCGGCGGCCCGGTCGCCGGCCGACGCGATCTATCCCCGGCTGGCGCTCAGCTCAATCCTCTGGTGGAACGAGGAGAAAGACGAAGCGATCGCCGAGCTGACCCGCGTCGTCGAGGCGTCGCGGGCGGAATCCGACCTCCGGCTCGACCTGGCCGAGCTCCTGGAGCAGCAGCGCGAGCCCGCCGCGGCCCTCGCGCTGGTCGACGCCGTCCAGCCGCTGGACAACTACACCCTGAAGCGCCGCGAGGAGGTGGCGCTGCGGGTCGCCGTCAATACCGGCGACATCGACCGCGCCCGCCAGGCCGCCGAGCGGCTCTTCGGCCTTCGCCTGGACACGGAGGCGCAGATCACCCTCTCCGGCCAGATGCACCAGCTCGGCCTCCACGAGCTGGCCGAGGCCATGCTGGGCCGCGCCCGCCGTCGCGCCGGCAACCAGGCCACGACGCTGGTCGGCCTCATGCTCCAGTACCAGCGGCAGCAGAAGCCCGACCAGGCCGTCCAGGTCGCCATGCAGATCCACCGCTCGACCACCGCGATCCGCCAGGCCGCGTCCGTGTCGATGGCCGATGATCCGGAGGCGGCCCGGATGTCCGCCATCGCGACCCTGGCCCGATCCGGCCGCCTGCCGCAGCTCATCGCACGCGCCAACGAACAGCTCAAGAAGACGCCGAACGCCGTCCAGGTCCACCGGGCGTTGGCCAGTTACTACACGGCCGCACGACAGCCGGCAAAAGCCCGGGCCGAACTGACGAGGGTCGTCGAGCTCCGCCCCGAGGATCTCGACTTGCGGCTCCGCGTCGCCGGCCAACTGGCCCAGGACGGCCAGGCCGACGCGGCGATCGAGCAATACCGCTACATCATCAAGAAGGACCCGCCTCGGCTCGCGCGCATCTCGTGGGTCCAGCTCCAGGCCGCGTTCCGTCAGGCCGGCAAGCCCACCGAATTCCTCCGATTGTTCGAGGAATGCGACCTCCCATCAACCATCTCGCCCGGTAGCGTCGACCGCATCATCGTCGACATCCCCGACGACGCCGACGGCAATCAGCGGGTCGCCGCATTCTTCCGGAAAGCCTGGGCTGCCTTCCCGGAAGGTAGAAACCTACTGCTCAATTACGCCCGTCGCGATTCCATCTGGCAGATGAGCGAGATCTATGACTATGCCCGAGAAGCGATCATCCCCAGGAAACCCTCGCCCGCCTCCATCGTGGACTGGTATCCGTTCCTGCCGCTCAATCGCGGAGCGAACTCGACCGAGATCGTCCCGCCCGTGGCCGCGCGATTGATCGACCTGGCCGCGAGCCGCGCTCAGCTCGACCAGTTGGCCGATGAGATCGCATCGGCCCGCCAGGCGATGCCCGCCTGGACCCCCGGCGATGTCCTCCTGGCCATGGTCCGATGTCGCGCCGGCCGGTACGACGAGGTGAAGCGGCTCGTCCCCCAGGCGCTCGAAAGGATCAAGAAAGATCCAATCGCCTCGCCGGCGACTTACGCATGGTACGCCGAATGGGCCATGGGCTCAGAGCTGGAGAAACACGATGCGACTCGAGAACTGGCCGTGACCGTTTACCAGGCTTCGCTGGACAGTCCCTACTCCTTCCTCCAGTTCCGTCTCGACCAGGAGAAAGTCCCTGTCCGCCGCCTCATCGGTCTCTACCTCAGCGACGGTCGGAATGATGAGGCACGTCACTCCCTCTTGAAAATCCTCGGCCAGAACAAGTTCCCCGACGCTTATCCCGAGGAAACCATCAGGCTCTTCCGAGCGCTCAGACTTTTCCGGATTGCCCCTCTATTGCTCGAGCTCGGATACGGAGGCGACGCCGCGCCCGCCTTCGCCCAGGCGATCCAGCTCGTCGATGAACTCCCGTCGCTATCGGCGACCTACTTTCCGAACCCCGAGCAGGTCCCCCGCCAGCTCCGGGATGGCCTCAAGGCGGCCCTCGACGGCCTGAGTCCCGCCGAGCTGACCCCGATCGCCGGTCGCCTGGTCTCGGACGCGATCGACGGCCGGAACGCGGATGCGCGCGGCGATCGGGCGAAGCCCCGCGATCAGGCCCTCGACCTGCTGACGCTGGTCTACCCGCGCGAACTGGAACATGCGCGATTACGCAGCCTGATGGCCGAGTCGCTCGCCGCCTGCGATGCCGGCCAGCTCGCCGCACTCGACGAGCCGCTCGAGGCGCTCCGCAAGGCGCATCCCGATGATTTCTCGGTCGCGATCGCGATCGCATTGAAAGCCCTGGCCTCGGGCGATTCGAAGCGGATCGCCCCGGCACTCGAGGCCCTCAGCCGGCTGGTCGATCAGACGCCCCTGGAGCCGCTGCCTCCGGGCGGCCGGGCCAATGCCAGGCAACGCGCCGAGGCCGCACGCCAGGTCCCGCTCTGGCTGGTCGCGCGAGCCTGCGGCAAGGCATCAGGCGCGAGCGACCAACGCGTCACGGCCGACCGCCTGGCCACGCGCGCCCTCGAGGCCGCCCGTCGCCTGTCCGACAACCTCGTGCTCCTGGCCATGCTCCGCGAGCAGGGCGAGCTCGCACTGTGCCACGGCGACCCGAAGGCCGCCGAGGCCGCCTGGGGCCGGATGCTCGAGATGATCCTGCCAGCCCCGTCTGCGCCGACTCGCCGGCCCCGTCCCCAAGGAGGCGCCCCCGCCCAGCCCCGGCCGGGATCGGCCACGCCACGTCCGGCCCCGCGCGCCGGTGCCCTCACGAAGCCCACGGCGCGATAGGTTCACCGCGCCATCCTCAGCCTGCGCCCGCCCACAAAGTGGGTTTTCTCGGACTCGCCTTCGCCGAGTCACAGCAAAGTCGTAGAATCTGACGAGACGTCATACGAACCAGAGAAAGGCCGCCGCACGGACGGCGGCGAGAGGTGACCGACTTGGCCCAGCTCGAGACCGGGGAAATGCTATGCCCACGATGACGTTGACGCCACCGATGGCATTGCCGGCGGACCCGGGATGGGTCCCGTCGTCGCTCTACCGATTGACCGTGACGCAGTACCAAGCGTTGATTGAATCCGGCGCATTGGGCAAGCGGGACCGAGTCCATCTCATCAACGGGTTCCTGGTGGCCAAAATGGTCCATAATCCACCCCACGCGACCGCTTGCGACGCGGCACATGCGATGCTCGACGGGATCTTACCCGACGGCTGGTACCTGCGCCCGGACAAGCCGATCGATATCCCGACGGTCAACATGCCCGAACCGGACCTCGCAGTCGTCCGCGGACACTATCAGGACTATGCGACCCGTCATCCCGGACCGAGAGACGTCGCCCTCGTCATCGAGGTGGCCAGCTCCAGCCTGCTTGACGATCAGGGGATGGCTGCCGTTTACGGCCGCGCCGGCATCCCGGCCTACTGGATCATCGACCTGAAAGGCCGCAAGGTCGAGGTGTATTCACGACCGGGAAGAAATGGTTACCGGTCTCACGAGACCTTCGTCTCCGGCGAGCAAGTCCCGGTCACGATCGGCGGCCGGAAACTCCCCCCGATCGCCGTCGATGACCTGCTCCCGCGCAAAGCGACCGAGACCAAGGGCAGGGCCAAGGGCAACAGGGGCTGATCATGCCCGACGTGGTCGATTGGGTACGGCAGGGCGATCACAAAACGAGCGCCATAACTCTTCACGACTCGCGAGCCAATAAATAAACGATGTAACCGATCCGGCAACCGTCAACTCGACGGGCCGCATGTCCCAAATCGTTAGCCCCAGAACTCCCGATACCATTCCGATAGGGACACTCCTAGAGACCGGTAGATCCGAAAACGCGAGTTCTCGGCGTCGATCGCAACTCGCAGGCGATTTTCGATGAGCGCCGTCAGGCCGAGGAGAGGGAGCCGCGGATTGGGCCTACCAATTGGAGCCATGACTCGCACCTGTCGGCTCCTTTCCAGGAGTAGAGGCGGTTGAACTCGCGGCGCCTGCGGTCCCCCGTAAGGCGTTCGGTGAAGCCAGATACGGGCCTCGCAGAGATCGTACTTCCTGCCATCATCGGACTTGTTTTTCGCTGCTGGGTTAAGATGCTCCTTGCGAAGGCCCGCCCACCTGACCAGATGCCATTCGTCAATCTCGAGCGTGCGATTGAAGCCGGTATCGAGGATTGCAGGCATCGTGATCACACGTTGGTTAAAGGACTTCCCTTCGCCGACAAGAGTCAGGCTCACCCCGACGATGATCTTGGGCGGTCGAAGATCGATGCGACCCGAGGATACCTCGATCTCTCTCCGATGGGAGAAAGAACCGCGTACGACGGTGATCACGGTTGGGTGAGGCCCACGCAAGGATCTTCGCTCTGGACCTCATCCTCATCATCGATCTGCAGGGGAGCAACGACGGTCGTGTACAACTCTCCCATGTCCGTCAAACCAAGCTTCTCGAGTTTCTTCCAGAGTTTACGCTCCGTTGCCGCGATGGCGACCATCGCGTTCCCATGGTAGGCCACATGATGCAGGTATCGATTTTCCGCAAGCAGCCGAGGCAGATCACGCTGATAGGCATCGATACCCTGTTGGATGAGCTCGGGCTTCCGTCGAGCGACGATCCGCTCAATCTCCGCGGCGCGCTCTTTCATGAGTCGATCCAGTTCCGGATCACATCCAACTCGTGTCGGGTACGTGTGGAGACCAGAATTGCCCGCGCCGACCCCGACGGCGACTCTCTGAGAATCGGTTGACATCTCACCCTTCGGATCGGTTGCCGCGCCGCCGCGAGCGAAACCCAGCAGATGGAGTAGATAACGAAAACGCCCCAGAGTCTTTTCCATATTGGATCATCCAGTTGGCGGCCTGTCGCGATCGCCTGCCGGCATCAATTATAACTCTTCACGCCTCTCGCGCTACGATATTCTCAATGGCTTCAGCAGCGGCATCGCGGACTCGACGACCTTCGTAGTCTTCGCCATCATCCAACTGAGATGCCTGTCGAAGGGCCGGCAAGGCGCTGTGATCGCCGATCGCGCTCAAAGCATAAGCCGCCATGAGTCGAACATCGGCCTCGGGATCGTTGAGCAACACCGGCACAAGCCACGGAATCACTCGCTGATCCCCAAAATCATGGAGCATTCCACAGGTAGCCCATCGCACGGTGCTCTCCGGGTCCGCCAGGAGAGGCAGGATGAGGTCGATCGTCTGATCGGAATCGATTCGCAGCAAGGATTCCGCCGCATCACAACGCAATTCGAGATCTCGACTGTTGAGCAGGCTCACCAATTCACGAATCACGGCTCCCCGATCGAGAGCATTGAGCGTCGCGATCGCCTGCTCGCGAGCGCCTGGTTCAAAACGGTGAAGCTCGGCCAACAAGCTCGTAACCCGTCGGGCATCTATGGGTTTATGAATGAAATCTGTTGGTGAAGAACCCATTATCTGATTTCCTTGGTCTAGCGGATAAAGGTGGAATCCCAGTAGACATCCCCGAAGCCTTGCTCCGTGAAGTACGACCGGCAGGCCGGGCATGGACCTCCCGCATGGGAAATCCCGATCGCCTCGAATCCTTCCGCGTCGGCATACACGGCATGGAGAAAGTCATCGGGATGTGAATAATCGCCACCGGCCTGCCGGAAAATGCCTCCCTGTTGTTCAACAACTTGTCTGAGTTTTCCAACGGCTTCCGAAAGGGCACCCCTGTTCACGGAAACGACTTCCTGCTGCGTCGCGGCACGCGCATTTGGCAGAGCACGGATCATGACCTTTCCTTAGCCGAGACCAAGAGCTCATGGAGCGGAGTAGACCAGACCACCGCCCCGCGGCTCCGCCGCACCGCCGACCGAGCCTCCGCGAACCCGGCGTTGCAGGCACTCGCCCGCTTGCGCTCAACGTCCAGATTGAACTCGGGCCAGACGGAAGCCCAGGCTGCCGCTCCGGAACCCCGGAGTGATCCAGTCCCGGCACGCCGACCGCGCGCTCTGCGGGTCGTTGTACCAGCTCCCGCCCCGGATCACCCGGAGCACGGCCTGCTCTGAACCAAGGGGATCACTCGCAGGCGACTTCTTGTAGTAATCGGCCTCGTACCCGTCTGAACACCACTCCCAGACATTTCCATGCATGTCATGGAGGCCGAACGTGTTCGGCTTCTTCTCACCGACCGGGTGCGTCTGATTGGTGGAGTTCGCGGCATACCATGCATATTGACCGAGAAGATTCTCACTATCGCCGAACGAGAACCGCGTCGTGGTCCCCGCCCGGCAGGCATATTCCCACTCCGCCTCCGTCGGCAGCCGGTACGGCTGACCCTCTTGACGACTCAACCAGTCGCAGAATGCCGAGGCATCGTCCCAGCTCACGTTGACAACTGGATGGTTGTCGGTCTGCTCGAAACCCGCTGACCTCCACGTAAACTTCGGGTTCTGCTCCCACTTGTTCGACGATGCATCCCAGCCGTAACCACCTTTCCCGTCTTTCTCGGCTTCGGTCTGGTAACGGGTTGCTTCGACGAACCGCCCGAACTGACCACGGGTCACCTGGTGCATGCCCAGGTAAAACGATTGCGTGATCCGAACCCGATGTTGGGGCTTCTCATCATCCGAAGCGTCCTTGTCGCTGTCGGGCGATCCCATGAGGAACTCTCCGGCCGGGATCAGCTTCAACTTGTGACCCGCTGATGCGGCCGAGGAGTTACAATAGCCATGGTAGCCTCCTTGTGTGCGATGTGAGGGTCAGTCTCTACCCTCCATTGCACCGAGGAGGCCTACCTCCGCGAAACCCGAATAATCGGCA
>JBKQHM010000742.1:0-9117 GCA_052148775.1 Isosphaeraceae bacterium | reverse complement strand
CTCGGGATCGACTCCATCAAGCGCGTCGAGATCCTGGGGAAGCTGCGCGATGAGTTCCCGGGGCTGAAAAGCCTGTCGGATTCGGCGGAGGTCATGGACGCCCTGGCCCGGGCGCGAACGCTCGGCGAGACCGTCGATCGGATGGCATCGCTGGCCGGGCCGACGAGCGCGAATTCCAGATTGCCGATTCCGGATTCCCGAATACCAATTCCAGATTCCGGATCACAAACCGAGGCCGGGCATGCCGGGGTGGCCCTCGACGGGGGTGAAGAGGCACGGCCGGGGACGTTGCGGCGCGTGCTGGAGGCGGTCGACGCCCCGTTGCCGGGTCATCGGCTCGGCCTGATGCCGGGCGGCCGGGTCGTGGTGACCGAGGACGGACGAGGGATCGCCGAGACGCTGGCGAACCGCCTCGAAGCGGCCGGCGTGCCCGCGGAACGCATCGGCGGTCCCGACCGGCCGGTCGACTGGACGTCCACCGCGGCGATCGATGCGGTGCTCGATGACCTGCGGTCGCGAGGGCCGATTGCGGGGATCGTGCACGCCCTGCCGCTCGGCCAGTCGACCTCCGGCGATCCCGGTGGTCCTTGCTGGTCGGATCGGGTCGGCGACGGGGTGAAAGGGCTGTTCTTGCTAGCCAAGAGTACGACCGCCGACCTGGAGGCCGCGGCACGGGCGGGCGGATCCTGCCTGATCGCGGCCACCGCGCTGGGGGGCCGTCTTGCCTCGGCCGGCAGTACCCATGCCGATTTCTTCCCAGGCCACGGCGGGGTCGCAGGGCTGGTCAAGACCCTGGCCCGCGAGTGGCCGATCGTCCGTTGCCGGTCGGTCGACCTCGCGTTGAGCGAGGACGCCGGAATCCTGGCGGATCGTCTGGCCGACGAGGTATTCGTCGGGGATGGCTGGGCGGAAGTGGGCTACGACCGGGGCCGACGGATCCGGCTGCATACGATCGAGCGCTCGCTGAGGCCGGCGAACGCGGCCATCGAGTTGAACCCGGGCGATCCGGTCGTGATCACGGGCGGTGCCCGGGGGATCACGGCCCTGGTGGCGACCGAGCTGGCGCGCACCTGGCGGCCGACGCTCCTGATCGTCGGCACCACCCCGGTGCCCGATGAGACGGAGATGGCCGAGACGGCGGGCCTTGTCGCAGAGGCCGAGATCAAGACCGCGCTGCATGGCCGGCTCCGTCGAGAGGGCCGGCCGGGCAGCCCGGCCGAGATCGAGGCGGCCTACCAGGCGATCCGCCGTGCCCGGGAGGTCCGCGAGAACCTGGCGATCCTGCGGGCGGCGGGGTCGGCCGTCGAATATGCCCGCGCCGACGTCCGCGACCCCGCGGCGATGGCCGCCGTCCTCAACGGCTGGCAAGCCCGATATGGCGACCCCGTGGGACTGATCCACGGGGCCGGGCTGATCAAGGACAAGCTGATCCGCGAGAAGACGCTCGACTCGTTCGAGCGCGTCCTGGGCACGAAGCTCGAGGGTGCGCTCAACCTGCTGCGCCTGGTCCGCCCCGACGCCCTGAAGTTCACGGCGATGTTCTCGTCGATCGCCGGGCGGTTCGGCAACGTGGGGCAGTCGGATTATGCGTCGGCCAACGAGATCCTCAACAAGCTGGCCCAATGGCTCGATCGGCGATGGCCGGGCCGCGTGGTGTCGGTGATGTGGGGCCCCTGGTCGGGCGTGGGGATGGTCTCGCAGCTCGAGAGCCATCTGGGCCGCCGAGGGCTGGGGATGATCTCGCCGGAGGTGGGCCGCAGCCTGCTGGTCGACGAGCTGCGCCACGGCCGCAAGGGGGACGTCGAGGTCCTCTACACCGGCGGCCTGGGGACGCTCGAGGAGCCGCTCCCGTGCGAGCGCGTCTCGACGGCGACGGAGGCGGAGGCCGTCCGATGAGCCGGGCTCGTCCGATGGAGATCGCGATCGTGGGCATGGGCTGCCGGTTCCCCGGCGCGGAGGATCTCTCCGCCTACTGGGAGAACATCCTCGCGGGCAAGGACTGCACCCGCGACGTGCCGGCCGACCGATGGGATCCGTCGACCTTCGTGGACCCGTCCTCTGAGGCCAATGACCGCGTACCCTGCGGCCGGGGCGGTTACCTCGATTCGCCGATCGGGTTCGACGCCGCCGCGCACGGGATCATGCCGAGGACCGTCGAGGGCGGTGAGCCCGAGCAGTTCCTGGTGCTCGACGCGACCACGGCCGCGCTCGACGACGCCGGCCTGACGCCCGCCGACCTGAAAGGGCGGCGCGTCGAGGTGGTGATCGGCCGGGGGAACTACTTCAACCGAGGCAACCTGACCCGGCTCCAGCACGGCCGGATCGCGGCACAAACCGTGGCGATCCTGTCGGCCCTGCATCCGGAGTGGTCGGAGGCCGACCGGGAGGCCGTGCGGGCCGAATTGAAGGGCGGGCTGCCCCCGTTCGAGGCGGCCACCATCGCCGGACAGTTGACCAACGCCACGGCCGGACGCCTCGCCCATCGGCTCGACCTGGGCGGGGCGGCCTTCATGGTGGACGCCGCCAGCGCCTCGTCGCTGGTCGCGCTGGACCTGGCGGCGCGTGCCCTGTCGGCGCGTCGGGCCGACCTGGCGATCGTCGGCGGGGTCTATGTCGAGGCCGACGTCGACTTCCCGCTGGTGTTCCGCCAGTTGGGGGCGATGTCCCCCTCGGGGACCGTCCGGCCGTTCTCGGCCGACGCCGACGGGATGCTCTCGGGCGAAGGCGTGGGCGTGCTCGTCCTCAAGCGGCGGCGCGACGCCGAGCGCGACGGCGACCGGATCTATGCGATCGTGCAGGGACTGGGCCTGGCGAGCGACGGCCGGGGCCGGGGACTGGCCGTGCCGAGCGCCCGCGGCCATGCCCGCGCGATCCGACGGGCGTATCGCCGGTCGGGGATCGATCCCGCGTCGGTGATGCTCGTCGAAGGGCACGGCCTGGGCGTACCGGCGGCCGACCGTGCCGAGCTCCGCGCCCTGAACGCCGTGTTCCCGCCTCCGCCGTACGGGCGCCGGGCGCTCGGGGCCGTCTCGTCGATGATCGGCCACGCCATGCCGGCGGCCGGCATGGCCGGGCTGATCAAGGCGGCGCTGGCGGTCTATCACCGGGTGATGCCCCCGACCCTGCACGCCGAGGCACCGCACCCGCTCCTCGACCCCTCGAAGAGCCCCTTCGCCCTCAACGCCACGACCCGGCCGTGGATCCATCCCGACCCGGACACGCCGCGACGGGCGGGCGTCAATGCCTTCGGGTTCGCGGGGATCAATGCGCACGCCGTGATCGAGGAGCATGCCGCCTCCGCCGACGGTCCGGCGCCGGGCGGATTCCGACGCTGGGAGACCGAGGCCATCCTGCTCTCGGCCCCGGACCGCGACGGTCTGGTGCATCGGGTGCGCGAGCTGATCGCGTGGATCGACGGTCATCCGCGGGAATCGCTCAAGGACGTCGCCTCTACGCTGAATTGCGTCGAAACGCCATCCGCATGGGCCGGAGGGGCGAGGCTGGGACTGGTCGCGTCGTCCCTCGCCGACCTCGCCGAGAAGCTCGCCGCCCTGCTGCCCCGGCTGGGCGACCCGGCCTGCCGATCGGCCGGCGACGGCCGCGGCACCTATCAATGGGATGAACCACTCGTCGGGAAGCTGGCGTTCCTGTTCCCGGGAGAAGGCTCGCAATACCCCGGCATGCTCGCCGACCTGTGCCTGCATTTCCCCGAAGTCCGCCGGCAGTTCGACATCGCCGACCGCATCGCCCTGGACCTCGGCGACCCCGTACCGCCGAGCGAGCACTTGTTCAATCGTCCGGCCGATGAGGGGGGCGAGCTCTGGTCGGCGGCGACGGGGGTGAACGTCGTCCTCAACGCCCAGTGGGCGTTGTATCAGGTGTTGACGCGGCTGGGGCTGCGTCCGGACGCGGTGGTTGGCCACAGCAGCGGCGAGATGCTGGCGATGGCCGCCGCTGGCGTGCTCGGCGTCGATCGCGAGCTGGAACGGCAACTGGGCCGGCTCGGGGCGATCTTCCGCGGCTTCGAGTCGGCCGGCGAGATGCCCCCGGCGCGGCTGGTGGCCGTCGCCGCCGGCAGGGACCGCGTCGCGTCGATCATTGACGAGCTGGGCGCCAGGGACGTCAGTATCGCGATCGACAACTGTCCGCATCAGGTCGTGCTGGCCGGGCCGCCGGCGGAAGTCGATCGGGTGGTGGTCCGACTGCGCGAGCAAAAGATCCTGATGGAGGTCCTGCCGTTCGCAAGGCCGTATCACACGCCGAGCTTCGGGGCGGTGCTCGAGCCCATCGCGGACTGCCTCGCCCGGTTGACCTTCCGCCCGCCGGTCCTGCCGATCTACTCGTGTGCCACGACCGGGCGGATGCCCGAGTCGCCCGAGGCGGTCCGCGAGCTGGCCGTCTTGCAATGGACCCGCACGGTCGCGTTCCGCGACACGATCGAGGCCATGCACGCCGACGGCCTGCGGCTCTTCATCGACGTCGGTGCCCGCGGCAACCTCGCCGGCTTCGTGCAGGACACGCTCCGCGGCCGGCCGGCGTTCGCCATCGCGGCGAACGTCCCGAGGCGCAGCGGCCTGACGCAATTGAACCACCTCGTCGCCGCCCTCTTCGCCCAGGGGGTCTCGATCCGGCCGGAATTCCTCTACGCACGGCGACGCCCCCGAGCCATCGACTGGAGTGCGCCCGAGTCGCCACGCCGGACGACCGTCGAGCTGAAGCTCGGCTTCCCCGAGATGCGGCTCTCGGAAGCGACGATCGACCGGCTACGGACGCAGTCGGTCATCTCTGGCGCCGTTCCGGCGCACTCCTTGGAGTCCCGCCTTCAGGCGGAATCCGAGAAGGGGGAATTCCAACCCCGAGAGGAGAGCCTTTTCCCGCTGGAGCCGCGCCTTCAGGCGGATTACGGGAACGTGGACCGCCTGAAGGCGGGACTCCAACTCCGGAAGGCTTTCCCGAGTGAGACCGAATACCCTTCGACGTCGGCCGACGTCGAAGGCGCCATGCTTGCCTTCCAAGAAACGATGCGGTCGTTCCTGGAGACTCAACACGAGGTCATGTCGGCCTATCTGGGGGATTCGACGATCGGCTTCCACTCGGAGGCGGAGGACGACGATTTCCATTTCTTCTCGGCGTCCGACGCGATTCCACACGCCGTGAACGGGAACGGATTCCACGCCGAAGTCTGGCCGATTGTCGAGACGGGTCACGAGACGACGACTTCGGGCCCGGAGCCCGGCCCCTGGATCGGCGAGGTCGAACGATTGATCGCCGGGTCCGAGATCGAGGCCGTTTGCTGGATCGACATCCATGGCGACCCGATCGCGGAGAACCACACTCTGGGCGGTCGCCGGGTCTCGGCGATCGACCCGACATTGAAGGGGTTACCGGTCCTGCCGTTCGCCGTGATGGCCGAGATGACCGCCGAGGCGGCGGCCCTCGTGGTCTCGCCGGGGCTGGTCCTCACCGGGCTGAATCAGGTCCGGGCGCACAAGTGGGTGCGTTACGAGGCGTCGCCGGTTTGCCTGGAATACCGCGGCCATCGGGTCGAGTCGGCCGACGATGAGCGGGTCTGGGTCGGCATCTTCAACCGAGGCACCGACGGCCGGGCGGAGGCCGCGCGCCCGGTGTTCGAGGCGGTCGCGGTCTTCGAACCGGCCCCCCCTGCCCCGCCGCCGGCCGCACCCTGGAGATTGCAGGACGCGCGCACCAGCCGGTTCACGGCCGAGTCGATCTATGACGAACAGTGGCTCTTCCACGGCCCGGCGTTCCAGGCCGTGGTCGAGGTCGGGGAGATCTCCGCGCACGGCATCGACGGGATGCTGCGCGTCCGGCCCTGGGAGCCCCTGCTCAGGCCCGACAGCCCGCCCCGGCTGCACACCGACGCGATCATCCTCGACAACTTCACGCACCTTCTCGGCTGCTGGGGCCTGGACGAGCTCGCCGACGCGGGCGACGTCGTGTTCCCGCTCGGCATGGAAGAGCTCCAGCTCTTCGGCGATCGGCCGCCGGTCGGCACCGACGTCGCCTGCCGGATCGCCATCCTCGAGACGGAGCGGCACCGCATCCGCGTGGAGGCCGAGATCGTCCGCCCCGACGGCACCGTCTGGATGCGCATCCGCGACTGGGACGATTGGCGGTTCCACTGGCCGGGCCGGTATCGCGACGTCTTCCGCAATCCGCGCGAGGTCTTCGTCGGCGAGGAGCTGTCGCTCGGAGACGCCGGCGCGGATTCCATGGCGAGGGCCGTGTGGCTGGCACCGCCGGCGGACATGGGCCGGCCGGTCTGGCGCGATGTCCTGGAGCAGACCCAGCTCGGTCCCGAGGAGCTGGCCGCACACCTGGCCCTCGGCGGTCCCGAGCGTCGACGGTCGCACCGGCTGTGGGGCCGGGTCGCCGCCAAGGAGGCCGCGCGTCGGATCCGGCAGGCCGAAGGCGGGCCGTCGATCTACCCGGCCGACCTGGCAGTCATCAACGACGAACGCGGTCGCCCGCGGCTGACCCGCGTCGATCAGCCCGACGACGAGAGCATGGCGGCCATCTCGATCGCCCACGCCGACGGGGTCGCCGTCGCGATCGCCGCCCGCAACCCGGCCGCGCGGGTCGGGATCGACGTGGAGGCGATCGCCGATCGGCCCGAGGGCTTCGAGGCCGCGGCCTTCGCGCCGGGAGAACGATCGCTCCTGGATCGATGCCCGGCCGCCGACCGCGACGAGTGGATCACGCGATTCTGGTGCGCCAAGGAGGCCGCCGCCAAGGCCACGGGGATCGGCCTGGCCGACGGCCCTTCCGGCGCGGAAATCGTCGGCTCCGATGCGACCACCGGCACGATCCACGTCCGCATCGCCCGAGAGCCCAACACGACCGACAAGCCCCTATGCGTCGCGACGGCCCGCAGGGCCGAGTACGCCTGGGCCTGGACCCTGGAAGAAGGAGCCGAATCGTGATGACCCTCCCCTCAAGGGCCGACATCTTGAGCGACGTCGCCGCTATCCTCTCGGATCACCTGGGAGTTCCGCCATCGACCCGGATCGATGAGAACACCCGGTTCTTCTCCGACCTGAGCCTGGCGTCGATCGATGCCGTCGTCCTCAGCGAGGCGATCCAGGCACACTACGGCCAACCCCTGCCGTTCGACGAGCTGATGGCGGAGATCGGCCGGCGAACCGATCGCGACCTGTCGATCGGCGAACTCGTCACATTCATCAGCAAGAGTCTCTGATCCGAGAGATCATCATGCCCAAGATCCATGCCAACGGACTGAACTTCCACTACCAGCAGGCCGGCGAAGGGCCGGACGTCATCCTGATCCACGGGGTGACGGGCGACCTGTCGATCTGGTTCCTGTGCCAGGCGATGGGCAAGCTCGCCCGATCGTTCCGGGTGACGGCCTACGACCTCCGCGGCCACGGCTACAGCGAGGTGCCGCCCTCGGGCTACACCTCGGCCGACCAGGCGGGCGACACCCTGGCGATCATGGACGCGCTGGAGATCGACAAGGCCATGCTGCTCGGGCACAGCTTCGGCGGCGTGATCGCGATGCACGCCGCGGCGCTCCACCCGGACCGGATCGAGGCGGTCGTGCTCTCCGATCCGAGCTTCGCCGCGTTGAGGCACCTCGAGGACCTGGGCCGGTGGGGCCACTGGCAGAACTTCCGCGAGGAGGCCGCGCAGGCCGGCGTGACGCTCTCCTCGGAGCACTGGTACGACCTTGCCAAGTTCTTCGACCAGGTCCTCCACCTCGACGGCGAGCAGCTCCTGCGGTTCCGCCAGGCCGTGGGCCTGCCCGGCCTCAATCGCCTGCTGCGCCTGGCCACGACGACCTGCGGCGAAGACGCGAAGTCCGTCGCGGGTCTGACCGAGGACCTGATCCTCGGCGTGACCCAGCCGGTGTTGGCCCTCTTCGGCGAGTTCTCCCCGTTCCTGGCGACCGCCGACCATCTCGCGGCGCACCTGCCCCACTGCGTCAGCCGGCGCGTGCCCGGGGCCAAGCACCGGGCGCCCGAGGAGAACTCCGAGCAGTTCGTCGAGATGGTCTACCAGTACCTGCTGACGGTCCAGCCATCGGCCGAGGTCGCGAGGCCGGACCGATGACCACCCAGCCGAGCGTGTTGCTCACCGGCGCTGCCCATGGGATCGGCCGGGCGACGGCCCTGGCCCTGGCCCGGCGCGGGACGCCGATGGGCCTGATCGACCGCGACGGCCCGGCCCTGGCGACCCTCGCCCAGGAGCTGCAAGAGATGGGCTCGCCCGTCGCCGAGGCGGTGGCGGACGTGACCGATCGCGAGGCCATCCAGCGGGCGGTCGCGGCCATTACGGCGCGGATCGGACCGATCGAGGTCCTCGTCGCCTGCGCCGGGATCGGCACCCTGACTCTCGTGCCGAATCTCGACACGGCGATGCTCCAGCGGACGCTCGATGTGAACGTCGTGGGCGTGGCGCATTCGATTGAGGCGGTCCTCCCGGGGATGGTCGCCCGGGGGCGCGGGCACATCGTCGGCGTGGCCAGCGTGGCCGGCTACCGCGGATTCCCCTGGATGATCTCCTATTCCGCGTCGAAGGCCGCACTGATCGCCTACCTCGAGGCGATTCGGCCCGGCCTGAGCCGTCGCGGTGTGACGGTGACGACCGTCTGCCCCGGGTTCGTCCGGACCCGGCTCAGCACGACCGTCCCCTACAAGCATCCGGTCAAGATGGTCGAGCCCGAAGAGGCGGCACGACAGCTCGTCCGGGCGGTCGAGCGCCGGCCCCGGAATTGCGTCTTCCCCTGGGACATGCGGATCGGCCTGGCGATCCTCAAGTACATGCCCGACCGGTTCTTCGACGGCTTGATGCGCTGGTACGGCCCCCAGGCGATGGACGTCGAGTTCTGATTGGTCATTGGTCATTGGTCGTTGGTCATTGGTAGGAGTACGGTTTCGAGGCCCTCTACATCGGGTTTTCAAAAGAGTCTGTAGCAGGGACGCCGGGTCGGTGGTAGAGATTTGGGGCTGGCAAGAGAGCCTTCATCCGCTCCAAATACCAACCCGAAGCGTCAGCGAGGTGATCGGTGGCTGAGGCGGCGGATCGGAACCTCGCTGACGCTTCGGGTTAGTATGAGCGAGGACGACAGCCGGCCCG
>JBKQHM010000741.1:0-31560 GCA_052148775.1 Isosphaeraceae bacterium | reverse complement strand
CTCATCCCGTGGCAGAAGACGCCGGCATGCCCGCCGAAACTCTCGCCGTGGTCCGCGGCGATGATCACCCAGGTCCGATCCAGAACACCCCGTCGACCCAGCTCGTCCACCAACTGCCCCAGTTGCCCGTCGAGCTCCGCGATGCAATCATCGTAGGCGTTGCGGACGAAGGCGAGGTCCCGCGTCGAGATCCCACGCTTGTCGAGTTGGTACCAGTTCTGGATGAGCCAGGATTCCCGGGCGTTCCGCGGTCCGAATCCGAACCGGTGGACGCTCTTCTCGGGAAGCTGATAGGGATAATGGGCATCGTAGTAATTCAGGAATGCGAAGAACGGACGCTCCGGCTGCCGGCGGCGGATCAGCCAGTCGATGAACTCGCTACTGACCACTGCGGCTTGCTTGCGATCGGCGGTGAAGAGGAACCGGAGATACTGCGCCTTGAACATCAGGAAGTTAGAGCCCAGTTTCTCCTGGAGGAACAGCCCCAGGGCCACCCTCCCCGCCAGGAAGCCATCGACGAGGACCGCCGACTTGAAAGGGGTCAAGCGCGGGAAAATGTAATCCTGATACGTGGTGAAGCCCCGCCCCAGTCCGGAATCGGACGCACAATACAACGTGTTGGCGACGAAACCCGCCGTCGCGTAGCCTCGCGAACCCAGGACTTCCGCGACCGTGGGATCGGCTCCGTCCAGTGGCGTCAGCCAGTTAGCGCAGAACTCATGAGGCCATTTGCCGGTAAACATGCTTGCGTGAGACGGCAGGGTCCACGACGAAGCCGCCCGCGCGGCATTGAAACGGAGCCCGCGCGAGGCCAGCCGGTTGAGGATTGGGCTGGTGGGACGTTGGTAGCCGTGGAGGCTCAGGTGGCCCGCGGCCACAGTGTCCAGCACGATCAGGAGAATATTCGGGGAACCTTTAGGCGGGAGGTCCCGCGCCCCCTCGCGCCACTCCGCGAGCCGGTCCGACACCCACGGGGAGGCCGCCATGATCGCAACCAGACCGAGGACGACCGGAAAGCTCGTCAGCACTAACCGCCGAAATGTTTCGTGATTCCGATCCAGCACCGGGACCAGTTGCATCGCGATCCCGAACGCCACGATCAACCAGGCCAGTCCATAGATCTGGGGGAACGCCACGAGAAGAGGCGGCAGGATCGTCAACGCGCAAAGACCGCGTGATGCGAGCCAGCCAGCACGGCGCCGCCAGATCAAGGCCGCCAAACACATGCCGACGCCCAGAGCCAGAAGAATGCACAAATTCGAAGCGGGGATCAGCCATACGAAATGCCGGCTCATCCCGTAGAGATGGTTTGAATCGAAGGTGTGCTTGCGAACGATGAGCGTCCCGACCTCGAACAGTCCCGAGACCAGCCCACACCAGGCTGAGAGGATCAGGAACGTCAAGGGCCGGAAACGGGCCGGCGCGAGATCATCCGATTTCGCGCCGGTCGCACCGACCCGCTCAAGAACCCGAGTCCGCCAAGTCATCACGATCGTTATCGATCTACGATCCGATCAAGCCAAGCACGAGAAGATCCGTCCACGCGGCGAGCCTCAGTCTTTGAGGTCGAATTTGAACGTCTTCGAATCCGGGCCGACCTTGGCCCTGAGATCGCTCGTGGCGGGGTTCTCATATTTCGCGGGAAGCGAGCTCTTGGCCGCCTTGCTGGCTTTCGCCAGGAGCTCGGGTGGGATCATGGCCTGCTTTCCCATACCATGCTTGGTCGCGAGTTCCTCGGCTTCTTTCGAGACCTGACCTTGATTGAGTTCCTTGGACGTGACGGTCACGATGTAATCCCCTTCCACGACCCCATCGCCGGGATTGATGGTGGTCAATGACGAGAACTGTCCGTTCTCGACCTCCCCGGAGGCGCCACGACCACCCCCTTCCTTCGGAGTGAAGCTGATCGCGGCCTTGGCCACGGGCTTTCCATTGTATTCCACGGTGCCCGAGACGGGATAGCGCTTTCCCAGGCCATCGTCGGAACACCCCATGACCAAGAGCAAGGCCGGCCCGAGAAGGAGTGCGAGCGAGTTGTGCGCGACGCGTTTTCGATTCAACATGGCGATGATCTTCCTGCGGATAGGTGTACGTCGATCCTCAGTAATAAACGGGGAGCCCCGAAAGGGCAACCCCACCCCGCCGAGGTCTGATGGCAGGATGAGGGCTGTGCTCTCGAGGCTCCGCGCGAACGCGAGTGGCTCTTCCTCAAGGGGTGAGGTGGGGCGGTGGGCGAGATCAGGTTCGATGACGGACTGTCGATTTCCGGCCGCCCGGATCGATCGCATATCTCACTCAGTAGGAATCCGAGCTGATCACCTCGCCACCGGCGCGGCTGCCCAGGGCATTGTAAGTGAGCGGGTTGATGCTTGCCTTGACAAAATGAACCGAGCCGTCGGCGAACAGGAAGTTCGCGCCGCCGGGGTGCCGGCTCTTGAAGCCGCGGGCGTAGTAGCTGGTGCGCGACGGAGGCGGCGGGCAGCCGTAGCCGGCAGACGGACCGCCTGTGAAGTAGTTGATCGGGATCGTCGTGCCCGACGCGACGCCGGTATTGCCGTACATCTCATTGTTGCCATCCTGGTCGGGGAGCACCTCGCCCACGATGACCGTATTGCTCATGCCGTCGGTGACGCTCTGGATGCTCGCGGTGCCCCAGGTGCGATAATCCGAGAAGCCCCGCATGGTACCCGTACCACCTGCGAGCGAGATCACGGACCCGTTCGTACCCCAGAAGCCGTCCCAACCGCGCCGGAAGAGACCGGGAACAACCGTCGTGACCGGCTGCGTCTCGAAGGGAACCACACCGCCGCATAGGGGCAAGACCGCGTAATTGTCGCCGAAGCTCATGTTGTAATTCGTGACCGGGACGCCCGTCGCCCCTCCGCTGGGATTGGGGATTGCGTATCCCACGAAGGCGTATGACCCAGAGGCTCCGTACGGCACGATCCCTCCGCCGTTGTTCCCGTCCGACGGGCAGAGGAATACCGTCATGACCGTATACCAGGCCGTCGCCCAGGCGTACCCTGAACCGCCGGTGCTGGTCTTGAGGTTCATGTTGAAGGCATTGTAGACCGTGGTCTGCTCGAGGTCGGGCAGGATCATCGCCCGCCAGCTCAGTCCGCCGTCCCAGGACCAGGTGTCGCCGGTCGGCTGGGCCGAGATCGCGGGCGGGAAGAGGTTGACCCGATCCACATAGTTATGGATGGCCAGACCCAGTTGCTTGAGGTTGTTGGTGCATTGGGCCCGACGGGCGGCCTCGCGTGCCGCCTGGACTGCCGGTAAGAGCAAGGCGATTAATACCGCGATGATGGCGATGACCACCAGTAGCTCGATCAGTGTGAAGCCCTGTCGAGATTTGTTGCGCCGCACGGACATCATGATAAAGCGACTCCTCGTAGGATGGGAAGTAGGAAAGAAGGCCATACACGAGTGCAAGACGACATTGTCAAAGCGAATGCCCCGAGGACGTCCCGACGATTCCGCTCCGCGTCATCCGCTGCCCCTCACCTTGATCCTGGATGAAGCAAGGTCGTGGAGAGGGGGAGGTTAGGGATAGACGCTCGCAATGGAGCAACGCCAAAGGAACGTGGTCGAATCTCAATAGTTATCAGCTACTCTGAGCTGAGCGCACAGCACCGAAAAATCCCGATATGTTCCGACGAGCCGGAACGAGGAATTCCGGTGGCAAAATCGTGGTAGAGTGAAGTTAGGAGAGTATTAGGAATCAAGAGTGTAGTCGATCTAGCCTCCGAGTCAAGTACCGAGCGAACTTACAGCTTTTTTTCCGCCCTGAAAGTTTGACGGAGATCCCTTCAATCCTAAGCAAGATGATTTTATTGGCACCCAGATCAGGGCATGATGGTGCGTGGAGAGAACTGCGAGGAGCCGTGGGCCTTTGCCGACCAAGCGACTCAGAGCTTGTGAAAGAATCGGATTGCAGATTCCGGATTCCAAATTCCAGAAGTCATAAATCCTTGGCATGGGGGGCTTAATCTACATTTGGAATCTGGAATGTGTTATCTGGAATCGGTTCTTCCACAGCCTCTCAGGAATGTTCTGGACTATTACTGTGATCGCACCGGAAACCTAACAGCGGCCAGACGATTTTTCCCGATTGGTGCGGCCGAGTTCGGGAGTTCCACCCCGCAACCCGCCCCGGATCCGTCGGGGGTCGCCCGGAAAGGACCGCCTTAAATGCTTGTTGTAAAACGAGAAGCGATCCAGAGAACCGTCGGGCCCCGGGATGGGGCGGTCTGGTATGCATTGCTGTGAAGATCTTCAGAGGCCCAGGCGAATTTGTGACCAGGTGCCGTGCGGCGATCTCGCCGCGGAAACCCCTGGCGTCGCAGCCGGCATCGTCGGCAAGCTCCCAGGAGTGCCCTGGACACGAAGAGCTTCGCACCGGTGGTCTGCTATGGCGCGGGGGGCGGGGTGGATTCGAGCCTCCATCGGCGCGAACCCCGATTCCGGAGAGGCTGTTACCGTCCGGAACTCGTGCGCGACCGGATGGCGCCCTCGTCGTCGAGTTCCAGGCCGGTGACCGACTCGACCAACTTGCGGACCTCCCCGGCCGTCCCCTCGACCGGGTCGGGGACGGCCCAGATCCGGCAGGTACCGTCCTCGCCGGCCGCGGCGAGCGTCCGTCCGGTGGGATCGAACGCCAGCGCCAGCACGCTGCCGCGCTGGGGGAGCGAGGGGCCGACCGGCCGGCCGCTGGCGACGTCCCAGATGCGGACGTCCCCCTCCCAGCCGCCGGTGGCGACGAGCTGGGCCGCGGGATGGAACGCCACCGCGGTGACGGAGATCCGCTGGGGCAACGGTGGACCGAACGGATGGAACGTCTTCGCGTCCCAGAGGCGGACGAACCCCCAGTCGCGATACTCCGAGCCGGCGACGGTCAGGAACCGCGACCCGTGCCCGCCGTAACCGACCGTCCAGACGACCCCGTTATGCGCCAGGGGGGGGACGATCAGGCGGCCGGTCGCGACGTCCCACAGCCGGGCCTTGCCGGCGCATCCCGTGAGCAAGGTGCGGCCGTCGGGGCTGAAGACGACGGTCATCACCTCCGATCCATGGGACATCGGGCTGCCGATGGTGCGGAGCGTGGCGAAATCCCAGAGGCGTACGGCGCCGTCGCGGCTGGCCGTCGCGAGGGTCCGGCCATCGGGGCTGAACGCGACCGCGCGATCGGGCAGATGGTGGCCCAGGAGGAGTCCGCGCGGCCGACCCGAGGGGACGTCCCAGATCCGCGCGGGGCCGTTGTCGCCGCAGGTGGCCACCGCATGGCCGTCGGGATGGAAGACGAGGCAGTGGACGTGTCCGCCTTGCTTCCGCGGCGGGCCCAGGGGCCGACCCCCGGCGTCCCAGAGCCGAAGGAGGCCGTCCCGGCTGCCGGTGGCGAGGGTCCGGCCGTCGGGGCTGAAGGCCACGCTCTCGACGGGCGCCGAGTGCTCCATGACCGCGATCATCGGCCCGGCATCGACGTCGTCGAGCCAGGCCAGCCCGCGATCGGTCGAGGCGCCGCCGGCGGACCGGCCCGGCGCCGGTCGTCGCCCCGCGTCCGAGTTGCCCGGCAGCTTCTCCTCGTAGCGGCCCCCGGCGGTGATCATCAGTTTCCCGTCCGGGCTGTACGCCATCGCCATCACCGGCACGGGACGGCTCCACTCCCGGATCGGGCGCAGGTGGCCCACATCCCAGATCCGGATCCGTCCGTCCCGGCTGCCGGTCGCCAGGGACCTCCCGTCGGGCCGGAAGGCGACCGAGTGGATCAGGGTGTCGAGGGAGAGGCGGCCGACGAGCAGCTTGCCGGTGGCGACGTCCCAGATCCGGACCTCGCCCTCGTCGGACCCCAGGGGTTTGGTCCGGCCGGCGCCGCTGACCACGGTCTTGCCGTCCGGGCTGAACGCCAGTGCCAGCACCGGGAACCCGTGCGGCTGGGGCACGCCGACGTGTTGCCCCGTCTCGCGGTCCCACAGCCGCGCCATGGTGTCGTCGCATCCCGTCAGCACGGTCTTGCCGTCCGGGCTGAACGCGACCGACTTCACGGTATCGGAGTGCATCAGCCCGCGGCCCGCGGGCTGGCCCGTCTCGGCGTCCCAGAGCTGGGCGACGCCCCCGACGACCTCGCCGTCGCCGTCGACCGGCCCGCAGCCGATGAGGATCAGCCGGCCATCCGGGCTGATGGCCGCCGCCTCGACCGGCCCGGGCTGCATCAGGGCGGGGCCGAGCGACCGGCCGGTCTCGGCATCCCAGCGATCCACCACCCCCACACCGGCCGAGGTCTGGCCGCCGGTCAGGAACCAGGACCCGACCGGGCTGAATGCCAGCACTTTGAGGCGATACTCGAGCGATTTCGCCTCGATGACGGCCCGGTCGGTCGCGGCGTCCCGCAGGCGGATCGTGCCGTCCAGGCTGCCCGTCAAGACGCGACGGCCGTCGGGGCTGAACGCGACGGCGACGACCGGCCCCGGGTGGAGCGTCGGGGGGCCGACCGGCTTCCAGCCCTCGGGTACCCAGAGTTGCGCCTGGCCGGGGCCGGCATTGCCCCACTTCGAATCCCAGGCCCCGGTCAGGAGGTATCGGCCGTCGGGGCTGAACGCGACCGACATCGTGGAGGCGCCCTGGGCCGGGCTGGTACGAGGCACCAGGAGGCGGCTGGCCCAGGCCGCGAGGTTCGCCCGGATCGCCGGCGTCAATTCCTCGGCTCCGACCGCCTCGGCACGCTCCAGGCCCTGCGACAGCCAGACGAGTCCGGCCGCCACCTCGCCCGCTTCGCACAGGCCCAGCGCCCGGTCGATGATCAGGCCGGCATTGGCCCGCTCGGCACTCCGGTGGGCGCCGCGCGCCTCGGACTGCGCCGCGCTCTCGGAGGCCGCCAGGGCCTCGGCCTTCAGCCGGTCGTGCACGGCCACGCGCCAGGCCGCCAGCACCCCGGCGAAGCCCGCGACCGTGACCAGGCACAGCACCCCGATCATCCCCGCCAGCGACGGGTTGCGACGGCCCCAGCGGCGCAGCCGGCCGGCGATCCCCACCGGCCGCGCGCGGATCGGCTCGTGGTCGAGGAACCGGCGCAGGTCCTCGGCCAGGTCCCAGGCGGTCGCGTAACGCTGCCGGGGCTCCTTCTCCAGGCATTTCATGCAGATCGTGACCAGGTCGTGCGGCACCCGGGGCTGGAGCCGCAGGACCGACACCGGCACCTCGTGCGCCACCTGCAAGAGCGTGTCCAGCGGCGAGGCCGAGTGGAACGGCGGGCGGCCCGTCAGCAGCTCGTACAGGATGACCCCCAGCGCATAGACGTCCGACGTCGCCCCGACCGACGCGCCGCGGCCGCGCGCCTGCTCCGGCGACATGTAGCTCGGCGTGCCCAGGACCGTCCCGGTCTGCGTATGCGAGTCGGACGACTCGGTGATCTCCTTGGACAGGCCGAAATCGGTGATCTTCACCGGTGGCGGCTCATCCGGCCCGAGGGGCGAGTCCGCCGGGTCTCCTCCAACCGCGACGTCTCCGTTCCAGGCCTCGACGAGGATGTTCCCCGGCTTGAGGTCGCGGTGGAGCACGCCGTTGCGATGGGCGTAGTCGACCGCGCGGGCCAGCACTTCGACCAGCCGCGCCGACCATCGCGAGGGCTTCGGACCGCCGTCGAGCCGGCCGGCCAGGCTGCCCCCGGCCACCAGTTCCATCGAGAAATACGGACGGCCGTCCTGCTCGCCGAAATCGTAGACCTGCACGATATTCGGATGCCTCAGCCGTGCCACGGCCTGCGCCTCGCGGCCGAACCGCTCGCGTGCCGTGGCGGCCAACTGCGGCCCGGCCAGGATCATCTTCAGGGCCACCAGCCGGTTCAATCGCAGGTGCAGCGCCTTGTACACGACGCCCATCCCGCCGCGGCCCAGCTCGCCGAGGATCGCGTAGCCGTCGATCGCCGGCAGGTCCGCCGCGGAGCCGGGCCCGAGCAAACCGGGAGGCCCACCGTCGCCGGAGAGCGACAGCTCGTGCCCGATCCGCGACAGGAACGCGTCGAAATCCCGATCTCCCGCGAACGTGGCGGCATCGTCCCCGACGGTCCGGAGCAACCGCACCTCCGGTTCGACCTCGGCGCGCGCCAGCCGATCGAGCTCCTCCTGGCAGCGGGCACACCGCTCGATATGCTCGGCGATCGCGGGCAGCGCGTCGCCGGGGAGTTCGTCGCGGAGCAACCGATCGAGGTCCTCGCGGGGTGGGCAGTCGGTCATGGAGCGTAGCCTTCAGCCGGGTACACCGCTCAGTTCCGGCTCAACCGGTCGACTTCTTCGCGAATCATCTTCAGCACCTTGCCCCGCGATACGAACACCGTGGCGACCTTCATGCCCAGGTGCTGGGCCGCCTGCGCCCCAGACCAGTCGTCGAGGGCCAGCAGGCGAAATGCGTCCCAGGTCCTCGGCTCGATCCGGAGGCGCACGCGGGCGATCGCCTCGTCCAGCAGCTCCCGATCGAACGCGTCCTGGAGGCGGACCGAGAGATCTTCCCGCGCCTCCACGTTGTCGACCAGCCTGAGTATCGAACTGTCGCCGCTGCCCAGACCGGGACGCCGCCGGGCCATGAGATAGTCGTGCCAGGCGTGGTGCGTGATCGTCTTGAGCCACGCACGGAAACTCCGTCCCGGCTCATAGTGGAATTCGCGGAAGCCATTGACCAGCTTGAGCAGCACATGCTGGGTCACGTCCTGGGCGTCGGCATCCTGGAGGCCCCAGACCCGGCACCACCCATATATCTTCCGTCCATAATGGTCGACGAACTCCGACCACGCCGCCGGATCGCTCTGGTCTCGTCCCAGTCGACCCAGCAGGGTAATCCGTGTGTGGGATTCCTCAATGCGGCCCACGGGGGCGATCCTTCTCGTGTAAAGATATTCCGGAGCGCGTCAGAACACCACACCGAGGAGATCGCACGGAACACGCACCGGTGACGATGGGTCTCAAGAGGCTACTAACAATCTAATCGACCCATTCGCACGATGCAATTCCTCCCGCAGGCCAGGGGAACTCATTCCCGCGGAGTCGGCAACGGGAGGTCAAGCAATGTTGACCGCAAGCCTCGCGCCGGGGCGTGGACTCCCTCCCGAAAACCGAGGCCATCCCGCCCATCTCTCCGCACCAGATTCCTTGAAATGGCGGCTCTTGGGCCAAAGATAGTCGCGAGGTCTCCACGACTTCACGCTCGACCGGAGGAACTGACCGATTTCGGCCGACGCGCCGGAACGGCTACAATCACGGTCGTCGTCGCATCGAGACCGTTCTTCGGAGAGGCCGCCATCGTGGAGACACTGGGTCGCTTGCCGGTCCGTCCATTCCGAGCCAAGGGAACAGCGTTGGTCCTGCTCGCGCTGGGCCTCGCGGTATCGGTGGGCCTCGTCTTGTCCGTCGAGGTGGCGCCCCCCCGATCCCGACCCCAGCCGATCGCGTCGCCCGTCACCAAACCGCTCGACATTCCGGCCAATCGGATTCGCGACCCGGCCTTGCCGCCGATCGAGACCATCTTCAACCTGAAGGACCTGACCATACCCCTGGACAAGATCCTCCGCGGTCTCCAGCCAAAGGATGGCTTCAAGGCGCTGACGAACCCCTCCGCGTCCCCAGTCGCCGAGGCATCTTTCCTGGAACCGGGTAGCCGGGTGGTCGGCCTGACGGTCGACGGCGTCTCGCGGGCCTATCCGATCAACGTGCTCAACTGGCACGAGCTGATCAACGACCACCTGGGCCACACCGAACTCGCGATCACCTATTGCTCGCTCTGCGACTCGGTGACCGTCTTCGATCGTCGCCTGGACGGGCAGGTCTTCGAATTCGGCGTCTCCGGCATGGTCTACCTGTCGAACATGCTCTTCTTCGATCGGACGGACCAGGCCCTCTGGTCGCAGATGACCTCGACGGCGATCAGCGGCCCGCACGCCGGTCGGACGCTCCGGCGCATCGACGGCTGGGAGATGACGACCTTCGGGGCCTGGCGCGCGTCGCATCCCGACTCGACCGTGGTCAACTTCCAGACCGGCCGGGACCATGCCTACAGCTCGGACCCCCATCGGGCCTACTTCGAGACCGAGACGCTGGATTCCCGGTACCAAGACCTTGCGACCGACGCACGCCTGCGGAACAAGGCCCGGATTATCGGCGTCCGTTACGGTGGCGAGGCCCGCGCCTACCCGATCGAGGCCCTCAAGGCCGCGGGCCGGGCCACGATCCTCGATCGAATCGGCGGCGAACCCGTCGAGCTCGCCGTCGAGCCGGCGACCGGCGCCGTGCGCGTCGTGCGCGTCCCGGAAACCGGTCTGGTCATCCATACCCTCTGGTTCGCCTGGGTCGCCCGCTTCCCGGAAACCGAGATCTACCAGCCGGCAGGCGACACGCCGGGAAAGCGATGAATGATCCCGAATGACGAATCAACGAGGAAGACATCGGCTCCGGTTCTGGCTCGGCCTGGCTTCCGGGGTCCTGGTCCTGGCGATGCTGGGGACATTCGCCATCGCCAGGATCCAGGACCGACGGCTTCGGGCCGATATCGAGGAGCTGCACCGGACGATGGATCGGGGGCAGTTCGGGTCGGCGCGCAAGGCCCTGATCGAGCTGGCCCGGCGATGGCCCGGCCGCGGTGAGATCCTGGTAGCGCTCGGCCGTTGCGAGGAGGCCATGGGACGGCCCGGGCACGCCCTGGCCGCCTGGGAGCAAGTCTCGACCACCGACGCCACCTATGCCGGCGCGGCCGAGTCGCGTGGCGCCCTCCTGATCAACCTGGGTCGATACGCCAGGGCCGAGTCGTGCCTCCTGGAGGCCCTCACGGCCGCCCCGGCCGCCGATCGCCATCCCCTGCTGCGCACCCTGGCCCGCCTGTTCCGGCTGGAAGGCCGATACTCCGAGGTCAGCGAGGTGCTCACGGCCGCGTGGCCCGGCGCCCCCGAACCGAGCGAGTTGCTCCAGGATCTCTGGCAGAACGACACCGAGCCCGTGCCCATCGACGGATGGAAGGTCTTCCTCGACTCGGCCGATGCGAACGACGAACGGGTCTGGCTGGGTCGGGCCCGGCTCGCCATCTTGAGCGGGCGGTTCGGCGAAGCCCAGACATGGCTGACGCGGTGCCTGGACCGCCGGCCGGACGATCCGGTCATCTGGCGAGCTTGCCTCGACCTGGCGATGGCATCCGAGGAATACCCCCGATTCTGGGAGGCCGCCCGACGAATCCCGGTCGAGACCCTCCTCCCCGAGGAGGTCGCCGTGCTGCGATGGTGGCTGGCCTCGCAGGGTGCCGACACCCGGGCCGAGCGGCGGGAGGCGGAGCGTCTGGTCGAGCTCCAACCCCTCCAGACGCGGGCCACCGAGCGACTGATCGAGCTGACCCGGGAAGTGGGCGATCTCGAGGAAGCCGGCCGCCTCCAGCGTCAAAAGACCCAGATCGATCGCGCCAAGGACTGGATCCACAAGCTGGTCGTCCGGCGGATCGACTTCCGGGACCAGGCGAGCGAGCTCGCCGGGCTCTCGGCCATCCTGGGCCGGCCCTTCGACCGGCACGCCTGGTCGTTGGTAGCGGCGACGTCGCGGTCCCACTCCGCTGGCGTGGATCCGGACATCGAGGCCGCGCGGACGGCCTGTCGGGCCGCATCGGCCACGGCGATGGAGCGGCTGATGCGCCGGTCGCGGCCGGAATCCGCCCGGCCGGCGGCTGTCATCACGCTCGCCGACCGGCTCGCGGACCTCCGCGACGCGACGGCCCTCACCTCCGACTCGCGCCCGGCCAACGTGTCTTCCGGAGATGCACCCGCATCAACTCCGTTCTGGCCCTTGTTTGTGGATGACGCCGAATCCGCCGGCCTTCGCTTCGTCTTCGAGAGCGGCCGGACCCCGCGATGGGTCCTGCCCGAGACGCTCTCCGGCGGCGTGGGCCTGATCGATTTCGACGGCGACGGCTGGCTCGACGTGTATTGCATCCAGGGCGGCACCTTCGACGATTCTCCCGGCAACGCCCCACTGGCGGCCCGCGACCGCGCGCGGGATGCCGGGGCCTCGCCCGGCGATCGCCTGTTTCGCAACCACCGCGACGGGACGTTTCGCGATGTTACCCAGCAGGCCGGAATCGATCGGATCACCGAGGGCCAAGGCTACGGCATGGGGGTCACGGTGGGCGACTACGACAACGACGGACATCCTGACCTGTTCCTCACCCGCCTGCGGCGCTACGCCCTGCTCCGCAACCGGGGCGATGGGACCTTCGAGGACGCGACCGAACGCGCCGGGCTGAGCGGAGTCCGACAGAACCCCACTTCGTCCGCCTTCGCCGACCTCGACGGCGACGGCGACCTTGACCTGTATGTCTGCCATTACATCCGATGGGACCCCGACCACCCCACGCTCTGCAAGAACGATCGGGGCGAACCCTATTACTGCGACCCGGCGAAGTACGAGCACGCGCTCGACCATGTCTTCCGCAACGACGGAGGTCGTTTCACCGACGTGACCGAAGGCGCGGGATTCACTGACCCGGACGGGCGCGGACTCGGCGTCGTGGCGGCGGACCTCGACGACGACGGTCGGATCGACCTCTACGTCGCCAACGACGGCTCGGCCAACTTCCTCTTCCGCAACCGCGGCGGCTTCCGGTTCGAGGACGACGCCCTGATGGCCGGCGTCGCCGGCAATGCCGAGGGGGGGTTTCAGGCCGGGATGGGTGTCGCCGCCGCCGACCTCGACGAGGATGGCCGGCTCGACCTGCTGGTGACCAACCTCTACGGCGAAGGGACCACCCTGCACCACAACTTGGGGCAGGGCCTCTTCGCCGATCGCAGCGCCACGTCGGGAATCCTCGCGGCCACCCGGTATCTGCTCGGTTTCGGGATCGCGGTCTTCGACGCCGGAAATGACGGCCGGCCCGATGTGGTGATTACCAACGGCAATGTCAACGATTTCCGGCCGTTGTATCCGTTCGCCATGCCCACCCGGCTCTATGAGGGTCGGCGCGGCGGGCGCCTGGTCGACATCTCGGACCGGGCCGGGCCGCCGTGGGCCGTGCCCCGGCTGGGCCGGGGCCTCGCCGCCGGAGACCTCGATAACGACGGGCGCGTCGACTTCCTCGTCGTCGTCCAGAACGAACCCCTGGCCTATTTCCACAATCGGAGCGAGCCCGCCGGGCATTCCGTGACTTTCCGTCTGGAAGGGACCGCATCCAATCGCGACGGCGTCGGGGCTCGGGTCGTCGTCACGTCCGGCGGGCGCCGACAGGTCGCGCAACGCGTGGGGGGCGGCAGCTACCTCTCCGCTTCGGACGGCCGACTCTCGATCGGACTCGGGTCGTCGACATCGGTCGACTCGGTCGAAGTCCGATGGCCCTCCGGCCGCCTCGATCGATGGACGGACCTCGTCGCCGACACGGGGTATCGGCTCCGCGAGGGCGATCCGGCCCCGAAGCCCCTGGCCGGTTTCCCGGCTCCGGTTGCGGGCAGGAAGGCGGGGGGCGGTTAGAGCGATAACAATCAACGATCCGAGACACGGTTAGAAGAGTCGCCGGACAGAGCCGGCTCCTACAGGATTTGTCGGTCCTCGCCTTGTGTCGGATCATTGTTAACGATTGGGTCGCCTCCGTAATGACTGCATCGAACCGATACGAGCCCGACGCGCCAGCGAGTGGATCCCGGCAGGGATCATCGCTCCACTCGCTGGCGCCTCGAGCTCGTATGAGCCATCGGCAATCCAAGCGTTAAACGCTCTAGTCCTTCAAATCGAAATCGAAGCTATTCGATGTCGCCTCGACCTTCTTGGTCAGGCCGGAGGTCTCAGACTTGCTGTACTTGATCGGGACCATGCTCTTCGAATCCTTGACGATCTTCTGGAAATCTTTGTCCCCTTGGTGGACCAATCCACCCTTTTCCTTGGCCAACCCGGTCATGTCGGCGGTCGATGAGCTGATTACGACCTTGTATTCACCGGGCAGGGCTCCGTCGCCGTCGATCGAGGTCGTCAAGGTGTAGTAGCCATTCTCGATGTAGCCGGAAGCGAACCGGCCCTTGGGCGGAGGCGGATTGGACGGCTCGAACGCGATCGTCCCCTTGGCCACAGGTGACCCGCCGTAAGTCACCTTACCCGAGACCTTGTATCGTTTGTCCAGACCGGAATCGTCGCTGCTGCAACCCTGGATGACCACCGCCGTCGCAGCACTCAAGGCGATCGCGATCATCCGCCATTGATTCGCACCTGCATTCATGATTCGAATTCTTTCCTTGCTGAGCTGTATCCGAGGAAATTCCCGGGGGCGAGGCTGCCCATCCGGGAAGAACAAGGGAAGGAGGTTGGGCAGTCCGGCGCGCAGAAACCCCGCTCGCAATGCGGAGTGTCTTGGCCGGACGGTCTTCGTGATCGGGCCGAGTCTGCCCTGATTCGGACTCCGAGCTACCCTTACCGGGTCCTCGTCAGACGCGCAGGCTTGATCGGTCGGCTCGGCCTGAGGAGGTGGAAAACACGGGACAAACCACCGGAATCGTGGAGGGCCGCCGAGGGCGCGGCCCCCATCAGAGCGAGCTCATTGAGACGCGCGCATCCGGCGCCTCAATAGGAATCGGAGCTGACGACCTCACCCCCAGCCCGACTCCCCAGGGCGCAGTAGGTGTGCAGGTTGATGCTGTTCTTGAGGAAACGGACCGAACCGTCGCCGAAGAGCATATTCGACCCGCCGGGGTGCATGCTGACGAATCCCTTGGCGGCGGCCGAGAAACGGCAGCCGTTGGGTGCCGAGGCCGCCTGCCAGTTACCGTTGCAGTTGGCGGCCGTAGCGGGGTAGGTATTGGCATTCCACCCCAGGGGCACTGTCGTGCCGGCATAGGAGCCGTTGAAGTACCAGAAGTTGCTGTCCGCGGCCGCGCTGGGCATCACCTCGCCGGCCATGATGGTATTGCTGGTCCCGTCGGTGATGCTGGCGATGTTGGGCGGCTTCTGAGTGCCGCGGTAATCGAAGTAGCCCCGCATGGTGCCCGAACCGAGGGTGAATCCGTCGGGGAGCCCGAATCCGGTCCCCCAGTAGCCGTTCCAGCCGATACGCGGCTGGCCGGCCGGCGGGGAGCCGTTCCATGGCGTCTCCCAGATGAGTCCCGGCGAGCACAGCACACCGCCGCAATAATTATCGCCGAAGCTGCCGGCATAATTCGACACCGGGGTCATTGCGGCGGTCTGCCCCGTGGAGGGATCCAGCGGCACGTCGGTGTACTGACCGGTCGGGATATTGGTGGGGAGCCGGCCGCCGCCGTTCGTGCCGTCGGACGGGCACAACCAGGACGTGAACACCGTATTGAAAGACGTGAACTGGGCACCATTATTGATCGCGTACGAGCTGATGCTGAAGTTGATCGCGTTGTAGACGGTCCCGCCTTCCATCTGGGGCAGGATCATGGCGCGCCAGCCCAGTTCGCTGACCTGCGCGCCCCAGGAATTCGCCCCGGTGCTCGTCCCCTGGCTGATCTCACCCGGGGGGTAGGAGCCCATCTGATCGTGGTAATTGTGCATCGCGATGCCGATCTGCTTCATGTTGTTGGTGCACTGGGCGCGTCGGGCGGCCTCGCGCGCCGCCTGGACCGCAGGCAGGAGCAACGCAATCAGCACGGCGATGATCGCGATCACGACCAACAACTCGATCAGCGTGAAGCCTCGTCGTAGCCTTCTTGAAGAATCAATCATCGATCGGGTCCTGAGGTGTGAATAGAACGAACAGGATTGGACTGTAGCCCCAAGTCCGAATGACGACGCCGTCAAATCTTGGGGTCTAGATGTTGGTGACGGAATCGAGCCGGAGGTATCGCGATGGAATCGGCGATGCGCCGCCGACTCGCGTTGCAACGCCCGCCTGGGAAGACGACGCCAACGCGATCCCCGGATTTACTCAAGAATTGAATACGTCTTCAGTTTAATACGCGACTGGATGAATCGCTTGATTCACGCCAGCGCGGCCCGGTCCATCGGCGAACCGAGGGTCTGCCGGGGTACTTCTGTGTGCGCATCGCGGACCATGACCTCCCTTCTCCTTTCTCCGTAGAACGAAGAAGTTAGGTGGTGTAGTGATGAATTCTAAGTGATATGCGATCCCAACAGTGGATGGACTCACCCATCAGAGAGGAGTATGGGTTATAGATGTCTCATCGACTGTTTAGGAAGATTAACCAAGCCGACGACTCGGGTCAAGTTGCTACTCTGCGGAGTTCGATTTTTCCGAGGACGCGGGCTTTGGCCATCCGGAGCCGAGCGCATCGAGCCGGATGAGCCGGTGGACGAGGAGCGACGAATCACCGCCTCGAATGCGACGGCGCTTCGGACGACGAGATCGGCGGGCTAGGCACGGAGCCTTCCTCGACGAGCGATTTGAGCCTCCCCCTGAAGGCCCTGAGGTACGCGTCCTCCGCCTCAACGGAGCCGGGATTGGCGGTCAGTGCGTCGAGGAGCATCCGGCGAAGGCCCACCGCGGCCTGCCTGCCCTCGACGGACTCGATCAGGTTCACGCTGTCGAACGGGTCGCGCCTCAGGTCGTAGAGCAGCTCGGAACCCGAGCCGTCGCGGATATAGTGCCGTCCCCGGGCCACCAGGGACATCTGGATATCGCGACGGCGAAGGCCCTGCTCGGCCTGGGCCCCGAACGCCGTCGGCGCGGCGTGCTCGGATAGGGCCGGCGTGATCTCCCGAGGTATCCCGCCGGGTCCAAGAGACCAGTAGGCCGCCAGCGAGTGCCCCGGGAACGGCGAGCCCGCCGAGAGATTCAGCCGGTCGAGAACCGTGGCCGGCAGGTCGCGCAGGCTCACCGGCTCGGCGACGGCGAGGCCCGCGGGCGCGTCCGGCGACAGGATCACCAGCGGGACGGACACCTCGTCGACGAAGACGTTGTTGGCGTGGAGGAAGATGCCATGATCGCCGAACGATTCGCCGTGGTCGGAGGTGATGATGACCAGCGTGTTGTCGAGGAGCCCCCGGCCCCGGAGTTCCTCGAGCAGCCGCCCGAGCCGGTCGTCGAGATAGGCGATGCAATCGTCGTAGCAGTCGCGGGCCATCTGGACGTCCCGGACCTGGTAGCTCTTCGAACCGACCGTCCCGTAGTCGAGCAGGAAGCGGTGATCCCGCTCGGTCCGCGGCCGGATCCCGAAGCGGCCCGCATACTCGGGCGCGGGTACATAGGGCTCATGGGCGTCGAACTCGTTCAAGAACGCGAAGAAGGGACGATCCTTCCGCCGTTGGTCCAGCCAGCCCAGGAACGCGTCGTTGATCCCGCCCGCATCGCGGGATTGCGACCGGGTCCACTTCGCCCCATAGTAGTTGCCGCGTTCGAGGATATTCTCGAGGATCCAGCTCCCCGCCACCGTGCGGCTCAGCAAGGACCGCGGCGTCAGCGGATAGTCCTCGAAGTGGACGAATCCGCGATCGAGCCGGGTCTCGTAACTACAGCAGAACGTGTTCGCCGAGAATCCGGCGGTCTGGTAGCCGCGCGAGGCCAGGTGCTCGGCCAGCGTCGGGACCGGCGCGTCGAGCGAGAACTTCCACTGCGAATTCAACTGGAAGGGCCAATGGCCGGTGAAGAAGCAGCTATGCGACGGATATGTCCACGGGGCCGGCGCCAGGGCCATCTGGTACCGGACGCCCTTCCGCGCCCATCGCGTCAGGTTCGGCGTGGTATTCCTCGGATAGCCGTAGAGGCTCAGGTTGGCGGCGCGGACGGCGTCCCACACGATCATCACGACGTTGCGGGCGTTCGCGGGGGGCGCCGGCAGGGCGGCCATCGCCCGAGATTCGCGGACGGCCCGCCAGCCCGTTGAACCGGCCGCCAGGATCGCCAGCAGGCCGAGCAGCACGGCGACGGTGGACCACGCCCGCCACGGGCGTTGACAGTGGCTCGCGACGGCGGGGCCGATCATCCGTCCCAGCCCCAGGGCCAGCACGAAGGTGGCGACGCCGTACAACGGCATCCGCAATGCAGCGGCCCAGGTCGCGAGCGTGACGAACAGCCACGAGGCGGCAGCCATCGACATGGGCCTCGGCCGCATTCGATTCACTGCGGCCAGCAGCACTCCCGGGACCACCAGCAGCAGGACGTGCCCGGCCGGGACGCTCCAGGGGAAATCGCTCCCGCTCCCGTAGGTCGACAGATCATTCCAGAAGTATTTCTTGAAGACGATGATGACCAGATCGAGATAACCCGCGGCGAGGCCGATCGAGACAACCAGCAGCGACGTGGTCCTCATCGTGAGAGGGGCCCGGCTCGACCGTTCTTCTCTTTGTGATCGGGGCGAGGTGGTATCCATGAAGGCCACTGCTTCGTATCCTTCTTCAAGACCATCATCGTAGGAAACCGGGCCGGACGGCCTTCGCGGCGGTCGGCGACGACGCGGCATCGCGAGATCTTCGGGAGTCCCGACCCAGACCGGTCGCTGCTTCCCAACCTAGCAGGTCGAGGGTGCGTTTTCGAGGGATCTCCGCCCTGCGCTCGGCGGCGGCGCGGGGGACACCACATCCCGGACATCGCCATCCGATACCGTCCTGTCAGGGGACAAGGTGGCGATGGCGGCGCAGCGCCGGCAACGGACCAATATCAATCAAATGAGCACCCGTACTCACGACGGAGCGCAGCGGGATCTCGAGCCAATCCCGGGGGACGCGTGCCGTGACGACGTCGAGTCCGGCGGCATTGGGCGAGAAGGCCGGCAGGACGATCCGGCCGGGTCCGACCAGGAAACACAGGGCCGAGGTCCCCGCGATCCGGACCACCGGATGGAGATGGCCCGACATCGTCCGATCGCCGGATAGGGGTTGATGTCCGTGACCGATCGTCCATCCGTCGATCGTGCACTCGGCGGGCAGGGGAGGGATCCGCGACGACGATCGCCTCGACGCGGCCGACAGGCTCCGATCGTGATTGCCCTCCAGGACGACGAGGCTCACGCCGAGCGATTCCAGCCAGGCCTGAAATCGGTCGACCTCGGCTGCCGTCCGGCGGCAGGGTCGCGGCGACTCGACCAGGTCGCCGGCCACGATCAACCGCGAGATCGGGGCGCGGGCCAGCACGCGATCGAGTCGCGCCCGGGTCTCGTCCAGCGAGTGGGCGGGGACGCAGTCGCCGGCGGAGCCCCGGGCCCATTCGTACCCCAGGTGGACATCGGCGATCACCGCGGTCCGCTCGCCGGGATGGATCGCCGCCCCCTCGGGGGTGAGCAGCCAAGACTCCCAAACCGCGACGCCGGGGATCGGCGCGTGCGGCTTCTTTCGTAGTCGCCCGGTCATGGCGCCGTCCCTCCCGCGCCGGCGGAGAGCAGCCGCTGTTGCAGGCGTCGCAGCGCCTCGGCGGGCGACTCGAATCGGAGGGAATCGGCCGGGGCCGGCTCGATCCAGGCGGCGGCGAACGGCGAGAGGCCCGGCAGCACGCGGAATCGGACCGACGGCCGCGTCTCGAGCCATCGCCGTGCGGCCGGGACGTCCAGGACCTCCTCGAGCACCTCGCGGCGCGTCTGGCGGAGCAGTGGATGGTCGGGGCACGCCGCGCGCACCAGCGGATAGAGCCGCGTGCTGGCCCAGTGCAGCCCGCCGACCCGCACGCGCCGCCCCGGCTCCGGGTTGCGGAGGATCATCAGCGCGATCATCGCGACCTGACGGAACCGGCGCGCCATCAGCTCGCCCCGATCCAGGCCCTCCAGCACGTCCTCATCGAGGCAGTCAACCTCCAGCAGCGAATTCAGGTCTTCGCGCGCGATCGCGGCATCGTCGGGCAGGCGGATCGACCACCCCAGGTCGGCGACGCCCAGCACCAGGTCGCGACCGACGCGGCGGCCCACACGGGCGCCGATCGCGCGGGCCATCGCCTCGCAGGCCGAGCGGTGCAACGGAGCATGGAACGTATAGATCCGACCGGCGCCTTCGGGAGCGGGTGACTCCTCGACCAGCAACCCCTCGGCGCCGGGGACCTCGCTCCACTGTTGCTGGGCCTCGAACAGCTCGATCACCACGGCGGCGGCCTGGGGCTTCAGCCCGAGCTCCTCGATCAGCCAGCCGCGCAGCGCCACGGCGCCCTCGCCGGCGAGCCGACGAGCGACCTCGACGCAGAAGCCGGCCAGCTCGGCGGCCAGCTCGGGCGAGAACGACTGGCGATCGCTGGACCAACGCGGCAAGCTCGGCTCGCCGCCGGACCGACGTGCATGGACGATCGACGCCTCCAGCCGGCGGACCTCCAGCGCCCGGCCGTCCAGTACGAATCGGTCGCCCACCGAAAGCCGCTCGGCATACGACGCCTCCAGCGTGCCGACGGCGGCCCCGTCCTCCAGCACCCGCACCGACTCCTCCGAGCAGATCGTGCCGACATTGCTGCGGAACCATCGGGACACGCGCCGATCGCGGACGCCGAACCAGCCGGCGCGCTTCCAGATCCTCGGCGAGGTCCACCGCGGCGCCGCCCCCGGCTCGGACTCATACGCCCCAGCCGGCGCCGCGAGCTCGCCGGCCAGCGACGCCAGACAGGCGTCGAAATCGGCCCGCGACAGCCCGGCCATCGGTCCGGACTTGCGGATCAATTCGAACGCCCCGTCGACCGACTGCTCCCCCGCGCAGCCCATGCCGACGAGTTGCTGACAGAGTACGTCCAGCGGCGCGGAGACGCCGCGAACCGGCTCGACCCGGCCCGCCCGCGCGGCCCTCGCCGTGATCAGGGCGCCCACGAGCTCGCCGGGGGTCGCGGCCAGCAAGAGCCCGCGCGACCCCGCACCCCGCCGATGGCCCGATCGACCCACGCGCTGCAAACAACGCGATACCCCGCCCGGCAGCCCGACCTGGACGGTCACGTCGGCCGTGCCGATGTCGACGCCCAGCTCCAGGCTGGTGCTGGTCACCACGGCGCGGACCGAGCCCGACTTCAGCCCCGCCTCGATCGACCGACGCCGATCGGCATCGAGCGCCGAGTGGTGCGCGGCGATCAGCGGCTCGTCCGCGTTCTCATCGGATGCGTGGGACTTACCCTCCCTGGCCCGACCGGAGTTCTCCAAGCCCGTGCCAGGCGCGTGCAGGAGACCTGCGGTCCCGCAAACGGCGGGGTCTGGAGACCCGCGCCGAACTGGGAATACATTCTCCCCCCCTTGCGAAGGGGGGGCCAGGGGGGGTTCTTCTTCCGCCGAATATCCCGGTCCATTCTTGCCCTCGCCGACCAATGACCAATGACCAATGACCAATGACCCGCGCAAGTCGTGCGTGATCTTCTCGGCGAAGGCGCGCGTGTTGGCGAAGACGACGGTGGTGCGGTTCGCCCCGATAACCTGCCGGAGGCGCCGCAGCAGCCTACGGTAACTCAGTCCCCGGTGGGGCGCCTCGCCGGACTTGATCAAGGATTCGACCGCGATCTCCATGGGCGGAGTGCCGGAGGGCAGGGGGGCCTCGATGACCCGACAGGTCCGCGAGTTCCCGACGAGGAACCGCGCGATTGCCTCGTCCGGACGGCACGTTGCCGACAACCCGACTCGGCTGGGATCGCGCCCGGCCTGCGCCGACACGCGCTCGAGCGAGACGGCCAGGTCGGCTCCCCGTTTCGTCGGTGCCAGAGCGTGCACCTCGTCGACGATCAGGTGCTCCACGGTCTGCCAGTGCGGCTGCCAGCACTCGAGGCTCAAGAGAAGCGAGAGGCTCTCCGGGGTGGTGATCAGGATGTGCGGCGGATGGTCCCGCAGCTTGCGTCGCTCATAGGCCGAGGTATCGCCCGTCCGCACGCCGACCCGGACCGGGCAAGCCGCGCGATCCAGCCGCCGCGCGATGCCCGCGAGCGGCCCGGCCAGATTGCGCTCGATGTCGTAGTTGAGGCTCCGCAAGGGCGAGACATACACGCAGCGCAGCCCCGAGGCCAGCGTCTTGGCCTCGTGCGCGCGGAAGAGCCGGTCGACGATCGCCAGGAATGCGGCCAGGGTCTTGCCGGTCCCGGTCGGCGAGACCAGCAACACATGCTCGCCCACCGCGATCGACGGCCAGGCGAGTGTTTGAGCTGGCGTAGGGCCCTCCGGAAATGCCGCTTCAAACCAGTCGCGGACCGGCCCCGAGAAGGAGGCGACGGCCGAATCTTCCGGATCGGCACTCGCAGTCGTGCAATCCAATCCTGTTCGTTGCATCCGACATCGGCGAGGCGTCCTGACCTCGCCGTCCTCCCTGGTGTCAGCCCCATCGATCGCCATTCCTCAAAATCGGAACAATCCGACCCGACGATTGTAGGCACGCCGAGCCACGATGATAAGATGGTCCGGCCTGGCCCCGCCGAAGTGGTATCCTCTCTACTCGGCCGCCGTCGCCGACGAGGCGGACCGGGCCCGCCTGAGCCAGGCCATGCGCGTTTGGGCCTCGCCCCATGCGATGCAGCCTGACGATATCGACTGGACCGTCGATCCGTGACGTTGCACGGGCCTGAATGTCTACGAATACACAGATAAGGCGAAAGGGCCCCGGAAGCTCGGTATGAACCGGACGCTCTGGATTTGAAGCGAAGCGGAATCAGGACCTGGCGGCGTTACGAGCTTCTTCGACCGGCTGGTGAATAGGCATGTAGCGATCCTCGACCCAGTGGCTTCGGTCAAGAGCGATTCACGTCCCTTACGGCCTACCCGACGAGTGACAAGTTATCCCAGATCGGTTGGATCGTGTTGGGGAGCTGTTCGGCTTCTCTCCACCCGGCAAGGTCGCCATGGCCGTTCTCGTGGGCGTGGTCGCCCGTGGGCTGTGCGAGCCCCGGGATCTCAAAGAACCTCACTTCGTCGTCCATTACGACAATCAGGTGTTTGCCGTAGGCGAGGTAGGCGTCAACGGCCTGAATCGGTATATAGCGGTAGCGAAACGGACGATCCAATGATTCGCCTCGCAGATACCAATTCAGCAAATCAGGGAATGCGACGAGCTCCTTGCTCGTCAGGACGAAAAGGCGCCCAGCCGCACTGAGGATCGAGTAGGGAGTCCCTCGCAATTCTCCTAGCCGGAGAGTTTGGGGCGTCTCATCGGACAGGAGGTCGCGGACGAAGATCAGCGATCGATCCAGGCTCAATCCGACGACCGCATGAGGCCATCTCGGAGAGGACACTGAGCAAACATCGATGAAGTCAACGGTTTTCGAAACTATACCTTTGATTTCTAACGGCTTGTCCCCATTCGACTCGATCAGCAAAAGACCGCTCGTACGGGCCGCGCAGGCAAGGACTTCATCTTGAGACGATCCACCCAGATAGATCAACTTGTAGAAACTAATGATGTCTTGGCTTGGTTCGTCGATCGTGATCCTATCATCGCCGCCGATCCGTTCCGGATCCACTCGAAGCAATCCCAACGCCCCCATGGGCGCGAAGAACCTTCCCCCCGGGGTCGCCAGGATGCCGTGCGCGCCATCCGGAGTCGTGAGAAGAGGAATGAGGTCATCGTCCAACGAACTTCTCCGGGCAACGGTCAGCTCACTCCGCGTGCTCACCCCCACATAATCGCGCCAGAAGGCGACGTCGTTGACGGCTTCTTCGGAGACCTTGATCGGAAGGACATCCAGTTCGTCTCGGCCGTCGTTACGACAGATGAGGAGTTCCCCACTCTCGGTCCCGAAGCAGTAGCCTCCGGTCCAAAGGCATTCGCCCGCCCAGGTTATCTCCTGGTCAGGGAATCGAAGCGACGGTCCTTTGACAAGAGGCGGGATCATATATGCTTCCCCTTCAACAGCCGCTTACGTTCTTCCCTGGTCAGTAGTTGTGCATCCACCATCTTCTGGAGAGCGTCTTTCGGCAAAGCCCGTTCCGGGGGATGCGGCGGGTGGAGGTTCCGGTCGAGTGGTCCAAGCGGGAACCCGTGCCAATGCGGTCCCGAGTCGGTGAACTTGGCGATCTGCTGGCGGAGCGTCCCCAAGGCGATGACCTGACGCTCCGGTCCGAACCGGATCCCGTAGAGACTCCCCCTATCGTCGCTGAGGTCCAGATCGTCAGCCCGATCGAAGATCACGAACTCCTCGTCCTCGCTCAGGTCGAGGGCCCATTGCGCCGTCTCGGGTCCGCCACGCCCATGGTGCTTGTCGGAAAAGAAGTAACGGAGGCGAGTTCTCCGTGTCGGAACAGGGTGGAGATGTCCGCCTTCACCGCCGACTGACATAACCTGATCCTGGGACGATGAGGAGATCTCCACGCCACGGACGCTTACCATCTTAACCGACTCGAGCAAAAAAAGGGCCGGGCCGTCAGATGGCGGCTCGGCCCCGAGATCCGATCGGCGGACAATGCCAACCGGACAAGCTGTACATCCAGGTCAGAATCCCGGTCGGCGTTCCCGCTCCTCGGATTCGGCCGGACGCGTGGTACGTCCGCGCTGGGCGGGGCGGGCCGGCTGTCGCTGGGCGGGGCGGGCGGCGGGGCGTCGAGCAGCCTCGGCGCGGGGCGCCTCGGCCTCGGGGCGGCCGGCGTGCGCCTCGGCCCCTCGGGCCGATGCCCGCCCCTCCTCGCCCCGACGGGCGACCTCAGCCCGGGCGCCACCCGGATGGGCGGCGGGATGGCCTCCGGGATGTCCGGCGGCCGGATGAGGAGCCGTGCGGGCCGCGATCGGCGAGTGCGGCATGCCCACCGTCCTCGGTCGGTTGGGAACCCCGTTCCGCGCCGCCTCGCGCTCCTGGTGCGCCCGCTGCTCGCGGGCCTGGTGCAACTGCGCCACCTGATGGCGGATCTGCTGGCGTTCGGCCTCGCTCACCCGCACCATCCGCAGGTTTCTCCCGGCGATCGGGTCGGCCGCCAGCCGGCTCAGCGACATGCCCATCGTCCGATGGTCGACCACCGTGATATCCCGCGTGAACGTCGCGCTCCGCTCGATCCGGATCTGTTCGGCATACGTGCCGGGCGGCCGCATCACGACGTTGTCCCGGCGCAGGATATACGCCTGGCGGGCCTGGACGATCCACTGGGGGTTCTGCCGCACGTTGACCACTGCGTAGTACGAGAATAGCGGGTCGTAATACATCGGGCGGCCGACCGAGAAGCTGAACGAGAACCACGGGACGATCCCGACGCTCACGTTAGTCTGTGCGTAGTAGTTGCCGAAGAGGTACTGGTTGGTACTCGCCTGGACGAACAGGTTGGCCGTGACTGCCGATCCCACGATGCTGATCGACGGCGTGAAGGCGAATCCGGGCTGGGCGTAGACCGGCTGGGGGTAGTAGACCGGCGCAAACATCAGGCCGCGATTGGCCACCGGCAGGTCCCAGTATCCGGGTACGAAGAGGTATCCGCTGGGGGTCCAGACGTAATGGGGAGGGATCCAGATCCAGTTGGGCTGGACGTTCGCCCAGAATCCGGGCCGCCAGGCGTAGGCGTTCCCTTGCCACGTCCAGTAGCCCGGCGTCCAGGCCACGTTGGGCGAGGGCTGGGGTGTGTTCGGACCGGCTTCCAGGCTCGCCGGCGGGGGCGGCATATACGTCGCCTGGGCCTGGCCCGAAGCCTGCACCTGGCCCTGACTCTGGCCGCTACTCACCGGCATCCACGATCCAGGGACCCACTGGTTCCCGTCGTCGACCTGATGCCAGTAGCCGGGGACCCACTGGGTATTCGGCGGCGGCTCGCGCCAGATGCCGCTGACCCACAGGTAGTCGTTGCGCGTCGTATCCCAGGCCCAGTAGCCCGGGATCCACTGGATATTCTGCCCCGACGGCTTCTGGTCCGGCGGCAACTCCTGGATCGGATCCGGAGGGGCCTTGGCGACGACCGGACCCGCCTTAGGATCGTGGACCACCGGCGCGGCAAACGCCTCATGCACCGGACCTTGCGTCAAGACCTGACCCCCCTGCGGGTCCGCCGTAGCCGGATCCTCCGCCGGGCCCCCCTGGGGAGGTGTCGCGTCCGTAACGGGAGTCGGATCCGGGGGAGGCTCCTGACCCCATGAGGCCGAGGCCCCCATCATCCCGACAGACCACGCCACCAACACGGCGAAAACCAACAGGCTGCAACGCCCGGATCGACCGGGTACTCGAGGAATCGCCACGTTCGCCCTCCTTAGAATCGCGTGACCCAGGACCGCCGAATCCAACCGGCGGCGCGAAATCCTCCGTGCGCCGACTCATCATCGCCGGCCGGAGATCTCGCAGGGTCAGGATTCTACCCTCCTTCCGAAAATCCGTCTGCGCGTGGTCATTGGTCACTCGTCATTGGTCATTAGTGCGGACTTCGTCGATCCTTGCGATGCAGGCGACTCGCCGGGAGGCTGGCTCTGAGCGCACTTTGTTTCACCATTCACGCGGCGAGTCCGTCATGATTGAACTCGCGGGCCGCGATCGCGATGACCGGCTCGTCGACGATGGGCAGATCCTGGGCATAAGCGATGAGTAAAGCCAGATCCGCAATCCGGTTAAGGCGGCGGGGCAGGCCGTCGCCGGCGTAGTAGAGGGCGGTCAAAGCGGCGGGTGAGAAGAGCTGGGACTGGGCCCCCGCGGCCTCCAGCCGGCCCAGGACGTAGCGCTCGGCCTCCGATTCGGTCAAAGGGCCGACGAGGCATCGTGCCGCGACCCGATCGGCCAGGCCGGGCGGAAGATCCAGCAGGACCTCCGTGCCACCGACCAGCAACAACGACAGGTCGGGCGATCCATCCGACGCAAAGTTGAGCAACAACCGGAGGGCCTCGAACGTCGACGGTTGGTCGATGGAGTGGGCCTCATCGACGACCAGCAGCGGGCGACGATTCTGGGCGACCGTCGCCGCGAGCTGTCCGCGCAACTGTCGCAAGGATTCGGGGAACGAGGCATGCGCCGCGGACACCCCGCCGAACTCTTCGGCCAGGAAACACACGAGGTCGGCGGCCGGCAGGGCGGGGAAGGTCACGTGGACCGTCGGCCCGTCCCAATGACCGGCCAGCCGGCGGGCCAGGAGCGTCTTGCCCGAACCGGGGGGGCCGAACATCACCGCCGGACCTCGACCCTGCTCCAGCGCGTACCGCACCCGTCGCAACACGACATCATGACCCGGCAAGGCCACGTACGCCGACGGGCTCACCGTCTCGCCGAACGGTCGACGCCTTAGCCCGTAATGGGTCTCGTACACCTGGCCCCTCCTGGTCATTGGTCATTTGTTGTTCGTCATTGGTCATTTGTCATGTCATTGGTTGTATGACCTCGAGCCCCGACCGCCGTATCCCCATCTTGGCGACGGGCACGCAACACCCCGACAAGCTCGAGACCCGTCAAGCCGGCCTCACCAGTGACCAATGACCAATGACCAATGACCAATCACACAAACGTCTCGGCCAGCCCCAGCAAGGGCACGCCGCCGGCTTCGAGAACCTCGCGGGCGCGGAGGATCGCGCGTTCGCTGGTGAAGCCGCGGTGATGGACGAGCACGGCGGCATCCACGGAGCGATGCAGTACGGCCGCGCTCAGGCCGGTGAACATCGGGCCGCCGTCGAGGAGGATCAGGTCGAACTCGCGGCGGAGTCGGGCCAGGGAGCAGGTCCAGGCCGATCCGGCCAGGAACTCGCGCGGTCGGGCCACGGCGCCGCGCATCGGCAGGAGGGAAAGGTGGTCGTCGGGCGCATCGATCAGGGCATCGGAGAGGGCGCGTCCGTCCTCGATCACGTCATCCAACCCGACCTCGGGGCGAATGCCCAGCAGCCGCGCGAGCATCGGACCGGTGAGGTCCGCGTCGACGAGCACGGTGCGGCAAGGGTGTCGCGACAGGGCTCGTGCCAGGGTCAGCACCAGGGTCGTCCGGCCTTCGGCCCGATGGCAACTGGTGAAGAGGATGACCCGGATATTCTGCCGCTCGCGGCACTGGATCAGGAATTCGGCCATGCGTTCGAACCGGTCGCCCCACTCCCGCTCCAGGGTCAGGACGACCGACGGCCATTGCAGCTCGGCCACCGGTCCGGGACCGGCCTCCGAGGCGACGGGACCGGCCTGGATCGACCCGGAGCCGAATGCCGGATCCTGCGGCGTCCCGCGACGTGAGACGTGGGCGGGCCAGTGAGGGGCGGGCGGCACACCCTGGGGCGAATCGCCTTTCTCCCGCTGGGCATAAGCCCGGGCCAGGGCCTCGTCAACTTCCCTCATGTACCGGCTCCTCCAGACTGTCGTCGGGCAGCAAGTACCCGGGAATGATGACGGGCAGTTCCACGTCGGCGACGGGTGCCCCCATCACCGGCCCGCTGGAATCGAGATACACCGCGTGTACGTCGATCGAGGCCGACGACGGCTCGCCCGTGCCGGTCTCATCGTCGTGGCTCGGGCCTCGGCTCGACGCGGACACATCCCGGTCCCAGGCCGGCATGCTGGCGGCCCGGCTCGCCAGGTTCGCCCAGTCGAGGGCGCTTGCCCCGAGGATCGACAGCACAGCCAGCAGGGACCACGCGGCCCGACGCACGCCCCGACGCAGGCGCCTCCGAGGCGGCCGGCGGATCAACTTCGGCCGCCATGCTTCAACGCTCGAGGTCATACCCACGCGCCGAACCCTGGGCGATTGAACCTTCGGGACCGCTATCAACACGGCCATCGGGAAGGCCGTCGATCGTGCGGTTTGCGTGCCGAACGTCGTTGGGTCATCATCGATTTGAGTCATGGCGGCACCCCGCATTCCTGGCTGTCCTCGGTCATGTCGCCAATTCGGAGTCGTCCGAGGCCGATCGCGGCGTCACGACGCTTGGCGTCTCTCCCGAGTCGGTTGTTTCATCGACTGGCAGGCTCGTCAAACTTGAACAGCCTTGACGAAAATGCCGGAACCGGGATCTTGCCCGATCGATCGGGTTAAAAAGCCGCTATATCCCCGATAATCGACAGCGTTTCCGCCACTTCGCCGGGGTCCTTCCTGGCATTCGTCAGACTCTCCGGATTAGTGAAAGGCGGAGGCCCGAGTCGAGAAGGTCCGGCATGCGCCGTTCCCTCCGACTCGGGCCTGATAGGGAGAAGGATTGCAGATTCCAGATTCCGGATTTCCGATCGGGGGAAACCGCGATCTTCCGGGTTATCGTATCTGGTATCTGCTATCGGGAATCGGCTATCTGGAATCCGCATGCATCCGCAGGCCCGATCATCGTCCGCGGAACAGTCCGCGGAAGAAACCGCCGCCCCCGGTTCGAGGCATGGGAGAACGTCCGGGCTCCCGATCGACCGCGGGACTATTGACAGCCAGTCGAGGCCGGCCGGCCTCGTAATCCAACACCGGGCGGAAGGTCGGCGGGGCGCCGGCCAGCCGTCCGTAGGCGCGCCCGCCATTGGCCATGGCGACCGCCCGGACGTTCGCCTCGGTCACGTACGGGTTATGCCCGGCCCATCGCGAGCCGAGCACCTGCATCATGTTGAGCGGGGCGAACATCGCCTCCCCGCCCACCGAGATCCAGTCGGCCGCGTACGGGTTGCTCTCGTCGACCCGGCCATCCATCCCGTAGACCAGGGAGTATTCATAGTAGACCACCCGGTCCTTGTCATCCTGACCGTTGAGCATCGAGCCGGAGTTGCCATGCAACTCCGTCACGACCCGCACGGCCCGCGGGCCTCGGCCGGGGATGGCGTGATAGCTGGCGATGTACTTGTAGATCCCGTGGTTCCACACCTCGTTGATCATGCCCCGGGGCGGAAAGGCCCGGAGATTGGCCAGCAGAGCCCTTCGCTCCCCGCGGATGTGCGTCTCGAGCATCGCATGTACGCGGGAAACATGGGGATCCGTCGCGTCCGGACCGGGCCGCGGCGGGCCGGTCGGAATATCGTTGGCATAGTCGCCGATGCGGTGGTTGAGGAAGTTCTCGCCCAGCTCGGCCCACAGGCCCTTGAGCTCATCGCGCGTGAGCCCCGAACCGGGCGCCGGAGTCGGCTCGTCCAGGGTGATGGAGGCCACAGCCCCCCCGAGGCAATGGCCCGGCCACCGGGAAATGCCGTTGGACTGGCTGTACGCCCCTTCCCACTGCCGCGCACCGGCGTTGAAGATCTGATCGTACTTGAGCAGCGGCGATTGCGTCATGAAGATCGTGGTCTGGTTCCCCTGCTCCTTGTTCGGCCCGACCCAGGTCAGGTCGTCATAAAGGTTAGGGAACCAGGTCGCGTCGTCCCCGGGCGCCGGCAAGGTCTCCAGCAAACCGTTCGGGCCGGCCAGCACGATGTCCACTCCGGGGGCGATATAAGACCCCGGCGTCGCGATCAACTGGTCGTCGCCGTTGACCCTCATGGTATCGGCCCGTCCATTGCCGCCGGCCCAGGGCTCATGGATCGAGTCGGCCTTCGTCGGCCAGTAATAGAAGTTCCAGGGCCGCTTGACGCTCTGGCCGACCTGCACGAAGATCGTCGTCACCGTGTAGGGCTTCTTCGCCCCCACGACCTTGAACGTGGCCCACCCCTCCTGATCCGGCCCGACGTCCTGGCCATTCCTCAGCGCCTGGCCCTTGGCGGTCTTCAACCCCTTGACCTGACCGTCGGCGGCCTTGACCGTCAACTCGCCCCCGAACCGCGTCGGGATATAGACGGCGAATTCCCGATCGCCGGTCTGTAACTCCGAGGTGCTCCCCAACGGGACACTCGTCGCTCGCTCGGCGGTCTGGGCGCCGACGGCCACACTCATTGTGGCGGCCGCCGCCCACACCAAGAAACCACCGAGCCGGTTGCCCCTGCACATGCTGCCCCTCCAGTGCCACTTTGGATTGTACTCACGAGATCGCGACGGCTCACCAACCCAGAACGGAAACCCGCGCCGGAATCTCATCCCTACACGTTCGCCAACCCCCACCTTTCGATGCGCCGTCCCCCAGACACCCTATCTTGGTTCGGCCTAGCAACCGTCACGGATGGATAGAAACTCGCCAGATTCCCCAAGCCATGCCGCCGTCACCTTGAAACTCGTCAAAGCCCCTAGAGTTCGTCAAGGAGCCAGTTTCTCGATTTTCTCAACTTCTGTAAATGAGGAAGGAGTTGATGCCGATAACCTGCTATGGCCACCCCTGGGGTGGAGAGCAAGAGTCGGCCAAGATGACCGGCTTGAGGCTTCCGCCACCGTCAGAAGGCCTTCGTGATTCGTTCCCCATCGCGGGTTGGGGACCGTTTACTGGAAGGCGCCTCGAGCGCCAGGACAGTGGACGTCAGCGTGAACGGTGGTGTTGGCGATCGGACGCTGTCAAGCATCGGCCGTGCCGAACCATCAGGGGCTTTAATGCTCACCGACTCGATCGAGACATCGACCGACAACCTCTCTCTACACAAGAGGACATCGCGATGACCAGTGCGGTACTTGCTCTTGCTTTGAGTTTGTCCACTCAATCCCCGCAAGGGGCATATCCGACATCTCAAGGCAAAGTCCTTCCGGCGCCCCAGGCCCCGGCCAAGATCGCTCCGGCGCCCCAGGCTCCGGCAAAGATCGCCCCGGCTCCTCAGGCTCCGGCCAAGATCCTCCCGGCACCCCAGGCTCCGGCCAAGGTGTTGCCGGCGCCTCAGGCCCCGTCGAAGATCGCCCCGGCGCCCCAGGCCCCGTCGAAGATCCTCCCGGCGCCTCAGGCCCCGTCGAAGATCGCCCCGGCGCCTCAGGCCCCGTCGAAGATCCTCCCGGCGCCCCAGGCCCCGTCGAAGATCCTCCCGGCGCCCCAGGCCCCG
>JBKQHM010000740.1:0-3782 GCA_052148775.1 Isosphaeraceae bacterium | reverse complement strand
CATCGGCCGCGCGATCATCAGCACCCACTGCCACGACGACCTCGGCCTGGCGGTGGCCAACAGCCTGGCCGGCTGCGAGGCCGGCGCGCGGCAGGTCGAATGCACGATCAACGGCATCGGCGAGCGCGCCGGCAACGCCGCGCTCGAAGAGGTCGTCATGGCCTTGAAGACCCGGTTCGACTACTACGGGCTGACCACCAACATCAAGACCGAGCGGCTCTACCCGATGAGCCGGATGCTCTCGACGATCACCGGGCTGGCGGTCCAGCGCAACAAGGCGATCGTGGGACGCAACGCATTCGCGCACGAGTCGGGCATCCACCAGGACGGCATGCTCAAGGAGCGCTCGACTTACGAGATCATGCGGCCCGAGGACGTCGGCGTGCCGCAGACGGACCTGGTCCTGGGCAAGCACTCCGGCCGCCACGCCCTCCGCGATCGGGTCGCCGAGATGGGTTATAGCCTGTCGGAAGATCAACTCGAAATCGTCTTCCACGACTTCAAGGCGCTGGCCGACAAGAAGAAGGAGGTGTACGACGAGGACCTGACCGTCCTGATCGAGAAGCACCTGGAGGACGTCACGCCGCACTGGCAACTGGTCAGCCTGCACACGACGGCCGGGCTGGGCATCCTGCCGACGGCCACGATCGCCATCCGCCGCCCCGACGGCGAGATCGTACAGGATGCGGCCATCGGCGATGGGCCGGTCGACGCGATCTTCAAGGCGGTCGAGCGGGTCACGGGTGTCCGAGCCGACCTTCACGAGTTCGTCGTCCGGAGCGTGACCCAGGGGAAGGACGCCCAGGGCGAGGTGACACTCGAGCTGGAGGTCGAGAGCGACGACCGATCGTATCGCGGCCGCGCCGCCTCGACCGACATCATCGAGGCCTCGGCGCTGGCGTACATCAACGCCGTCAACGCGATCGCCACCCGAAAGGAGCGGGGGCATATCCGCGAGGTCGTCGGCCGGCCCGGGGCGGGGGCGTAGGTCACATCCGGATCGGACCGTAGAATGACCCAAACCAATAACCCAAGAAGCCGCCATCAGTTCGATCAACTCTTCGGCCGGGAGTGACGGCATGACCGGGCCAGCCCTCTGCTGCCGTGAGTTGATTGGGAACCCGAAGGTGGCTTCCCCTTTCGATCGAGTCATCGTGCTCGGTTGGTATGACGGACCGACCGAGGGCCTGGTGTGGTGTGCTGCCTGCAATCGCGTCTACCGTTTCGAAATGCTCGATTCGGTCGACGAGGTTCGTGGGATCCGCGTCCACAGTCTTTCACCCATGCCGGCCGAATCGATGGATCGCCTCGTCGCGACGCTTTCCGCGTACATGACTCCCTCCTGGCCCATGTGGGCGCCGATCTGGAAGTTTCCCTCGAAAGATGCCCGATTCATCGTCGATCGTGCGGTCGACGGCTTGCTCGCCGAAGCCAAGGCGCCGGAGTTCGTGGTCACGAGACCCGGCCTGCTCGAAGAGATCGGTGAGATCAGGGCCATCTCTTCCGTCGAGATCGGACAGATCGACGACTGGGTATCCTGGATGGGCATGGAACGATCGACGGCGGAAAGCGTGTAAGCCGCCGTGATTCCCGGCGCCTCGGGATCATCCCATGTAGGCATAGACGTAGATCAAGAACAGTCCGATCCAGGACACGCCCAGCAGCCGCCCGAATCGGTCGATCCATGAGGCTTCGACGCGCCATCGCCGGCCGGCGGCCATCGCCGTCCATGCCCCCAGCACGGACGCCCCGATGATCTCTTCCATCGGGGCGCTGGCGAATGGGATCGGCGAGTGGCTTTGCGTGCCATGTGAGAGGATCTTGGGAATCCTCCCGGCATCTTCGAGGGTGTGGATGATGTAGAATCCCGACGAGATGATCGACGTGACCGCCAGGGCCAGGGTCGCGGCATAGCACGCCACGACGCCAGCATGACGGGCCCGGGCGCGTCGTCCCGTCCGCTGATCGCGGCGCGCGATCGCGAAGACCGCGTAAGACCACAACGCGGTGAACGGTACGACGCGGTGCATCCATTCGAATAGCCACTGTTCCCACCTTCCGTCGAAGGTGGTGAAGCTGGGCACGGGATCGTGCTGGCGGTAGATCGCGAAGGCGATCGCCGTCGCCGCCACCAGGATTATGCCGTCGACGATGCGGAAACGTCGTCCGGAGGACGGTCTCTCGATCATGGTCCCTGCTCCGTGACCTTGTGCATAATCCCGGTTTCGGGCCAGCCCGCGTCCGAGAGTGGCGGGCGGTCCAGCCAACGGTCGAAGCCCTTGATGACCCGGATCGTCAGCAAGATCGCCGAGAGAACATAGATGGTCAAAAGAATGAGCGCGAAGGGAAGCCGGACCGATGCGGGGACAGAGCTCAGGTCCGTCATCCTCCACGTACCTTGAGTGGCGAACCGATGCGGTACCATGGGGCCGGCCGCGAGCATCGGCATGCCTCCCAGCATCGAGAAAGATGAGTTCCACGTCACGCGTCCCAGTAGCCAGACGCCTCCCAGGAACCAGATGACGTAAGTGAACTGGTAGCCGTTGAACAACCCCAGGGCGACGATCGTCGAAGCGATGGACCTCGATGTGCTCGAGGCCCGAAGCGAGGCATGAATCCCCACCGCCGCGACGAGCCAGGTCAATACGGCGACGATGGCGATCGACGCGAGGACGCCCGGCGGGTAGACCGCTCCGGTGACCAGGCCCACCGTCCAGAGGAAAATCATCACGGCGCCGAAGCCGCGCTGGTTCCAGATCGCCCCCAGCGCCTTCGCCCGGACGATTTCCCAGCCGGTCAGCGGGGTCGCGGTCAGGCTGACCCAGGTGTCCTCCTCGCGCTCGATCGACACGCTCGAGGCGCAGGCGCCTCCGACCGCGAGCAGCCAGAGGGCGGTGTACCAGCCCAGGTCAACCTGCAACGCCCAGGCCAGGTTCTCCGCCCCGTGTGCGGTGAGTTGCCATCCATGCCGCCACAGGTCCTGGATCGCCGCGCTGAAATCCCCATGGAACTCGGTGATCATGGCGAGGGGAAACGTCACGGCGACGATCGCGGGCAGGATCACCATCCTGGTGAAGAGATCGGACGGGGCGAAGTACCGCTCCTTCCAGAGGATCGCATCATCGCCGCAGGCGGGCCGCTCGAAACGTCGCTTACGCCGGCTCCGCCCTCGGCCGCCGCCGAACCAGGTCCGTCGGGCCGGCGTTTCCTCCTGCCGGCGAAACGTCGGCCGGAGCCGCCAGATGGCGATCAGCAACAACAAAAATGCTCCGCCGAGTTGGAGCTTGACCATCCACTCGAGCTCGAGCATCACGACCGGCAGGCTCACGCTGACGAACGGGACGGCGCGGCGCATCATCCCGTGATACCAGACGCCGAGGGGACTGGAGGCCGTCAACCAGTCGTTGACCGGGCTCACCCAGAAGTAAATGGCCGGGCGAAGCATCGATCCGAACAGGGTGATCATCGGGGGCAACAGCAGCCAGCCCAGCACCAGGACGTATGAGGTCACAATCGCCGATCGGACACCCCGCGACAGCGTCGAGACCAGGACCGTCAGCGCCACGGCGAAGGTCGCCGTCGAGCAAGTGCCGACGTAGGCGATCAGGACATGATCGGCCGAGATTCCCCCGATCAGGCCGAGGATGCTCACGATGGGCAGGCCCATCGCCAGGAAGACCCCCAGGTGCGGCAGCCGGCCCAGGACCTTGTCCAGCACGATCTCGGCGCTCGAGAGCTGGCTGGCCATCAGGTAGTGCAGGGTCTTCCTCTGCTTCTCATCG
>JBKQHM010000739.1:0-36057 GCA_052148775.1 Isosphaeraceae bacterium | reverse complement strand
GGCCGTGGATTTATATGGTATTGTCCTCAGGGTAACAACCGAAAGGGATGTACCACAGACGGTTGTGACTTGACACGCCGCAATCGTTCATTCGGGAAGTACTGAGACTGAATTGCCTGCAAGCGGGCGACCCAATGATTGTAGTGCCGATCGTTTAGAAGTCGTCGTGCATGGCCAGGCTGACTTTCCAGCAAGCGGGCGACCCAACGATCGTAGACCGGCGGGCCACCGTGTTCATACACGGTGTCGAGCACGGCCATCGCGATGGGGCAAGCGGCTAGCCCGAGCGACCAGACAGCCCAAGGGACCCACCGCCGTACGCCACCCCCGCTCGCCACGAGGGGCGGATAGATGCCGTCCAGTCCGAGGATACCGAAGACCGCGACCACGAGCGGAATCGACAAGAACCAGGGCAGGGAAGCGAAGGCGAGCGCCGAGCCCGCGGTCGCACCCATGATGCGTCTCAGCGTCAATCGCTTCGAGGGGGGCAATGATGAGCTGACGTCAGACGACATGGTTACCTCTGTGCCCTACACGAGAGAGTCTTGCTGAAGAGGAAGCCTGAACCAGCCGTCCCGGACTCCCGCATCGTCCCGCGCCCAACTGTCCGGGCCAACTATGAATCAGGCGTTACAAAACAAGTGCCATCAGAAAGAGCGCGTACGCCAGCGGGACCAAGGACGCCCATCGCTCTTGCGCGACTGTAGACGGCGCCGGGCCATCACGTCGTCAGGACATATAATCCTCGGGCTTCTGCTCGGCATTAGGTGCAGGGACCTTCCTCAGGATCTCGGTCCAGATCTTGAGAAACTTCCTCACGTCCTCATCCTTCTTCTGAAACGCTGGCGCATCGACCTCGACCTCATGCGTTTTCTTGTTCCGGGTGATCTTCAGGACGAGCGTCGAGCTGTCAATGACGCGGGAGTCGTAGCGCTCCTTCAGGGCGAAGAAATCGGCTTCCTCGTTTTTATCAAGGAGATCTTTCAGGTCGGCCCGAGTAAGCTGGGATTCTCTCTCCTCGTTGGCGAACTCTCGGACAACCTTGCCGTCTGCGGTGATCGTGTGCTTCCACGGCTTCCAATCGCTCTTGCCAGGGAAGATCTGGGCAACGATCTCCAGATCATTGGGGAATTGTGGCTGATCCCGCGACCCGCATCCGGCCAGGAGCAGGCAAGCCGACAAGATCGGCAGTCGAGACCGAGCCACGCCTGTCCGTTGGCAGGACATCGAATAGTCTCCGTTGAGACAGGGACTTGTAAGCAGGCCCCCGGAAATAAGCGACACGACGCCGTGGGCGGACCTGCCTCATGTCCCCCAGCCCCGACCCGCTCGTCGGCGTCGGATCGGGCACCCCTGAGCAGTCCCCATAAATGAGAATCTGTCAATTCTCGATACTAATCCAGAGCTTACACGGGCTCCGTTCCGCAAACCACCCTGCCGACAGATCCTCTATCGCTCAATCCAGATCAGGCGTTAGAGTCCTCGGCGAGAATCCGATAGATCGTCGGGCGGGATAGCCCAGTGGCCCTCGCGATCGCGGCGATTTCTCCACCCTCCGACCTCAAGCGCCGGATGACCGCGATCTGTTCCACCGTGGCCCGGATTCGACGGCCTCGAATCGAGCCACACCAGCGGATACCTCGCTCCCTCGCCGCGGCTTGGCCCGCGAGAATCCTTTCCGCCCGGACCTCGGTCTCGTAGGCCGCAACTCCGGCCAGGATGTTCGCCATCAACCAGCCCGCCGGTGTGACCAGGTCGAGTCCGTCCTTGAGGCTGATGAGGTTCACCTTCCACCGGATTAGGTTCTCGAACAGGCTGGTCAATCCCTTGGCCGTCCGTCCCAGCCGGTCCAGCCGCCATACGACCAGGGTATCCACTTGGCCCGTCTCCATGTCCTTGACCAACTTGCGAAAGCCTGGTCGATCCATCGAGGTGCCGGTGTAACTGTCATGATACCAGCAAGAATCGCCTTCGTGTGATTGAACCCAGCGCTCCAGCTCGGGCTCCTGGCTGGCCGTGTCTTGGCGCTTCGTGCTGACGCGCATGTAGATAGCGTGGTGCTTGCTCATGTCCTTCTCCCCTCGTCTTTCTAAGGAAAGCATGACACGCAGATAGGGCAGAGCAAGCTCGGGACAGATGGAATCAAGACTCACGAGGAGGCCCGTTCAGGAACCTTTCACACGCCACACTCTCTGGCGATGTTGGTTGATTCGAGCTATGTTGGCAGCCGGAAGAGTCACTGACGCCCTGGCCGGATACGAGCGATCGGTGCCTTTTGTTCATCCCCCGATCTATGGAACGAGGTGCATTGCGATGATGATTTCCAGGAGTTCGATCGCTGGTTGATCTGGTCGCGCCAACATGGTCCGTTCCGTAATCCGATCGACTTCCGACAATCAACTCCAGCCTCGCGAAAACGCCAGCAGTGCCTTATCAATTCGCAGACATGAAGCTAGGATAGACCATCAGATGATCCGTCTCCCACCGGAATGGTCCTTCCGGATCATGACAATCCTCGACCTGCGGCGGAGGTTTCGACATGACACGCATCGTCCGGGTTGCCATCATCGCGATGATGTCCGGCCTCATCTCGACGAGCGGCCTCGCGCAGCAACAGGCCGCACTGCCGCAAGTCGCCGACCTCGAATATGACACGACGATTGCCCGCCCCGCCTACACGACGCGACATCCCGCCGTCCTGTTCGACGAAGCCCACCACAACCTCCACACCGCGGGCGGCTTCTACAAGCCATTTGTCGACCTCATTTCCCACGACGGATATCGCGTCGCGTCCAACAAGAAACCTTTTACCAAGGATGTGCTCGAACCCTACGACATCCTGGTGATCGCCAATGCGAGCGGGGCCGCGGGCAGCGGTCGCGATGCGGCGAATCCCGCGTTTACCGCCGCGGAGTGCCAGGCCGTGGAGGCGTGGGTCAAGGAAGGAGGATCCTTCTTGTTCATCACCGATCATTATCCCTGGGGCGCCGCGGCTCAGCCTCTGGCGAAACGGTTCGGCGTCGGGATGAGTCAGGGCCAGACACTCGACCCGCAGAATTCGATCCCCAGGATACCCTCACAATTGGTCTTTTCCCGCGAGAACGACCTCCTCGGCAAACACCCGATCAACTGGGGCCGCGGCCCGTCCGAACAGATTTTCCGCGTGGTCACCTACTCCGGCCAATCGCTCCAGGGACCTCGAGGGAGCGCCTCATTCCTCATGCTCGCCGAGACGGCGGTGGACCGTTCTCAACTGGACAACTCGCTGGTCCCGGCCGGCGGGCGTTCTCAGGGCATCGCGTTCATTCATGGAAAGGGTCGCGTCGTCATCATGGGCGAAGCCGCCGCTCTCACGGCGCAGTACATGGGGAGTGTCCCCGTCGGCATGAACGTCGAGGGCACCGATAACCGCCAACTGTCACTCAATATCATGCACTGGCTCTCGGGACTGATCCCGGTGAGTCCACGCGCCTCGGCCAAGAAGCCGGGCACTTCGCGTCGCACGCCGCCCGCACGCAAGGCCAAGGGTCGCACCTCGAGTAGCGAGCCAGTCCCGGATGATCGACCGTAGCGACGGCCCGGCGGCTATGCCGCTTCTCTGTGCCTTGATATCGCGTCGCCGATCGGTTGGAATATCGACAGGTGGCCAAGGGCTGGGACAATCCCGCATCTCGAGCCGGGAATGACGGCGAAATGTCGGTCGACATCACCCTGGTGAGGGAACTCGCCGTCGCGAGGCTTGTGCTCCAATCCAGGACGCTTACAACGGGGGCTCGATGATGGACAGGAATCGCGCGCGTGGGATCATCGCGGTGCTGGTCGCCGTCGTCAACCTTGCGTCGGGTCCGGTCCAGGCCGGGGATGAGTCCCGATGGGACGGCAAGGCCGCGGCAAAGTACCTCGACGCACGCGCCGCGGAGTGGGCCAAGTTCGGCGGGGCCAACCGGGGTCAGGGTGCGGACAAGGTCTCCTGCGTCAGTTGCCACACGATGCTTTCCTACGCCCTCGGCCGGCCTGCGGCCCGACACCTCGACGGCGAAGATCGGCCGACTGCCCAGGAGGATCGGATGCTGGAACAAGTCCGGCACCGGGTCGCGAACTGGAAGGATCTCGACACCCCGCAATTCCGGCTTTCCTACGACTTCGACGAGAGGAAGAAGCTCGAATCGTGGGGCACAGAATCGGTCCTGAACGCCCTGCTCCTGTCATTGAATGACCGACGGCTCGGGCTCAAGACTCCCAGCGATTCGACCCGTGACGCGCTCCGCAACCTCTGGGCGCTGCAGAAAGCCGACGGGACGGATGCCGGATCCTGGGACTGGCTCGACTTCGGCCTTCGTCCCTGGGAGGCGAGCGAGGCCCGATACTACGGGGCGGCCCTGGCCTCCATCGCGGTGGGGTCCGCGCCCGGCTATCTCCGCTCCGGGTCGGACCCGCAAGTCCAGACCGGACTCGACCGGCTCCGCCGCTACTTCCGCGGCCACGTCGAGAAACAGAACCTGCACAACCTGATCTGGACCCTCTGGGCCTCGACTGTCGTCGACGGGCTCCTGACCGGCATCGAGCGGGACCGGATCGTCGGCCAGGTCCTCGCAAAGCAGCAGGATAACGGCGGCTGGAGCCTGGCGTCACTCGGCGAGTTCAAGCGGCAGGATAACACGCCCCAGGAAGCCGGGCCGGATGGATACGCCACCGGGCTTGCCCTGCATACGCTCCAGCTCGCCGGAGTCCCCAAGCAACACCCCGGCATCGCCAAGGGGCTGGCATGGCTGGGCGCCCATCAGCACGAGTCGGGGGCCTGGGTCGGATACTCGCTCAACAAACGCCGCGACCCGGCCTCGCACGCCGGCAAGTTCATGACGGACGCCTCGACGGCATTTGCCCTGCTCGCTCTCGACCACCGATGACGCCCTTCCCCTCATTGGCAGACCCGCCGAATCCGACAGACCGACGCGGCGCGAGGAGCCGAACATGAATCCGAACCCCGGGGGATGCGAGTCGGGCTCGTGTTACTGCGGCCCTTCTTCATTGCCTCGTCGCGAGTTCCTCGCGCTCTCGGGCCTGGGGCTGGCCGGGTTGTTCTCGGCCGGCGAGGCGGTCGCGGGGCCATTCGACGGCAAGGAGTACGAATCGCTCATCCCGGCCGACAAGAAGTTCAAGCCCGAATGGCTCGCGCAGCTCACCGCGCGGGGAAAGCCGGAGACTTACTCGGACGGCGAACTCCGGTTCATCGGCATGCCGGTCGGCGGGATCTGCTGCGGCACGCTCTACCTCAGCGGCGACGGCCGCCTCTGGCTCTGGAATATCTTCAACAAGGACGTCGAGGGAATCGACCCGAAGACGGTGACCTACGCCGGCCAGCGGCTCCAATCGCGCGACGGCTCGGCCTACGTCGCCCCGCCCCAGCCGATGGGCCCGGTTGCCCAGGGGTTCTGGCTGCGGGTCCGTTCGGCCGGGGTCGAGAAGACGGTCACACTCGATCGCGATGGATTCCGCGAGGTCACGTTCCTCGGCCAGTATCCGATCGGAACCGTGACCTACCGCGATCCCGACGTGCCGGTCTCGGCCAGACTCGAAGCCTATTCGCCATTCACTCCGCTCGACGCTGATGATTCGGGCCTGCCGGCCACGGTGATGAGCTACACCCTGACCAACAACTCGCCGGCCGAGGTCGAGGTCACCATCGCCGGTTGGCTCGAGAACGCCGTCGGTCTCGACCACCGCGACCTGCCGGGCACCCGTCGGAACCGGATTATCGACGAGCCGAGCTTCACGTTCCTCGAGAGTTCGGCCGCGAAGCCGGACAAGGTCGACGAGCCGCCTCCGAGGCCCGATGTCGTCTTCGAGGATTGGACGCGGGACACCTACGAGGGTTGGACTGTCGAGGGAGTCGCATTCGGACGGGGGCCGGTTCTCAAGGCCGCGATGCCGGCCTATCAGGGCGACGTCGGCGGTCCCGGTGTACGGGTGGTCAACTCGCATGCGACCGCGCCGGGCAATGGAATCGGCGCCAAGGACGACCAGACCGGTCAGCTCACCAGTCGGCCGTTCACCGTCGATCGAAATTACATCCGGCTCTGGATCGGCGGCGGCGATTACCGCGGAGACACGTGCGTCAACCTGCGGGTCGAGGGCAAGGTCGTGCGCTCGATCACCGGGCGCCAGGACAACCGGATGCGCGAGGAATCGCTCAACGCCCGGCCCTGGCTCGGCAAGCCGGCCGTCGTGGAAATCGTCGATGCGAGGGCCGGTGGCTGGGGGAACATCGGCGTCGGTCGCATCACGTTCAGCGATGTCCCAGTCGTTTCGGGTCCATTCGAGGAGCTCCCCGACGTCGGCACGATGGGGCTGGCACTCCTCGGCCGTCGCGCCGATGATCGTGTGGCGGGGGCGGAGCGGGAGGGGATCGGCGGTAAGCCCGGCGATTCCGCCGAGGTCCCCCTCGATGCCAGGCTTGTCGGATCGATCGGCCGGACGCTCAACCTGAAGCCGGGCGAGTCGTCCACGGTCGACTTCCTAGTCGCATGGCACTTCCCGAACCTTACCCTCGCCGGGCAACTGAAAGGGCGGTACTACGCGTCGAGATTTCCATCAGCGTCGGCCGTGGTGCGATACGTCGCCGGGAACTTCGATCGGCTTTCCGCGGTCACGAAGCATTGGCGCGACACGTGGTACGACTCGACGCTCCCCTACTGGTTCCTGAATCGAACTTTCGCCAATACGTCCGTCCTGGCGACGACGACGTGCTACCGTTTGGCCGACGGCCGATTCTGGGCATGGGAGGGCGTGGGTTGCTGTCCCGGGACCTGTACTCACGTCTGGCATTACGCCCAGGCGATGGGCCGGATCTTCCCCGAGCTGGAGCGAGACCTGCGGGAGCGCGTCGATTTCGGACTCTCGCTCGACGCCAGGACTGGCGTCATTCGATACCGGGGCGAGTATGGCGATACATTCGCCGTGGACGGCCAGTGCGGGACGATCCTGCGGGCCTACCGCGAACACCAGATGTCGCCCGACGACCGTTTCTTGAAACGACTCTGGCCGCGGATCAAGCGGGCCATGCAATGTGTGATCGACCGGGACGCGGACGGTTCGGGCGTCCTCTATGGCCCGATGCACAACACCCTCGACGCCGACTGGTACGGTGTCGTCCCCTGGCTGGTCGGGCTCTACCACGCCGCATTGCGGGCAGGCGAGGCGATGGCCCGGGAGGTCGGCGACGAGGCGTTTGCCCGGACCTGCCGCGCCCGACTCGAAAAAGGGATTGGCAACCTCGACAAGCTGACCTGGCGCGAGGACAAAGGCTATTACGTCCACGTCGGCGACCCGAAGCATCTGAACGAGGTTGGGTCCTACGACGGTTGCGAGATCGATCAGGTGTTCGGCCAGTCCTGGGCCTGGCAGGTCGGCCTGGGTCGGGTGATGGATGAAGCACACGTCAAGCAGGCCCTGCGATCGCTCTGGCGGTACAGCGTGACGCCCGACGTCGGGCCATACCGGCGTGAAAACCGGGCCGGCCGCTGGTACGCGATGCCCGGCGACGGCGGCCTGGTGATGGTCACGTTCCCGTTCGGTCGTCCGCCGCAGGTCTCCGGCCCCGGAGCATGGTCGGCGATGTATTTCAACGAGTGCATGAGCGGCTTCGAGTGGCAGGTGGCCTCGCACATGATCTGGGAGGGGATGGTCACCGAGGGCCTGGCCGTGGCCCGACTGATCTACGACCGGTACCACCCGAGGCTGCGGAACCCCTATAACGAGGTCGAGTGCAGCGATCACTACGCCCGGTCGATGGCCAGTTACGGCGCGTTCCTCGCCGCCTGCGGGTTCGAGTGCCACGGCCCCAAAGGACACATCGGCTTCACTCCTCGTCTGGGACCCGACGATTTCCGGTCCGCATTCACCGCAGCGGAAGGATGGGGCACCTACGAGCAGAGGCGCATGGACGGGCAGCTCAAGGCGACCCTCCGTCTCAGGCACGGACAGGTCCGTCTCAGGTCGTTCGCCGTGGGACTGCCCGTGGGAAACAAGGCAGGTTCCGTTCGGGTCGAGACGAATGGAAAGCCCGTGGCCGCGACCTTAGTACAGAACGGACCGCGGGTGGTCGTCGCCTTCGGAGATGAAGTCCGGGTCCCGGCCGGTCAATCGATCGAATTGACGGTCCAATACGCGGGATGAGCGGACCGTCGTTGCCGTCATGAGGGACGACGCGGCACGATCAGGTTGGCGACCTGGACCATCACGGGCTCGCCCGCCTGATTCAGCGTCGTATTGCGCACCTTGACGATTCCCCGATCGGGATTCGATCGCGACGCCCGAACCTCGATCACCTCGCTCTGGACCCGCAGCACGTCGCCGGGCCGAACCGGTCGTGGCCATTGGATTTCGTCGACCCCGAGACCGATCAGGCCGCCGGCCGGCTTGAACTCGCCGTCGACCAGGAGCCTCATCGTCAAGGCGGCGGTGTGCCACCCGCTGGCGACCAGACCGCCGAAGAGGCTATGGCGCGCAGCGGCTTCGTCCAGGTGGAAGGGTTGCGGATCGAACTCGGCGGCGAACGCTTTGACTTCCCCGAGCTCGACCGCAACGGTGCCGGTCCCGAACATCTGACCGACGGACATGTCCTCGAAATACAGCGGTCTTCCCATCGCTTCGCATCCTTCTGAAATCCCCATTTCATCAGGCGGGTCATCCCGATCCAATCGCGTATCAGGAAACCTTTCGCCCTTGTGATGTGAGATTCCAGCGTGGTGTGCTGGCTTGATTGCAAGGCCAGAGAATACTGCCCCGATGGCCGGGAGTGGCGGGGTCAGCCACGTCCCACGAAGGGCATCTTGGTCGCCATGACGGTCAAGAAGAGAACATTCGCGTCCAGCGGAAGGCTCGCCATGTAGAGCACGGCCCTGGCGACGTGCCCGACGTCCATCGTCGGCTCGACGGCCTTCTCCCCGCCCGGCTGAAGGACCCCGTCTTTCATCCGGGCCGTCATCTCGGTGCCCGCATTGCCGATGTCGATCTGACCGCAGGCAATGTCATACGCCCGACCGTCCAGGGCCGTCGACTTGGTCAGCCCGGTGGTCGCGTGCTTGGTGGCCGTGTAGGGCGCGGAATACGGCCGGGGCGTGTAGGCCGAGATCGAGCCGTTGTTGATGATGCGACCGCCCCTCGGGTCCTGGGACTTCATCAGCCGGAACGCCGCCTGCGTGCATAGGAATGCACCGGTCAGATTCACATCGACAACCCGCCGCCATTGCTCGAACGTCACGTCTTCCAGGGGCACGGCCGGGGCGCCCGTGCCCGCGTTATTGAACAGCAGGTCGAGGCGTCCGAAGGCCGCCTTGGTCGACTCGAAGAGCGCGGAGACCGAATCGGGATCGCCCACATCGGTCCGGACGACGAGCGCCCGCACTCCGGCCGGACCCGCCTGCGCGGCGGTCTGTTCCAGGGCATCGCTACGGCGCCCGGCCAGCACGACCGAGTATCCGTCGGCCAGCAGGGCCAGGGCGGTTGCCCGCCCGATCCCGGAACCCGCGCCGGTGACCATGGCGATCTTCCCGTTGCCGCTCATCGGTTCCTCCTGACCCGTACGCCATGACCTATTCGTGGCGAAGGGCTTCGATCGGATCCATCATGGCCGCTCGCCGCGCCGGGTAGATCCCGAAGACGATGCCGACGAAGACCGAGATGCAGAACGAGACGGCGACCGACTGCAAGGTGATGATCGTCTTCTGATCGGGGATGAAATAGACGATCAGCCAGGGGATGAGGATGCCCACCATGACGCCCGAGACGCCGCCGACGCTCGAGAGCACGACCGTCTCGATCAGGAACTGCTGGATGATATCCTTGCGTTTCGCGCCGATGGCGCGACGGATGCCGATCTCGCGCGTCCGCTCGGTTACCGTCGCCAGCATGATGTTCATGATGCCGATGCCGCCCACGAGCAACGAGATCGACGCGATGGTGCCGAGGATGATGCTGAATTGACGGGCCGTGCGGCGCGCCTGCTCCAGTAGGTCGTAGGGCACCGTCATCTCGACGTCTTGCTTGGGGTGGTAGGGAATATAGGCCCCCTTGATGACCCCGACGGTGGGGGCGACGTCGTTGATATCGCGCACCTGCATGGTGATCTGCGAGAGTTGGGTCTCCTCGGCCGACAAGGCGCCGGACCGGAAATCGATGAGCTTCTCGCCGAACCGGACCCGGCACGTGTTCAAGGGGATGTACACGTCCTTGTTGAAGTCCTGGGCCGCGAGGCTGGCGCCCACCCCGGCGGACTGGGCGCGCTCGGCGGTCACCCCGATCACGGTGTAATAATCGGCCCCAAGCTTGATCGTGTCGCCGATCGGGTCCTCATGGGGGAAGAGGGTCCTGGCCGTCTCCGCGGCGAGGACGGCGTAGTTCTTGAACTTCTCGTTGTCGGCGGGCTGGAGGAAACGGCCCTTGGCGATCTCCAAGTGGGTGAAATCGGCATACTCGTGCGTCGTACCCACGACGCGACCATCCAGGTATCGGTTGAGGTAGCGGATTTGCTTCCGGATCTCCCGGATCGGCAGGACCCGCTTGATCGTGGGCACCGTCTCGAGGATGCGTTCGTAATCGGAGTAGGTGAGCCCGTATTTGAGGACGAGCGAGGGGCGCCCGCCGGTCGGCTGCTGGGTCTCATCGCTGGGCTTGACCGAGCGGAGGATGATGTTCGTGGCCCCGAGCTGCTCGATCCGCGCCTGGGCGTCCCGGCTGGAGCCCTCGCCGACTGCGAGCATCGAGATCACGGCCGCCACGCCGAAGACGATGCCCAGGGCCGTCAGGCCGGACCGGAGCTTGTGCAGCATCAAGCTCTTCAACCCCTGTTTCAGCCCTCGCCAGAGACGACTCATGAGTGACTGCACCCTCGGAAGGGATAGAACGGAGATCGCATCAGTGCCCGTGAAAGGATCGGATCGGAGATTTCCAATTCCAGAATAAGGAACGCTAAACCCTTGTCAATTCAGGCTTAATATTCATCTGCAATCGGCAACCCGCGAGCTTGAATCGATCCTTTCACGACCCGTTGGGCGATCCCGGAAGGATCGGTTTGGGAGAGAACGGAGGGACGACCGGAGCCGGGATATCGGGACTGACGACGCGATCGGGACGACACCTCAAATGGGACACGCCCGCGAGCGCTTCCCCTGGCTTCCTCAACGATAAACGGGATACCCCATCAGCGATAGTCGGGTTTCGATGGACTGATCAAGCACACATTGGGCGATTCACTCCCGAAGAGGAACCTTCCGGGAGTTCAGCCGGGGATTTCCGAGCGTCCGGCACGGGCGATCTTCCGGAAAAGGAGCAGGAAGATCGTCTGTTCCTCCTCCGTCAACGATTCCAGCATGCGTCGGAAGAATCGCGACTTCCCGGCCGCGATATTCTCGAACGCGCTGTGGCCGGTCGCGGTCAGACCCACCCGGATCACGCGTCGGTCTTCGTCCGATCGGTGCCGGCTGACGAAGCCTTTCCGCTCCAGGTTATCCACCAGGGCCGTCACGGAGTTCACCGCCAGCCTCAAGTACTCGGCGAGCTCGCGCATCATGCGGGGGCCCGCTTTCCCGAGGTGCTCGACGACACGGAACTCCTGGATACTCAGCTCCATCGACGGCTGGCAGGCGGCACCCGCGTTCAAGGTCTGGAATTGCTCGGAGATCTGCCGCATCAGATCGCCGAGATCGGTGGTCTTGCGGTCGATTTCGTCAATTATCTCTGCCATAGAATAGTTCCACCCACGAACTAAATGTACCGGACTCGCGCCTCCAGGTCAATTGTCGGGGCGGAAGTTCTCGATGGCGCGGCCGTCGCCTTGCCTTATAATGGAACCGATCCCGCGTGGTGCGGGTGGGATCGTTCGCCGGGTCTCGGGAGGATGGCTTCGTGGTCATGATGTGTCGATGAGCGGACCGGTCACGATTCTGGGTGCCGGCGGCATGGGGACGGCGCTGGCATTGCTGTTCGCCAAGGCCGACGTCGCGGTCCGGCTCTGGTCCCGCGATGCGGATCATGCCCGGGAATTCGAACGGACGCGGGTGAACGCGCGGCACCTGCCGGGGATCCGGGTACCGGAACGGGTCCGGATCACGTCCTCGGGCGGCGAGGCCGCCGCCGGTTCGGCACTCATCGTCGCGGCTATCCCGACCTCATTTCTCCGGGCATCCCTGGATGGGCTCGCGCCGGAACTCCCGCGTTCGGTACCGATCCTGAGCGTGGTCAAGGGGATCGAGTATGGGACATTCGCCCGGCCGAGCCAGATCATCGAGCAGGCACTGGGTCCGCGACCGGTCGCCGTGCTCAGCGGGCCCAGTCATGCCGAGGAGCTGGCGCGTGGGCTGCCGGCATCGGTGGTCGTCTCCGGCTCCGACGGGGAGCTCAATGCGTCGATCCGCGATCAGCTCAGCCACGAAATGTTCCGCGTTTACACCAGCACGGATGCTTTGGGGGTCGAGCTGGCCGGGGCGCTCAAGAATATACTGGGCATCGCCGCGGGGATATGCGACGGGCTCGGTTTCGGCGATAATGCCAAGGCCGCGCTCTTGACGCGTGGCCTGGTAGAGATCGCCCGGCTGGGGGTCGACCTGGGTGCGCGTCTCGAGACGTTCTACGGGCTGGCCGGAGTGGGAGACGTGGTGACGACCTGCTATAGCCCTTACGGACGCAACCGCGCCGTCGGCGAGCGGATCGGAAAGGGCCAGTCCCCCAGTCGCGTGCTCGCGGAGATGGTGAACGTCGCGGAAGGTGTGCCGACCACGCGCAGCGTTTACTGGCTGGCGAGGGAGCGCGGTGTGGAGATGCCGATCACCGGCGAGCTTTACCAGGTCCTGTTCGAGGGCAAGTCCCCCGGATCGGCCGTGACTGACCTCATGGTCCGGCTGCCGAAAGTGGAATGGGAATAGACAGTTGATCCCGCAAACCGGAACGTGTGCCGTCGCCTTCAAGGAATGGTCCGGCGTCTGCGACGCCCTCACCGAGGGACGACAATCGATCATCCTGCGCAAGGGAGGAATCCGTGAGGGCTCAGGACCGGGCCGCTTCGTGCCGGAATACGACGAATTCTGGCTCTATCCGACCGGCGTACATCAGGCCCAGCAAGGTCTAAGGACCCGCCCGTTCGTAGTCCCGCCGCCTCATCACGGACCCGACGGATCCCTCGCGATTCGCGCACTGGCGCGGGTCGCGATGATCGGCTACCTGGACGACGAGTCGAAGCTGTCGGAACTCGAACCATTCCACGTCCTCACGGAAGAGACGGTGCGGAAGCGGTACCATTATCGTACGCCAGGCTTGTGGATCCTGGTGGCCCGCATCTGGCGGCGTGCCAATGCGTTTGCCATCATGGAGGCGGTGGACCATGCCGGTTGCAAGACATGGGTCCCGCTCGACGCAGCCCTGTCCACCTCCGATCTCACGCCGGCGGTAGACGATGAATCATGGTCCGAACGATTACAACAGCTCGGGTCGATCGTTGCCGTGAACAACCTGCATTGACTCCGGAATGCGATCACTCATGCCGGTCCGGCATCACGAAGCCGCTCGACGGCCCATGCCCGGACAGACTCATCGGGTGGCCGCGCCGCCGAGATCCCACGAGTCCCGAGACCTCCGGACGGCTCATCGAGATGTTCGACCCTCCTCGCACACCATCGAGTCCTCCGAGTTAAACGACCGCCCGGGAGTGAGCATGACGCTTCGCAAGCTGGCCCGCCAGCTCAGGGATTATCCCGCCACGATCTCCATTTGCGTCATCTGGATCGCGATTTTCGCGGCCATGACCTATTGCGAGCTCGCCGACCGCAACCCTTTCCTGACGCCGACGCGTTGGCTCGTGCTCGGCTTCGCCGGCGGAAGTCGCTTCGGCGATCTCACACTGACGGATCTGGGACAGGGCCAGGTCTGGCGGCTCATCACGTGTAACTTCATCCACTTCAGCCTCATCCACCTCAGCCTGAACTTGCTGGCGATGTACCAGCTCGGATCGATGATCGAGGAGTGGTACGGATCACATCATCTGATATTAATCTATGCCGTGACGGGGGGAGGTGGGAATCTCGTCTCGGCCGCGATCCGATACGGGATCGGTACGAACCCCGCCGTGCACTCGGGGGGCGGCTCGGTGGTCATCATGGGCCTGGTCGGGATGTGCGCGGTGGTGGGCTGGCGGGTGCGCGACCGATGGGGCAAGAGCTTGAGCCGGCTCATGACGTTCTTCCTCGTCTTGACGGCGGTCATGGGAATCCTTCTGCCGGGTTACATCGACAACTGGGGCCATGCCGGCGGTGCGATCGTGGGCGCCCCGATCGGTTTCGCCGATCGTCGCCTGCTCGCGAATCGATCGAAGCCCTCGGCCTGGGGGCTCGGCGTCGTGGCGGGCCTGATCATGGTGAGTTGCGGGGCCGCCCAGTACCTCGAGGACGCGCGCGCGGCCCCCGCTCGACGCGAGAAGGCCCTGATCGCCCGCTCGGACCGGCTCACGAAAATCGCACACGACTTGACCCTCTTGAGCCGGCTCGTCGAGCAAGGGAGCGATTTCACCCGCCTCGAACAGGAACTGAACGTCCTCGACCAGGTCATCGACGGCCCGGCTCGCGACGAGATCCGGGCGCTCCGGCCACTCGTCGAGTCCGTGCTGGGCCGTCCGTTGTCGGCCGATGAAAAGCAGCAGATCGAGGGGAGATTGCAGCGGGCGGGGCGAGCGGTACGGCAGGAGTACGTCGGCTTGCAGCGTCAGATCCGCGATTTTCCGAGGGGTGCTCGTGCACGCCAATGATCGGGCGGCTCGGCCGCGCGATCGGATGGCGACTACTCCGAGGACACCGGGCCGCTGGTCAGTCGAGCCCCGGGCCGGTGCCGTGGGCGACCACGGCGTTCCCTCAAGGCCGTGACGAAGTCCCGGATCGAGTGGATCGGCCGATCGAACTCGGTGAAGTAGCAGCCCAGGGTCTCGATCTCGTGCGCGTCGCTGGAGCCGGTCGTCCCCATGGGATGGGTCCGGAGCAGGGATTCTGCGCGCGAACGCGTCTCGACGGTGACGTTCTTGCTGACGAGTTCCAGGGCGTCGAAGACCGGCCCGTGCTCGGCGACGATCGCATCGAACGGCTGGTCCCAGCGGTACGGGTGGGCCGCGACGATCGCGGCCTCGTGCCGTCGCACCACGCTCAGCAACACTGCAAGCTCGATGCCCGCCGGCACCTCTTCCAGCGACGGGAGCCCGTAGACGAGGAAATGGCCCTCGCGTGCCGAGATCTCGGCGCCGGAGAACACGCGAAGCGGCGCCGCCAGCGCCGCCAGCTCGGAAAGCTCGTCGGGCTCCCACTGGTAGTCGTGCTCCGTGATCACCAGCCCATCCAGCCCGATTGCACGGGCGTGCTTGACGAGCTCTGCCGGGTCGATTTCGCTGTCGGGGGAGTGTCGTGCGGTGTGGAGATGGTGGTCGAATTTCATCGTGTTCGGGGCCCAATAGGACTAGGACGACGGGCACGGCGATGTGGCCGAGCCCTGGCTGTTCGCATGTTCGCCTTCGCGGAGGACGTGGAAGATCGCCCCCCGCTCGTCTATGGTGAGGTAGCTCGAATGGTGTTGCCAACCACCCAGCACGATCATCCGGGGAGCGGTCCCCGACTCATCGACAGGACGGTGGACATGGCCGATGACGACGAGATCGGCCAAATCGCGGCACGACTCGGCATATTTGCGATAGACCCTGAGGTGTCTCTCTTCGTCGTCGAGGAGCCGAAGCGCGTTCTTCCGGGCCAGGGCTTGGTCGAGGCGGCCGGCGATCGGCCCGGGGATCCAGCCGAAGGCCCGGAAGAACGCGTGGCTCTCCATCGCGGCCTTCCACAATCGTCGCGCGCCCAGGCGATGGCCGTGGACCAGCCGGACCCGAAGGCCTTGAACGGTCATGTCGTGCGGCTCGGCGATGATCCGGGCGCCGAGCACGCGCTCGTAGAACGGGCAGAGCCATTCGTCATGGTTGCCGGCCATGATCGCCAGAGAGCCGCCCCGGCGCCGGAACGCGGCCAGATCCGCGAGGCTTGGGTAGTCGGCCAGTTCAGCCCCGGAGCAACGGGCACCCATCCAGAAATCACAGAGGTCGCCGACGATCACCAGGTGGTCGTCGGGTTTGAGCTGTCCGAGCCACTCCCGGAAGCGTCGGTCGCGTTCGGGATGGTCGCCGCGCAGGTGGACATCGCTGGCGAAGTAATGCGCCACGGTCAGAGCGTCCCCACTGTATCGATGTCTTGATCACGATCCCCGTCGAACAGCCCGGCGAGGACCGGTGTCGCGACGGATCGCGCGGTCCTCGAAGCCGTGGTAGGCCGTCTCAATCCCGAGGCGACGGGCGCAGGTCCGGCATCGCGGAACGATCGGCGACCCGGAAGGACCCACAAGTTGGGATGGGGCGAACTCTGCTGGGCCGCGTGGACCGCGACCTGCCGACCCGCTACCCCGAGGGCGGCACGGGCCGCCTCGATCGCCAGGCCGGGATGGTTGCACTGCTCGCTGAGGTGGAGCAAGACCAGATGCTGCATGGCGACGCGTCGCGACCGCGCCAGGACCGCCTCCACCAACGCAGCCCCCTGTCGGTTCGAAAGGTGGCCATGCTCGCCCAGGTTCCTCGCGATCAGGACTCCCGAACGCCCCGACGACCTCTGCATGGCCACGTCGTGATTGAATTCGACGCCGAGGACGTCTACGTCAGCCAGGCAATCGATCATCGACTCGGACCAACTGCCGGTATCCGCGAGGTAACCGATGCTGACTGGCTTGCCCCGGCGCTCGGTCGACACCTCGATCCGGAACCCATACGTCGGCCCCCCGTCGTGTCGGAGTCGGATCGGCTCCAGCCGCAATCCCGTCGCGGTCAAGGCGGGCTGATCGTCGTAACACGTAACCAGTCCAGCCTCTTCGAGCCGCTGGAATCCCGCGTTGTCCCCCAGATTGGCACGATGCCCCTCGTGACAAAGTAAAGCGATCCGTCTCCGCGCCAGCTCGGCGAAGGTTCCCGAGTCGACGTGATCCCCATGCGTGTGCGTCAAGACGACCCCGGCGACATCCGGCCAGCCCGCCCCGACGCTCTCCAGTTTCCCTTGCAGTGCCCGAGGCCCGATCCCCACGTCGATCAGCAGGCCGGCCCCCCGGCCGCGGATCAAGGTCGAATTCCCCCTCGACCCGCTGGCAAGCACGGCAAACTGGACGGGCATACCCATGAATCCTTTGCCGGGGACTGCCGGCCGTCGACGTAAGGATCGAGACACTCGCAGCCCATTGACCGGGTCCGAGCACCGTGCGATCCGATCGAGAGGCCCTCCGGTCCCAGGAACGATTCCCTCGATCGATTTCTTGCGCGCTTTCGGCTCCCCGATCACAGGCTCAGTGTAAAATGAATCGACGCTCTCCGACAAGCCGAGACCTGAACGCCCGGCTGTCCATCGACCCATCGTAAAAACCGGAACTATCCTCCCGACCGGACGCCGGTCGTGTACGATATCCGATCTCATCGCGACTCATGCCTCCCGAACCGCTCGAACAGGAGTGACTCGTGTCGACGGCCGTGGTTTCTTCGCATCCGATTGTACAGCAAAAGCTTGCGGATCTTCGCGACGAGCGAACGCCCCCGGCTGTGTTTCGAGATCTGGTCCGGACAATGGCCATCTTGCTCGCGCAGGAGGCCACCGCCGACCTTGCAACGGTCGCAGGGGAAGTCCGGACTCCCCTGGGCCGGGCGGCGACGCGGAAACTTGCCGACGTCGTGGGAATCGTGCCGATCTTGCGTGCTGGACTGGGCATGGCCGAGGGCCTGGTTCAACTGCTCCCCGAGGCCGAGGTCTGGCACATCGGCCTGTATCGCGACGAGGCGACCCTCCGGCCGACCGAGTATTACAATAAATTCCCCCCTCAACCCCGCGTGACCCTGGCCCTGCTCGTCGACCCAATGCTGGCAACAGGAGGTTCGGCGGTCCGAGCGTGCGAGATCCTCAAGGCCGCCGGAGTCCCGAAACTCAAGCTCCTCTCGCTGATCGCCTCGCCCGAAGGGATCGACCGCATGAATCAAGTGATGCCCGACGTACCGATCTACGTGGCCGCCATCGACGATCACCTCAACGACGTCGGTTTCATCTACCCCGGCCTCGGCGATGCCGGCGATCGGCAGTTTGCGACCGGAACCCCACGAGTCCCCGGCATTCAGTGAGGCGATTGGGTTCAATCATGAGAGCTGTCGACATCATCCGGAAGAAGCGCGACGGTCAGGCCCTCGACCAATCGGAAATCTCGGCGATGGTCGAGGGGATCGCGAACGGGGACGTCGCCGACTATCAGTGGTCGGCCCTGCTGATGGCGATCCTCTGGCGCGGGATGGACGCGACCGAGACCGCCGCGCTGACCGACGCGATGATCCGCTCGGGGACGATCGTCGACCTGTCGGAGATCGCCGGCCTGAAGGTCGACAAGCACAGCACGGGAGGGGTCGGGGACAAGACGTCGCTGATCCTGGGGCCGATCGTCGCGGCGGCCGGGGTCCCGGTGCCGATGGTCTCCGGCCGAGGGCTGGGTCACACCGGCGGTACGCTCGACAAGCTGGAGTCGATCCCCGGATTCCGGGTCGACCTGGATCTGAGACGTTACAAACAGGTGATCGGCTCGTGCGGACTGGTCATGATCGGCCAGACCGCTGAGATCGCGCCGGCGGACAAGTTCCTTTATGCACTGCGCGACGCGACGGCGACCGTCGAATCGATCCCGCTGATCGCAGCCTCGATCATGTCGAAGAAGCTGGCGGAGGGGATCGACGGGCTGGTGCTGGACGTCAAGACGGGCGGCGGGGCATTCATGGTCAAGGTGGAGGATTCGTTGGCGCTGGCGCGGGCGATGTGCGAGATCGGCTGGGGTCTGGGCAAGCAACTCGTCGCGCTGATCACGCGGATGGATCAACCGCTGGGCCGCGCGGTCGGGAACGCGGTTGAGGTCGCCGAGAGCCTCGAGTGCCTCAAGGGCGGGGGTCCGGCCGATCTCGTCGGGCTCTCGATCGAACTGGCGGCCGAGATGGTCATGATAGGAGGCCGTGCCGGATCGCTGGATGAGGCGCGGGCCGTCTGCCGACGCACCATCGATGAGGGCTCGGCACTGGAGCGTTTCGGAAGGATGGTCGAAGCCCAGGGGGGTGATCGCCGCGTGGTCGAGGACGACTCCTTCCTACCGGCCCCGAGCCGCCGGATCGTCCTCAGGTCGTCCTTATCGGGGTATGTCCGGGCACTGGCGGCAAGACCCGTCGGGCATGCGACCATGTTGCTCGGAGCCGGCCGGGCGAGGATGGACAGCCCCATCGACCATGCCGTCGGCGTGATCCTCCACAAGAAGTTGGGCGAGCCGGTCGAGGTCGACGAACCGCTCTGCACTTTATTCGTGAATGACGAATCACGGCTCCCGGAGGCAGAGGCGCTGATCCGGGAGGCGTATACAATCGCCGGAGAGCCGGCCGTCGCGGAGCCGCTGATTTGGGAACGGATCGCGGCTCCCAGAGGATCGTCTCCCCCCGGGTGATTCCGCAAGCGAAAAGGCTGAACGGATGAAATTGCCGCACTTGATGCGAATTGGGGTCCTCATTCTCGGGCTGGTCATGGTCCTTTGTACGGCCGAGCTGGCACGATCCGCCGAGGACCAGGCCGGCGCCCCTCCCGCGCCGACAGCCGAGGACTCGCCTCCGAAGACCGCAAACCAGCCGGACCGGGCTCCGCGGATCTTCAGCGGACCCGTCGAGGTGCGTCGGGTTTATCAGGTCTCGCTGGGCCCCTGGACCTGGCGGTTCTCCGCCCCGGAGTCGCTCGACCTGCTCGACATCGCCGATCGGATCCGAGGCGGGTTGGGGATCCTGGCGATCCTCGGGGTCGCGATCTTCCTGTCGGACAACCGTCGAGCGATCTCGGGCCGGGTCGTCTTCTGGGGACTCGTGCTGCAATGGGGATTCGCGCTGCTGGTCCTGCGCGTGCCGGCCGGCGTCGAGTTCCTGCGGAAGTCCGGTGCGGCGGTCGAGTCGGTCCTCGGATGCGCGCTGGCCGGCTCCGAGTTCGTCTTCGGCAAGGCGCTCGTCGACCCCAAGGGACCGGCGTCGTTCGTCTTCGCCTTCCGCGTTCTCCCGACGGTGATCTTCGTTGCGGCGCTGTTCGCGGTCCTCTATCACATCGGCGTGATGCAGTGGATCGTGCGGGGTTTCGCCGTCGTGATGGCCTGGCTGATGAGGGTCAGCGGGGCAGAGTCGCTGAACGTCGCCGCTTCGCTCTTCCTGGGACAGACCGAGGCCCCCTTGACCATCCGCCCCTACTTGCCGAGGCTGACCAACTCCGAGTTGCTGACGGTGATGACCTCGGGCATGGCGCACGTCTCCGGAGGGGTCATGGCAGCGTACTTTGCGGCCGGCGTCGAGCCGCGACACATCCTGACCGCCGTGATCATGACGGCACCCGGCGCAATCATGGTCTCCAAGATGCTCGTGCCCGAGACCGAGAAGCCCGAGACCCTCGGCACCGTACATGCCATGGAGGCCTCGACGGATGCGAATCTGCTCGACGCGGCGTCCCGAGGGACCCGCGACGGCCTGCAACTCGCGCTCAACATCGCCGCGATGCTGATCGCCTTCCTCGGATTGATCGCGCTCGCGAACATGGCGTTGGCCCTGGTGCACACGTCGCTCCAAGATATCCTGGGCTGGGCGATGGCCCCGGTGGCCTACATGCTGGGCATTGCCATGGAGGATGTCCGACCGGTGGGCCAGCTCCTGGGAACCCGGACCGTGCTCAACGAGCTGATCGCGTTCGGCGACCTCGGGAAGATCCGCGACGACATCCTGCCGCGTTCCTTCGTGATCGCCAGCTTCGCCTTGTGCGGATTCGCGAACATCAGCTCGATCGGCATCCAGCTCGGCGGGATCGGGGCGCTGGCACCCGAGCGACGGCACGACCTCGCGAGGCTCGGCATGAAGGCCCTGCTCGCCGGGACCCTGGCCAATTACCTTTCCGCCTGCATCGCGGGGATCCTCCTATGACGCCCCCCCTGCCCTCGCCCGCGCCACCGACGGACCTCTTCACGCGCGCCGAGGAGGCCGCCGCGGCGATTCGCGCCGCCTGTCCCGAGCCGCCCCGGATCGCCGTGGTGCTCGGCTCCGGCCTCAACCAATTGGCCGATCGGCTACCCGAACCGACGGTGGTCCCGTATGATCGGATCCCCCACTTCCCGGTCACGACCGTTGCCGGCCATGAAGGGAAAGCGATCGTCGGCCGGCTCCACGGCTCGGTGGTGCTCATGTACCAGGGACGATTTCACTCCTACGAGGGGCACGACCTGGAGGCCGTGACCTTCCCCGTCCGCGTGCTCCAGCGGCTGGGAGTCGGCACCTTGATCCTCACCGCGGCCACGGGAGGCATCCGCGACACCCTCCGGCCAGGGAGCCTGGTCGTCCTGTCCGACCACCTCAACCTGATCGGGGCGAACCCGCTCCGCGGCCTCAACGACGCGCGGCTCGGCACGCGGTTCCCCGACATGACGGAAGTCTACTCCCCCCGCCTGAGGGCGATGGCCATCGAGGAGGGAAAGAGCCTGGGGATCGAATTGCTCCCCGGGGTCTACGCCTGCATGCCCGGCCCGAGCTACGAGACGCCTGCCGAGATCCGGATGCTCCGTACCCTCGGCGCGGACGTCGTGGGGATGTCGACGGTGCCCGAGGCGATCGTGGCGCGGCACGCCGGGATCGATGTACTCGCCTTCGCCCTGGTGTCCAACGCCGCGGCCGGCGTCCTGGGCACGCCGATCACGCACGAGGAAGTCCTCGAGGCCGGACGAACGGCCGCTCCCGCTATGGCCGGCCTGATCGAGCGAGTGGTGGCGAGGTTGAACCGTGCGAATGAGGGGTTGCCATGAGGCGGGATTCGTCGGGGCGATAGGCTCCTAGATCTCGCGAGTTGTTGCTCGATCGAAAGCCCTGACCGTCGATGACGAAGATCCGAGACGCCTGTCAGTTTCTCGACAACCAATAACTTCTCTCGTAAGGTCGACATCGATGAACGAATTGATTTTTATCGTCGAAGAGGCGCCTGAAGGTGGGTTCACGGCGCGAGCGCTTGGAGCCTCGATCTTCACGGAGGCGGATGACTGGGCCGACCTCCAGGCCCAGGTACGCGACGCCGTACTCTGCCATTTCGAAGAAGCTCAGGCTCCCAAGCTCGTCCGGCTCCACTTTGTGCGAGAGGAAGTGTTCGCCGTATGAAGCTTCCGAGAGACCTTTCGGGTGACAATCTGGCCAAAGCGCTCGGACGACTGGGATAGCAGATCACTCGCCAGACTGGCGCCCATCTCCGGTTGACGACCTCACAGGAGGGAGAGCATCACGTAACGGTTCCAAGGCACGACTCCCTTCGAATCGGGACACTTAACGCCATTCTGCGAGAGGTCGCGGACCATCACGGACTGAGTAAAGACGAGGTCGTCGAGCGACTCCTCCATTGAGGGGAGGCTTTGCATTCGGGGAAGCTGGCTCGGACTCAGCCCTTATTTCCAGCGAGTTCTCAACCCTTACTCCGTTGCCCGCACTCAACTCTTCTGCCACCACTTCAGGGCGATATTACGAAACCAGCAATCGCGCCCATGGTCCTGGAAGCCGAGATATCCGTTGCGCGGCAGATCGGCGATCGGACGCTTCTTGAACTTGTGATCGGTCCCATCCGGCCGCTTGCCGACGACCGTCCACTCGTCGAGGTTGATCCTCGAAACATCCTTCCCGTTGAGCGACACGGCCAGGACCGGACCGGCGGACGTGATCGTCATGTGGTTCCACTGGCCGGCCGGCTTCTGGGCGTCGGTATTCGGGGCGACGAGGTCATAGAAGGCCCCGGAATCAACGCGACTCGTCCCGGTCGTATCATCCAGCGCCACCTCGATGCTCGTGTTCACGGGATCGCTCAGGTCGCCGACGCGGAGGAACACCCCCGTGTTGCATCCCTTGCTCAGCTTGTAATCAAAGTCCAGGACGAAATCGCCGAGCTTCTTCTCATAAACGACGAGGTAGCTGCCGGTCCCATGCGGGTTCAGACCATCGGGCTGGATGCGACTCGGTGGCAGCGGCTTCCGGTTGGTCAGCATCCAGCCTTTGCCGCTCTTGCCATCGAAGATCGTCTGAACGACCGGCTCGAGCACCGGCAGCGATGGCACACTCTCGACCGGAGTCCGGCCGTCGCCGGAGTCGGCCACGCGACCCTTCGAGTCCTGCGATGCGCCCGACGGCCTTTTGACGTCTCTACCGGGAGGACTTTCGAACCGCAAGAAAGCGACGAGGCCCACAGCCAACAACACCATTGCACCCATCAGGACAACGACCGTCGGTCGACCAACCAGATGGGGAAACTGCCGTTTCGACATCGAAGGCTCAGGCTGGGATGTCCGAGCCTTGATCCCTCGCTCGATTGTCGGCGACGGCAGCGGCATCTCCGGGCGGGCCTCCAGGATCTCGTCCAAATCCAGATCCATGCCGGTCGGCGTTGCCCCAACGATCGATGACTGGCATGCCTCCAGCAGCGCGATGACCTCCGTCATCGACTGTGGACGGTCCTCGGGCCGTTTGGCCATCATCTTCTGGAACGCAGCTCCCAGCGCCGACGGCACATCGGGACGTGCCGCTCCGAGCGATGGAACCGGGCGGTCCCAGTGCGCCGCTAGCCGCTCCGGAAACGTCTCGCCGCCGAACGGGGGCCGACCGGTCAACAGGAAATAGAGCGTGCCGCCCAGGCTGTAGATGTCCGCACGATGGTCCGCCTGATGCACGTCCCCCGACAGTTCCGGCGCCCGATAGGCCGCGGTCTCCAGATCGTTGGTCGAAACGTCGACGATCCTCGGCAGGCCCAGGACGCGCACGGTCCCGAAATCGTCGAGGATCAGGCTCGATGGCTTGATGTGGTGGTGGACGATCCCCTGTTCGTGGAGCGCCCCGAGCCCCCGCGCCACCTGGATCAGGAACTCGATCGCATCGATGGCCCTCCTCGGCCCGCGCTCGCGGACATCTCGATCCAGGTCGCGGCCGTCAACATAACGCATCACGAGGAAATGGACGCTTTGCTCCTCGCCAAGATCGTAGAGCGATAGGATGTTCGGGTGATTGAGTCGCGCGATCGCCTCTGCGATCCGTCGGAACCGCAGCATGGCCGAGGGGTAGCGACTGAACGAGGGAGGCAGGATTCGCAGCGCCACGAGCTTACATAACCGGAGATGGAGCGCCTTGAAGAGAACACCCATCTCCCCCTCGCTGAGCTTGTCGATCAGCCGGTAATCGCCGATTTCGACGGCGTTCCCACCCGTCACTTGCGTCTCCGGCCGGTCCTGGGCGAGTGGGCTTTCGTCCGGCGGGAGGCCGTTTATCATGCCGTGGGTCCTCTGATCGGGAAGGTATCACGCGTCGCGAATCGTTTCCTCCAAATTACTCCCCAGGACTCCCGACCGATAGAACTCGCCGACGAATCGCCTCATACCACCATCGGCAGCGCGAAGAACAGACTGTCCGTCACCCAGTAGATTCCCAGCAGTCTCCCCGTGCGATCAATCCAGTTCGATACCGGACGCCAGGATCCGCTCAGCCACAGGCTGGTCCAGGCAACGGCGACGACCTCGCCATTCCAGGGCGATCGCAGGAGGAACGGGATCGTCGACGGCAAGGGTGGACCCCATTTGGACTGATGATAGTAATAGTGAGTGATCACAATCTTCATCAAGAGGAGGGCCGTCGCCATGATGATTGCGATGCACGCCACCATCCCGGGCTGGGCCATGACGTGACGCCACTCGGGCCGCGATTCGGTCAACCGGAGCAGCGGCAGCGCGAGGCAAAGCCCTACGGCGAAAGGCGAAAGCAAGCGGCTCAGCGCGGCTGCCGATGTCCAGAGCGAGCCGAAGCTCCAATCATCGAGTGTCAGCGGAGGCGGCCATGGGCCTTCGAGATAGAGTCGAACCGGGACAAGGGAGACGGCTGTGGCCGCAATCAGGACGACTGCGTCCATCAGGGTGAATCGGCGTCGAACGGTGGTACGCATGACGGACCGTGCCTTGATCCATTGGGAAGGGATTGGCCGGCATCACCGGCCGGATACAGGAATCGCCAGCCCCGCGGAATGCGGGCAGCGCGACCCAGGAACCGCTCCCGACCATGAGGATTTGCGTGATGGTCGGGAATCATCGCGTCGGCGTGGTCGCGCTTGACGATGATTATGCCCGTCTCGAGACGATCTGTCCAGAAGTCCGCTCGAGCCGATCACAACCCCAGCTCGTCGCGCACCGTGGTGAATGCGTCGATGGCGAATTCCAGGTCCTCGCGGCTGTGAGCCGCCGAGACCTGGACCCGCACCCGGGCCTTCCCCTGCGGCACCACAGGATAGAAGAACCCGATCGCATAAACGCCTTTCTCGAGTAACTTCTCGGCCATCTTGCCGGCAAGGGCGGCGTCGCCGATCATGATCGGGACGATCGGGTGCTCGCCGGGGACGATGTTGAACTTCCGCTCGGTCATCGCCGCGCGGAAGAACTTCGTGTTAGCCTCCAGTTTGTCGCGGAGCTCGGTCGACCGTCGGCAGATCTCGATCGCCTTGAGCGAGGCACCCAGGATCGGCGGCGCGACGGAGTTCGAGAAGAGATACGGCCGCGACCGCTGTCGGAGAATTGCCACGATCTCGACCCGTGCGCTGGTATATCCGCCGCTGGCCCCCCCGAGGGCCTTGCCGAGCGTCCCGGTGATGATATCCACGCGGCCCATGACGTCCCGATACTCGTGCGTGCCCCGTCCCTGCTTGCCCAGGAAGCCGACGGCGTGCGAGTCGTCGACCATGACCAGCGCGTCATACTGGTCCGCCAGGTCGCAGACCGATTTCAAGTCAGCAATGATTCCGTCCATCGAGAAGACGCCGTCGGTGGCGATCAGCCGGAACCGAGCGTCGCGCGACTCCTGGAGCTTCGCCTCCAGGTCGGCCATGTCGTTGTTCTTGTACCGGAGCCGCTTCGCCTTGCAGAGCCGGATCCCGTCGATGATCGACGCGTGATTCAGCTCGTCCGAAATCACGGCGTCCTCGGGGCCCAGGATGGTCTCAAACAGCCCGCCGTTGGCATCCCAGCATGACGAGTAGAGGATCGTATCCTCGGTCCCGAGGAACTCGCTGAGCGCCTGCTCGAGCGCCTTGTGGGGCTGCTGGGTCCCGCAGATGAATCGGACCGAGGCCATTCCGTTGCCCCATTGGTCGAGCGCCTCATGGGCTGCCCGGATGACCTCCGGGTGGTCGGCCAGGCCCAGGTAATTGTTCGCGCACATATTCAGCACTTCGGCCCGGCCCTGCACGCCGACGTGCCCCCCCTGGGGCGAGCTCAGGACACGCTCGTTCTTGAAGAGCCCGGCCTTGCGGATCTCGTCGAGCTGATCGGCCAGGTGCTGCTGGATCGCTCCGTACATAAACCACTCCCCACGGGACAACCCTGGATGACTACTGCGCTTTACGATCCGACCGAGTGTAGAAATCCATTGAACCACGGAAAAGAGAAGAAGCCCCATTCCTTTCCGTGTCATTGCGTGGTTCAAACATTACTCTGAACTCCTTGTTTGTCATCAAGGATCGGCCAGCTCATCTCTCGGCCCAGGTCAGGATGACCTTGCCCGACTCGCCGGACTTCATGGCCGCGAAGCCCTTCTCGAAGTCGCGGAAGTTGTAGCGATGCGTGATGACGGGGCTGAGGTCGAGGCCGGATTGGAGCATGACGGTCATCTTGTACCAGGTCTCGTACATCTCGCGGCCGTAGATGCCCTTGATGGTGATCATGTTGAAGACGACCGTGTTCCAGTCGATGGCGACCTCGCGCGTGGGGATGCCGAGCATCGCGATCTTGCCGCCATGGCACATGTTCTTCAGCATGTCGCGGAACGCATCCGGGTTGCCGGACATCTCCAGGCCGATGTCGAATCCCTCCTTCATCCCCAGCTCGTTCTGGGCGCTCTCGATCGACCGCTCGCGGACGTCAAGGGCCAGGGTCGCCCCCATCTTGCGCGCGAGTTCGAGGCGGTAGGGATTCACGTCGGTGATCACGACGTGACGCGCCCCGGCGTGTCGGACGACCTTCACGGCCATGATGCCGATCGGCCCGGCGCCGGTGATCAGCACGTCCTCGCCCAGCACGTCGAACTGGAGGGCCGTGTGGACGGCGTTGCCGAACGGGTCGAAGATCGCCTGCACGTCGCGAGGGATGTTCGGATCGTGGACCCAGACATTCGTCATCGGCAGCGAGAGGTACTCGGCGAACGCCCCGGGGCGGTTCACGCCGATCCCCTTGGTGTCCTTGCACAAGTGCCGACGGCCGGCCAGGCAGTTCCGGCATCGTCCGCAGACCACGTGCCCCTCGCCGCTAACGATCTCGCCGACGTGGAAATCCTTGACGTTGGAACCAACCTCGACGATCTCACCGACGAACTCGTGGCCGACGACCATGGGCACCGGGATCGTCCGCTTCGCCCAGGCGTCCCACGTCTCGATGTGGACGTCCGTCCCGCAGATCCCGGTCCGCAGGACCTTAATCAGGACGTCGTTGATCCCGATCCGGGGGACCGGTACTTCATCGAGCCAAAGACCGGGCTTGGCCTCCTTTTTCACCAGGGCCAGCATCGTCTCCATGGTCGAACTTCCTCCAACGCTTGTTTGATCGCAATTTGCGGGGATTCGTACGTTTGGTTCATCGAGGCTTTTGTTATTCTGAAGGCTAACTTGGTCGAATTCCCCTGACAATGGCCAAGCTTCTCGTTCATACGCGATCGGGCACGTTGCGTTGGCGTTCACCGGTTTCTGGTAGGATACCGGAAGGATTCTCGATCGGAGCAAATCGGCGTCGGGAATTGTTGTCACATTTGCGGGACAACGGCATGGGTTTCTTGACCACGCTCGGGATGCTGTCTCTCCTCGCCTCACCCCACGTGATTCTCGTCGCGCTCCTGATCGGGAGGATTCGGCGCGACGAGGAAAGGAAGCCGTGGATCCTCGAATCTTGGATTCAAGATAACGACCTGACCCTCTTGAGCTACCGACTCTCGTGGCTTCAGACCATGCTCCTCATCGAGACGACGAAATGCAAAATGATCTACCGCGTCACCGTGGTGGACCGAGAAGGAATTCGGTGGACGGGACGAGCCGTGGTCGAGGGCCGAATGACCGTGCGGGAGGAGTATCTTCCCCTTGCGGTTGAACTCAAATTGAATCGTCCCCGTGCGGTCGCCAGACCGGCCCGGGCCCTTTCCGGCCCGTTGAGTCAGCCGCTCTGGGATGACATCGTCGACGCGGGATGTAAGCCACTGACAAGGAATGTCGATTGCTAATGGGATCACTTTCGCGAACGGAGAATCTCGAGCGGCTCCGCGCCGGGGGAAACTGGGACGTTGTGGTCATCGGCGGCGGGGCTACCGGATTGGGCTCGGCCGTGGATGCGGCGGCGCGCGGTTACAAGACGCTGTTGCTCGAAGCTCGAGACTTCGCGCAGGGCACATCGAGCCGCAGCACCAAGCTGATCCATGGCGGCGTGCGCTACCTGGCACAGGGCGACATCGGCCTGGTCCGAGAGGCCCTGCATGAGCGCGGAGTTTTGTTCCGCAACGCGCCCCATCTGGTCCATGCTCGCGACTTCGTGGTCCCGGCTTATCGATGGCTGGACCTGCCCTATTACGGGATCGGCCTGAAAGCCTATGACTGGCTGGCCGGGCATTCCAATCTCGCGGCGTCGCGCCGGATCGGTCCGGCCGAGGTGCTCGCGCGAATCCCCACGATCTCTCCCAGCGGACTGCACGGGGGCATCGTATATACGGACGGTCAGTTCGACGACGCCCGTCTGGCGATCGCCCTGGCCCAGACGCTGACGGACCTGGGAGGCACCGCGCTAAATCAGACGCCCGTCACCGGTTTCTTACATCGCGGCGGGCGAATCGTGGGCGTCAACTCCCAGGACGCAGAGACCGGCGAGGCGTTCGCCATCGAAGCCCGCGCCGTGATCAACGCGACGGGCGTGTATGTCGACGCAGTCCGGCAACTCGATGACCCGGCTGAGGCCGCCATCCCCCTGCTGACACCCAGCCAGGGTGCGCACCTGGTCCTCGGTCGCTCATTCCTCCCAGGGACAAGCGCGATGCTGGTCCCGCGGACCGACGACGGACGCGTCCTGTTCACGATCCCCTGGCACGACCGGGTACTCGTCGGCACCACCGACACGCCGGTCGCCGAGCTTGTGGTCGAGCCGCGACCGCTTCGGGAGGAAATCACGTATCTCCTCGATCACGTCGCCCGTTATCTCTCACCGAGTCCACGGGCTTCCGACGTCCTGAGCACGTTCGCCGGGCTCCGGCCGCTGCTCCGCGGCCGCATCAGCGGCTCGACGGCCAGGCTGTCGCGCGAGCATGCCGTGGTGGTCTCCAACTCGGGATTGATCACCATCACCGGCGGCAAGTGGACGACCTACCGGAGGATGGCTATCGACGCCGTGGACCACGCAGTACGCATCGGCGGCCTACCCAATCGGCCCGCTACGACCGATCGGCTCCAGCTTCACGGATGGGTCGCGGAACCTGATGGAACCAATGACGCACTCTCCGTTTACGGCTCGGATGCGTCGTCTTTGCGTGCGCTCTGTTCCGAGCGGCCGGAATGGAATCAACCCTTACACCCGTCGCTCCCGTATCGCACGGGCGAAGTCGTCTGGGCCGCGCGGCATGAGGCCGCACGGACGGTCTCGGATGTGCTCGCGCGCCGGACGCGCGCACTGTTTCTCGACGCCCGGGCCAGTATCGACGTCGCGCCCCTGGTTGCGAAAATCCTCGCCTTCGAGCTGGCACGCGAGCACAACTGGCAAGATCGACAGGTCGCGGAGTTCCGGGAACTTGCCCGGGGATACCTTGTCCCGATCGATGCGTGAAGCCTCGACCTCTCCAGTAGGGTGCTCTTTGAGCACCGAGATTGATCGAGCGTGCCGCAAGTGGTACTCGCAGAGCAATCTACGATCTTTGTTCGCGCACACCGCCCAGATCAACTTCCTCGACTCGCACTCACCGCCAGAAACACTCCATGGGATCATCGGCGATGAATTCCAGGGCGTCACTCAGCGAGAGGGACGTGCCGAATTGACCGACCGGGCGCCATCGATCTTGATAGGGATTCCAGTACAGGATCTGGAACAGGCCCTCGCCCTTGGGCCGAAGCCGGGCGACGGGGATTCCATCCTCCTCGCGGCTCAACGTATAGCCCCGAGAGTCCTTCCGGACGAGGATGCCGCCTCCATGCTCGGCGTCGAACGCCTCGATTTGGCCCTGGACGAAATCGAGGATGACGGCGCGGACCTCTCGGACCGGGGGTTCGGTCGCAGCGTTGCTGCTCTGGGGCACGCGTCGGCCAGGCGGGTTCTTCGGTTTCATGGACGCCTCCTTCGCCGGGCCTTGAATGATGTTGCATCAATGCAACGGACTATCTGGAATCAAGCTCACGGTTTATTGACTCCCCGCATCATACCCGAACCCCGGCTTGAAGAGGAGAAGTCGCCAGTCGGATCGGGGCCAGGGGCTCCAGCCGGGCGGGCATCGTCTGTTAGAATCCCAACGGGTCAGATCCTGTCACGAGGCGAATAGAATCATGACAAACGGTGCGGACGTTCTTGTAGAGGGCCTGTCGCGTTGGGGGGTCCGGCATCTCTTCGGGATGCCGGGCTCGCACTCCACCTCGATCTACGACGCTCTGGCCCGATCCGGGTCGATCCGAACGATACTCATCCGCAACGAGCATGCCGGAGCCTTCGCGGCGGACGGTTCGGCACGGGTGACGGGCACACCGGGGGTGGTCTGCACGACTGCGGGTCCCGGCGCGACCAACGCCCTGAGCGGAGTCGCGGAATGCTGGGCCGACTCGGTCCCCATTCTGCTCCTGGCCGGTCAGGTCAACTCGAATGCCCTCGAGCTCGAGTGCGGCAATTACCACGAGATCGACCTCGAAGGGATTTTTCGACCGGTGACCGCATGGTGCGGGACGGTCCGCCGAGTCGATCGGATCCCGTCGCTGCTGGGCCGGGCATTCCAGGCGATGACGTGGGGCCGCCCTCGCCCCGCTGCGCTGTTCCTCCCCCAGGACTTGATGCGTGCGCCCTGCGACGTGTCAGCCGGGCTGGCCGCGTTCCCTGCCCCGCCCACCCCGGCCGTGCCGGACGCCGCCATCGCCAGGGCCGCCGAAGTCCTGGCCGGTGCCCGGCGCCCCATCATCCTGGCCGGCGGCGGTGCGCTCTGGTCGGGCGCGGCCGACGAGATCGAAGAACTGGCCAGGTGCCTCGATGCGCCGGTCATCACAACCCTCAACGGCAAGGGCTTGCTCGACGAGCGTCATCCCCGCTCGCTCGGGCATGCTCGCTCAGTGCGTTCGAAGACCGTCCTGCCGCACGCCGACGTCATGCTGGCCGTCGGCTGTCGATTCACCGAGGTCCTCACCGACTGGCGGCGCCTACCGATACCCGGCCGGTTGATCCAGATCGACCTCGACCCCGACCAGATCGGAATGAACCACCCGGTCGAAGTGGGGATCGTCGCCGACGCCAGGGCCGCCTGCCGCGCGCTTGCGTCGGCACTCGCCAAAACGCCCAAGCCCGCCGAATCGGGATGGGGCACCCTCTGGGACGAGGCCCGAGCCGCACGCCATCCCAGGCCCGAATGGCTGATCGACACGCTTCGCGCCTCGCTCCCGGACGAGGTACCCGTCTTCACCGACGCGTGCGAGATGGGCTATCGGATGCAGGCCGATTGGCCGTCCTACGGCCCCCGTCGCTTCTTCTACCCGTCCAACTATATCACCCTGGGCTGGGCGTTCCCGGCGGCCGTCGGCGCGTCCGTGGCCCTCGGCGACCGGCCTGTCGTCTCCATGAGCGGCGACGGCGGCTTCGTCATGACCGCGCAAGAGCTGGCCACCGCGGCCCGCTATCGACTCCGCGTCATCGCTCTCGTCCACAATGATTCCACATACGGCGCGATCAAGAACATCCAGGATCGCGCCCACGAGGGACGACACCTCGACACGGATCTCAATAATCCGGACTTCGTCAAGCTCGCCGAGGCTTACGGAGTCCCCGCCTGCCGGGCCCGCAACTCCGATGAGCTCTCCGCCGCCGTCCGCGTCGCCCTCGACCGCGACGGACCCTCCTTGATCGAGGTCCCCGATCAGTGGCGCTTCCTCCGCGACCTCGCCACTCCGTTCCGCCGGAGTTGACCGAACCCACGGGGCGACCGCGCTCGCCCCGAGGCCCCCCCGCGCTCGAGCGATCCCCTCGCCACCCTGGAACGGTCGTCTTCCTCGGACACGACATCCCATCGGGCGCCGGCAGCCCGAGCCGGCCCGGCTTCCGGGGCAAGATCGATGATCCGCCAAACTTTACGCGAATTAAAGAGATTACACATATGGCTTTCACGATCAAGAGTTAATATAGCGACCCTCGCACGCTGGCCAGTGGGGCCGTGCGAGGGGAAGGCGCCCTTTTTTTCGAGCAGGGCATGCCGCCGCGATCGACCGAGGCGGGACCGGTTCCGTGCCGGAGGTCATCGAGGCCCCGGCGAGCGAGCTTGGTTGAGTGGCCGCCTGCTCTGCCTCCCGCGTTGCGGAGACCGTTTCACCCTGAGATCGAGGACCCGAATGAATTCTCGGAAGCGACGTGGATTTACCCTGATCGAACTGCTGGTGGTCATCGCCATCATCGCGGTGCTCATCGCACTCCTGTTGCCGGCGGTGCAGGCGGCACGCGAGGCGGCCCGGCGGATCCAATGCACCAACAACCTGAAGCAAATCGGGCTGGCCATGCACAACTATCACAGTGCCAACGGCGTGTTCCCGATGGCCGCATCCAAGAATTGCAATGCCGATCCTTCTTCGACATGCCCCGGCTATGCCGACTGGCGCGGTTGGAGCTCGCTCGCGACCTCGCTCCCGTTCACGGAACAAACGCCGCTCTACAACGCCATCAACTTCAACATGGCTGAGGAGATTCACGACAACACCCCGGCGCCCGAGAATTCGACTGTTGTCCTCACAATCGTCAAACAATACATGTGTCCATCAGACCCTTATGTCGGACAGACCGGACTCAATAACTATCACGCCTGCTACGGCACCACGACCGACTGGCCGAGCGGACTGGATACCTCGCCGTACACCAGCATGCAGAACGCCGACGGCAATGGCAGCACGGGGATGTTCGCCGTGTGGTTGAGCTACGGGATCACCAACGCGACCGACGGGACTTCGAACACGCTGCTCTTTGCCGAGGCGCTCGTGGGTAACAATCAGGGCAACGAGAGCGCCCACGGCCGTGGCATCGGCTCCTCGACGCCCGGCAGCCACTACCGCGGCAACGGCGTCGTGGTCAACGCCGCGCTGCCTTATCAGTATGACGACTTCACGTCGAGCGCCTCCAACTTGGCGAATACCTACACTGCCCTGCAGCTTTGCGCCGCCGAGTTCGCAAACCCGAGCTCGGTGCTCATCACCAGCCACCGCGGATGGCGCTGGGCATCGTTCTCCGAAGGTTCCGCCTTCAACGTCGCCCAGACGCCGAACGATCATCAGTATCCTGTCAACGTTTGCCGAGGCCAGGGTAACCCGAGCCAGAGCGACAACGGCAGCAATTCCCTCCCGGCCACGAGCTTCCACCCCGGCGGCGTCAACACTTTGTTCGTCGACGGCAGCGTCCGGTTCGTCAAGGATTCGATCGCCCGCAACGTCTGGTGGAGCCTCGGCACCAAGGCCGGGGGAGAAATCACCAGCTCTGATGCTTATTGATTGATCACCGAGATTGAATTGCCAGCCTGAGCCAGCCTGGTTGCCCGGGGCCGCAAGGCCCCGGGCGTGATTCATCAGCCGCACTACGATCGGTCCTTTTCCGCGCATCCCTCGTTTTCGCGGTTGATAGGCGGTTTCTGCCTTTGTTCCGTCGGTGTGCCTCGACGAGGTTTACGCTGGTCATTTTCCGGTTTATTGGGGAGCATCGAATGGAAATGCGTTCAATTCGCCCCTGGATTGCCTTGTTCTCCCTCGGCCCAATCATCGGATGCGGCGCCGAGTCGGGCACTCAGGTGGTGGCGGTTAAACCTTCTCCAGTCGGCGGCGCAATGGTTCGCCTACCGCACGACGCGGGCTTGGTTGCGATCAAGACGGAAACGGCGGATCCCTCTCGTGCGGCGAAAAAGAAGCCGCGGGCCGCTAAGATCGTCGCCGTCTTCTTCGAGAACGACGGTTCAACCCCCATGACTCCGCCGCCAACCGAAGTCGTTTTCGAGCTCGAAGGGATCCGCTCGAATAGCGCCGGCCTCAAGACCGTGGCCCTAGAAGCCGACCCGAGAACTCCGAACCGCTTCGTCTCGGCGGCAAGCAGCTTTCCCGGCGGTCTTGAAGGAAAAATCCGTGTGAAGATCGACGGGCAGGATCTCGAAGAATCATTTTCGGCGCGGTAGAGGCCGGTTGACCCCGCAGGTTTCTCCTCGATTGTCCGGTGTCGGCTCGCGACTCGACACGCGCCGCCCTCCCGATCCGCCGGTCGAAAGAGGATTCCCGACGTTATCGAGAAGCGCCCCCCGAGCGGATGCCCCGGTAGGCGATCGCCCGCCTCACGGCCGGAGGGAGCGGTGCGTCCTTCCCCTTGATCGACCGCCAGAGGATCTCGTTCAGCTCGAAGTCGTCGATCTTGTCGTACTCATCGAAGTTCATCCTGGCGGACCGGTCGGCGCCATAAGCCGTCTTCGCATTGATCTCGTTCAGGTCGATCCGGGCCGGCTCGAGGCTATAGGTCGCCAGGTCGGCCCGATCGGTGAACGCCTCGAACAGGGGCCTGGCCGCCGCGTCGTACTGGGAGAGCGGGGGAAGGCCCAGGATCAGCTCCATGGTGCGGATCATGCCGACGGTGCTGTACTGCGAGCTGTCGAGATACCTGCGCTTGGTGTAGGGGCTGATCACCAGGCCGATCGTCCGATGCGCATCGACGTGGTCCGGCCCGTTCTGGGCGTCGTCCTCGATGACGAAGATCGCGATCTCGGGCCAGTACTTGCTCCGGGTGACCGCCTCGACGATCCGCCCGATCGCCAGGTCATTACTCGCCACGCAGGCCCTAGGAGTATACGTGCCCGGGCTCGTGCCGGTCGTGTGATCCTCTCCCAGGCTCATGATCATCAGCCGAGGCAGGTCGCCCTTCTTCTCGAAATCGCGGAATTCGCGGAGGAAGGTCTCGGCGTTGTCGGTGTCGCGCACGCGACGGCCGCGCACCTTGGAGATACCGTACTCGGGGCAGATGTGGCCGACGAGGCCCGGCACCTCGGCCTCCATCTTGAAGGACCCATCCGGCTGGCTGACGCGCCGTCCGAACTCGCCGTAGTTGCGATAGCCGAGGCCCGCGCGGGCGCACGCGTCCCACAGATAGCCCGAGGGGGCGTTGGAGAGGTCGCCGTCGTCATCGTCCTCGATCCCGGATCGGCTCGAGTAGGTCAGGGCCCAGTTGCGGGCGAGGTAGTCGGTGTGATAGGCCATGGTCGACCAGGGATGTCCGTCGGCCGAGACATGCCCGTTGCAATACAGGTTGTCCATCTGCACGAACTCCTCGGCCAGCTTGTGGTGGTTGGGCGTTACATCGCGCCCGAACATCACCAGCGAGGGGTCGCCATTGCCGCGAGGCAAATCGCCGAAGACCTGGTCGTAAGTCCGATTCTCCTTGATGATATAGAGGACATACTTGATCGGCGACGGGTCGCCGACCCTCGTGGGGATGGCCGTCTTCCGCGGGTAGGGGGCGTCCGTGAGCAACTTATCCGAGTACGGGCAATTCTTGTAGACCGTCTCGGTGTACTCGGCGAGCGCGGGCGCACGACATACTTTGCAGCGGAAAGCCCGTCCGCGTATAATCGATGTTGGAAACGTGTTATCCCGCCAAGTCACAACTGGAAGGAGCAGTTAGGGATGGCTCACACCACTGATCCGGCCGCCA
>JBKQHM010000738.1:0-4939 GCA_052148775.1 Isosphaeraceae bacterium | reverse complement strand
GTCGCCGTCTCCTCCAGCAGCCCCGCCCGCTCCTCTTGCCGCGTGAGCCGCTCGAATTTCGATCTGAGCGGAAGCTCCGCTGGCAGGAAGGTCTCCTTGCGGTGGAGGATCGGCGGATTCTCGCTCCGGGCGTAATCGAGGCTCTCGATCTCGCGGGACCGCAGGTTCCGCTTGATGCTCCGAACCAGGGCCGGGTGCGGGTCGGTCGCGAACTCGGGGTAGACGAGATACGAGACCTTGCCCGATTGGCGATGCAGCTTGATCAGGTTGGCGCCCTCGATCTCACCGAGATAGGCCCGGGCGCATCCCTCGTAGACGCGGAGCAGCGGGTCGAACGATTCCAGGGCGCTCCGATGGACGTAGAGGGCGTTGGGCAAGAGCTTGCCCACGGGCGAACGGCGGCAGGCGTCGTCGACGGCCTCGGCGTCGCCGGCCTGGAACAGCCGGTGGTCGGCCAGGCGGCAGGCGTTCGCGTAGCTGCCGAAGAACGCGCGGATGTCGCGCTGGAGCCCGACCGGCAGGGCCGAGATCGGCGGACGTCGCCGGGATCGCCCGAGGGCCAGGTAGACGAGCAGGACTTTGGTATTGCGCCGGGCGATCGCATCCCAGTCGTCGGACCCCGTCACGCGCTTGATCAGGGCGAACGCTCGTTTGAGCGAGCCGAACTGGGCCGCGAGCTCCGCAGCCTGCGCGAATTCATCGGCCTCCGGCAGCCGCCCGAGGGCCGCGATGGTCGCCATGAAGGGCTCGAGAAGGTCGCGGTTCTCCTCGAACCGAACCTCCGAGATCCGTTTGCGCGGGGCCGTCGTGGCGCGTCGATACCGGCTGGCGAGGTATTGCGGGCCGGCGGCTTCGTCCTTGAAGACGTAGAAGACGCCGATCTCGGCCGGGATCGCCTCCGCTTCGAGCACCGACTCGATATAGGTTTTGAGCTCGACCTGGGCGAAGAACTTCTGGAACGTCCCCCGAACGGTGAGGATTCCATCGCCGAACTCGACCTGAGACTGACCTCGACCGGGAACCAGCCCTTGCGCCGAGACGATCGAAGAATAGACTTTGCACGCGTTTCCGGGTATATTTTGTGCCTACGCCTTCGAACCGAGAGATCGATCGTTTCCAGTCGAAACTCTTATGCCACTGAGGTTTATCGGTATACGTGGATAGCGTCGACCCAATCCGACAACTTTCCGCCAAACTCGGCGTGGAATGGAAGGCTATCGAAGCCGCTGCCCAGGCTTCCGCCGATCGCATACGATCGCTCAACTCGTCCCTTACCACCTTCACCACCGAGGACACAAGCGTCGTCGTCTTCGGATCGCTGGCTCGCCGGGAATTGACGTCGGGGAGCGACCTGGACTGGGTCCTGTTGGTCGACGGGATTGCCGACCCAGAGCATCTCGAGGCGTCTCTCAGCATTGAGTCCTTCCTGAAGGAAGAGGCTGTCAAGGGACCGGGACGGGAGGCAACCTTCGGTGGCCTGGTCTTCAGCCACGACCTGATCAACTACATCGGAGGGAGCGACGATACCAACGCGAACCTGACCCGACGCATGCTCCTCCTCCTCGAGTCCCTGTGCATCGGTCGGGACGACGCGTATCGGAGGGTCGTCAACAACGTATTGAGGCGTTACATCGTCGAGGATTACGGCTGGATGCACGCCCGGAATCCGAAGAACGTACCACGCTTCCTCCAGAACGACATCGCCCGATACTGGCGAACGCTTGCGGTCGATTTCGCCTACAAACGAAGACAACGTGCCGGACAAGGATGGGCGCTCCGCACGACGAAGCTCAGGCTTTCAAGGAAGCTCACCTACGCCGCCGGTCTTGTCATGTGCTTCCGGTGTTCCACGCATCCGAATCCGACGGGCACGGCCGATCCCCCGACGGGCGAGATGGACCGAGCCGCCCTGGCGCTCGGCGACCACCTCTCGAACGATGTGCGGATGACGCCCCTGGCCATCTTCGCCAGATTGTTCCTCGAGAGTGATCGGCTCGACGAAGTCGCCTCGAGCATGTTCGGCGCCTACGATGAGTTCCTGGCGATCCTGGACGACGACGAGAGACGCAAGCATCTCGATCGGTTGAGTCAGCCGGATGTGGCGGCTGACCCCGACTACATGAGGGTGAGAGAACTCGGTCATGTGTTTCAAGGAGCGCTCGACTCCGTCTTCTTCGACCCCGAGCTTTGCCCCGAACTCCATGACCTGACCAAGACGTACGGAGTATTCTGATGCGCCCGTTCGGTTTCTCCACCGGTGCCCTGGCCCTCGGCGACTTCGGCCTTGCCTTGAAGATGCTCGACGGGATCGACGTCGCGGCGATCGAGCTGTCGGCGCTCCGCCTCCGCGAGCTACCGGGACTGGTGGCCTTCGTCAGGCATGCGGACCTGACGCGTTTCTCCTACGTCTCGGTCCACGCCCCGACGGACTATGACGGCGCCCGAGAGACCGACGTCGTCGATCGGCTGATCGATTTCGCCGAGAAAGGATGGCCGATCGTCGCACACCCGGACGTCATCCGCGACCACTCCCCCTGGAAGCAACTCGGATCGCTCCTTTGTATCGAGAACCTGGACAAACGAAAGCCGGTGGGTCGCACGGTCGGGGAGCTCGAACGGATCTTCGACAGGCTCCCCGACGCCCGGATGTGCTTCGACATCGGTCACGCTCGCCAGGTCGACACGTCGATGACGGAAGCCTACCGGCTCGCGAAGACCTTCCGCGATAAGATCGCTCAGATCCACATCAGCGTGGTCAATTCCAGCAGCAAGCACGACCTCCTCTCTCCGAACGCGGCCCATGCCTTCCACCAGGTCGCCTACCTGATACCACCCGAGATTCCGGCGATCCTGGAGATGCCTGCGAGACGGGAGCAACTCCGGCAGCAACTCGATCTGGCAGCGGCCTCTCTGGATGGGGCCTTATCCGATGACTCGCACAGGAAGGCCGGTCAGGCTTTCCAGCCCGACTGGCCCTCCGAGTTAATCGGGAAAGCCTGACCGGGATGCATCGCTTTTCCGGACGTCATCCTCATCGACGGTCGCGGTTTCGCGCGCTCGAAGTCGCCTCATCATTCCTCCGGGGCCGCTGGCCCAATCTCCGAGCGGCTCCGAACGAGCCGATGGCCGCGGAGGGCATATCTTCCCACTCGCAGCCGGTCCGCCCACCCCGAACGCGTGCCGATCGTCGCCGTCTCCTACAGCAGCCCCGCCCGCTCCTCTTGCCGCGTGAGCCGCTCGAATTTCGATCTGAGCGGAAGCTCCGCTGGCAGGAAGGTCTCCTTGCGGTGGAGGATCGGCGGGTTCTCGCTCCCGGCGTAATCGAGGCTCTCGATCTCGCGGGACCGCAGGTTCCGCTTGATGCTCCGCACCAGGGCCGGGTGCGGGTCGGCTTGGAACTCGGGGTAGACCAGATAAGACACCTTGCCCGATTGGCGGTGCAGCTTGATCAGGTTGGCGCCCTCGATCTCGCCGAGATAGGCCCGGGCGCATCCCTCGTAGACGCGGAGTAGCGGGTCGAGCGATTCCAGGGCGCTCCGATGGACATACAGGGCATTCGGCAAGAGCTTGCCGACGGCCGACCGCCGGCAGGCGTCGTCGACGGCCTCGGCATCGCCGGCCTGGAACAGCCGCTCGTCGGCCAGGCGGCAGGCGATCGCGTAGCTGCCGAAGAAGGCGCGGATGTCCCGCTGGAGGCCGACCGGCAGGGTTGAGATCGGCGGACGTCGCCGGGATCGGCCGACGGCCAGGTCGACGAGCAGGTCTTCGTTACTGCGCCGTGCGTCGGCGTCGGGCGAATCAGAGCAATATCGTAAAGCCTTCCTGTGTGAAATGATTGTCATGCGTCAGGACCTCGGCGATGCCCTCCTGTCGCATCGCCACCATCGAGATGCAATCGGTCAAGCTATACCCCTTGTCGGGACGGGCCTTGTAAAGGGTGAAACCGTCAAGGAAAGATTGATGGGATTGCGCGCGGATCACCATGTCCGGATCGCTCAGGATATCCTCCACATAGGCGACGGCAACCTGCCTCAGATAGGGGCCTCGCTCGGCGAAGTACGCCAGCACTTCGCTCAACGCCTCCTCGGTGGTGACGAGGGTTTCCCCTTGCAATGCCTGGCTCATAGCCAGTGCGGCGGGGTGGGCCTGGTCTTTGTCATTGATCAATGCGACGAAGTATTGGGCGTCGGCAAAAGACTTCTTCATGAAGTTGGCCGCTTGGGTGATCCGTAGAGGTAGTGGTCGAGTTGCTCCGCGCCGTCGACGGGCAGCTTGGCCCATTCTTCCTCGGGGATACTTTTTCGCAATTCCGCGGCACGCTCCCAGAGAGGTTTCCGCCCCGGTAACGGCATGGCGGGCTCAACGGCCCCTCTTGGCTCATCTTCGGCATCCGGCACGGTACCGAGCGATCCGCGGGAAACCGCTTCGGGCTGGACCTGCTGGCGAAGCTGTTCCAGGGCGTCGCTGATGACCTCATCTTCGGTCGAATAGCGACCGGCTTGTACCTGGTCGTGCACGAACCGTTCTAGGTATTCGGGTATGTGTACAGTCATTTTTTGTTATGCTCCCTTGGCCTAAATTACCACGGCCGCGGGAGATCGCCAAGTTCAATGGGTATGGCGGGGAGGCCAGGCTTTGAAATCAGCCGGTCAAGAAACTCGTCAACTTCGGTCGTTACCCCGTCTTACTACGTCGTCATTCATTCGAGATCCCGACAGATTACCCTCCGATTGGCTCCGAACCAGTCGATGGCCGCGGACTACGTATCCCATCGAGCTTAATCGGTCGGCCCACCCCGAACGCGTGCCGATCGTCGCCGTCTCCTCCAGCAGCCCCGCCCGCTCCTCTTGCCGCGTGAGCCGCTCGAATTTCGATCTGAGCGGAAGCTCCGCTGGCAGGAAGGTCTCCTTGCGGTGGAGGATCGGCGGATTCTCGCTCC
>JBKQHM010000737.1:0-7982 GCA_052148775.1 Isosphaeraceae bacterium | reverse complement strand
CTTAAAGGACCAGGTGGGTCAAAATTAGGCGCTCAGGGTGGGTCAGTCTTTCGCGCTCAGTTCCAATCCTGGACAACCTCCGAAAGGCGGGGGTGCAAAACACGTTCAAGAACGAGCGGCTCAAGTTCGACCGCCTTGAGTCGCACGCCGGGGCCTGGATTCACGCCACGGGCGACTACACCAATGGCGACGGCAAGAGCCGCCGCGTTGCCGTGACGATCGGTCCTGAGTACGGGACCGTGACTCCTCACCAGGTCAAGGAAGCCGCCAAGGAAGCCGTCTCCGGCCTCGGCTTCGACATCCTGATCGTTTGCGGCTTCGCCTTCGACCCGCACGTCTCCGAGGAATCCCGGCGATATGGCAAGCTCACGGTCCTCCCGGCGCGGATGAACCCGGACCTCTTGATCGGCGACACGCTCAAGAACACCGGGGCCGGCAACCTGTTCATGGTCTTCGGCGAGCCCGACATCGCCATCACCCGCGACGCCGAACGCAAGGTGATCGTCGAAGTGAAGGGCGTCGATGTCTACGACCCGACGACGAGTCAGATCCGGAGTTCATCGACCGACGACATCGCATGTTGGTTCATCGACACCGATTAAAACGGCGAGTGCTTCTTCGTCCGGCACGCCTACTTCCTCGGGGCCGACGACCCCTACGGCAGGCTCAAGCGCGCCCTCCGGGCCGAGATCGACGAGGCCCAATGGGCGAGCCTCTACAGCACCAGGAGCTACCCCTTCGAGCCGCCCGCGTCGGGCGACATCGCCGTTAAGGTCATCGACCATTACGAGGACGAAGTGCTCTGTGAGCACCGATCCCAGGTAATCTGGCCGGATTCGGTGCTCACAGAGCACCCTGCGAGACGGCCGATCAGACTTCCGAGTCAGACTCTGGCCGTCGGGCGGGGCAAGAGCGTCTTCATGAAACCGCCGGGGAGGGGTTCCTCGAGGTCGTGGAAAGCTTTAAACTGAAGGACGGTGCCGAACTCGTGATCTTCGGCGGTTCCGAAGTCACGAGCGGTTTCCCTGCCCTGAGTCGCACACCCGGCCGGCCCGATCTCCCCCCGATCGCAGGGCCATGGATTCTTGACTTCGTCGAGGGGGATTTCATCCCGATCATGCCCAAGATGAATGAAACGACATCCGCGCGAAATCGGGCGATCCTTTCGTCTTCTCGGCGAGGGTTTCTTGCTTCGACGTCATGCGGCCTACGCCTCTTACCGCTGGCGCTCGCCATCCTACTCCAGATTGCGGCGTCCTCCGTGCATGGGGCGGAGGATGGAAAGTCGCTCGACGGGTCGTTCGACCTCCACGTGAAGCCGTTCTTGAAGCAGTATTGCGCGCGGTGCCACAATGTGGATAAGCGGACATCGGGGATTCGCGTCGATCATCTTGATTCGTCGCTCGAAGATCGGCATCTGCGGCTGTGGGAGGGTATCCGAAAGCAGATTACAAACGAGGCCATGCCGCCGGAGGACGAGCCACAGCCGACCGTCGCCGAGCGACAGCAGGCGATCGATTGGATCGCGCGGGCATCGGAGATGGCGCGATCGCGGCCGACGCCCAGGAACGGCGGGGCACGACGGCTGACCGTCGCCCAGTATCGCAACACGCTGCGCGAGTTGTTATGGCTCGAGGACGATCTCACGGAATCGTTACCGCCGGATGCCGTCTCTCGAGACGGGTTCGTGAACAACCAGGAGACGCTGACCCTCTCTCCCCTGTTGCTCGAGGCCTACTTCGAGATCGCCGAACAGGCGCTCGATCGATGCATCGTCGACCCGAACTCCAGGCCCACGATCCAGTCTTTTCGCGTCGATCTGGGTGAGGGCATCAATCCCCAGCCGTGCCCGGACAAGCTCATCCTGGGGGCGAACAGTCTCCTCCTGGACAACCGAGATTTCGTGGTCGCGGAGCCGAAGCTCAAAAAGCCGTTCGACTTCGAACCGTTCGTGATGCGGACGAAGTATCGCTTCATCGAAGGCTACGCCGGGAATGACACGGTCCGCGGCTGGCGAGATTACGACAGCATCTATCACGCGGTTTTCGCCTGCATGCGCGGCAATCCCGGCTATCCGAAAGGGCTCGCTTATCGTGTCGTCCCGCAAGGCTTGTTGCTGCGGCCAGCCATCACGAATGACGAGACCTTCCGAGGCGGCGACACCTACGGACCCAAGGCGAACTTCAAGATCTCGCTGCGCGAACTCCCCGACCACGGTCGGTTTCGCGTGACGGTCACGGCGGCGAAATACGACGACGGCCTGCTGCTCGATCCGGGCGCCGCGGCCCAGTTGCCCGATGGCGCCGGAGTCGTCGTCTGTCGCGATCCGAATCATCCGCAAACCGCGACGATCAAGACGCCCGGCATCTATCAGGTCGACCTGTATCCCGAAAAACGTGGTGTTCTCCGCGGGCTTTTCGGGTCCCCGCAGGACGTGACGCTTTCCCTGGGCGAACGCCAGTTCGCGGCGAAGTGGTGGCAGCCGGCGTTCCTGGCGGTCCGGCTCGACGCCGGGGAGATCTCGGTGCGGGCGATCCAGACCGGCCCGCTGCGATTGGACCGCGTCGTCTTCACGCCCCTGGCCGCCGACCATGAGCTGGCCAGACGCTTCATCGCGTTCGAGCGACGGTCGCCGCGCCTGGGCGTACACCTGGGACTGCGTCGCGATTGCGGTAGCACGTTGGACCGGGTTGGAACGGTACAAACGGTATCGAACGAAACGCTATCCCGATATGTCTTCAAAGGGGCTATCCGCAACTTCCCCAGTCCGGACGTCGAGAAGGACAATGTCAATTATCTCGCCGGCCTGCGCGAGATCGGCGTGCGCAGCGAATACACTGACGGTCGGGACATGCCCCGCCTGCTGATCCGGTCGGTCGAGTTCGAGGGGCCGTTCTTTGACGCGTGGCCGCCAGCGTCGCACAGGAACCTTTTTATTGATTCGCAAGGCCAGGGTGAGACACCGGCCTACGCGCGTCGGATCATCCGCGAGTTCGCCGCCCGCGCGTTCCGTCGACCGATCACCGCCGAGGAAGAGTCCTCCCTGACGGCTGTCTTCGAGAAATCGTTCAAGGCCGGGTTGGGTTTTCGGGATAGCGTAAAGGACGCGCTGCAAGTCGTGCTGACGTCGCCGCAGTTCCTGTTCCTGATCGAGGACAGCCGTACGCCCGAGCCCGAGCCGCTGGACGATTACGAGCTGGCGTCGAAGCTGTCGTATTTCCTCTGGAACGGCCCGCCGGATCGGGAGATGTTGAAGCTGGCCGCGTCCGGTTCGTTGCGCAAACGGTTGGATGCCGAAGTCGCTCGGATGGTCGATGATCCGCGGTTCGAGCGATTCTCCGGCGAGTTCAGCTCGCAATGGCTGGCGCTCGACAAATTCCAGGTGCTCGAACCGGATCGCGGTCGCTTCCCGAAACTCACTCGCGATGTGCGAAGGCAATTACAGCAGGAACCGGTGCAGTTCGTGCAGTATTTGATCCGCAAGAACTTGCCGGCGCGGAACCTGATCGAGTCGGATTTCGTCGTCGCGAACGAGGTCGTCGCCAGCTACTATGATCTCGCCGACCGCACGGAGAGCGGCTTTCAATTTGTGGCGATCCCGCACGGGCGGCGTGAGCTGGGCGGAGTCCTCGCACAAGCGGCGATCATGGCGGGGTTGTCCGACGGCCGCGAGTCAAACCCGGTGAAGCGCGGGGCATGGCTTGCTCGCCGGATCATCGCCGAGCCCCCGGACGATCCGCCGCCGAACGTGCCGGCGCTCAAGGAAGAAACGAAGCGGCTGTCGCTTCGCCAGCGCCTGGAGCGCCACCGCAATCAACCCGGCTGCGCCCAGTGCCACTCGAAAATCGACCCATGGGGAGTCCCCTTCGAGGAGTTCGACGCGGGCGGCAGACTGAAGCGGGAGCGGGTCGATGCCCGTTCGACATTGCCCGACACGAAAGAGGTCGAGGGTTTCGACGGTCTGAAGCGATACCTGGCGGAAGATCGCATCGATGGTGTCGCCTTCAGCATCCTCAAGCACCTGGAGACCTATGCAAACGGCCGTAGCCTTTCCCACAATGAACTCGCGTCCTTGAAACGAGACGGACTGAAGCTGAAGGCCGACGGCTACCGCATGCAAGACATGATTCGATACGTGGTGAAGAGCCCCATGTTCCTCGAGAAGTGACCATTTTCGCCCTCGGAGCCTCCCATGACCTCATTCCGTCTCATCGACCGCAGGGCTTTTCTTCAAGGCATGGGCGGCATGGCCCTGGCTTTGCCGGTCCTCGACGCCATGGGCGCGGAGGTGACGGAACGGATCCCCCGCCGCTTCTGCGCGCTGTACACGGCCAACGGCATGTCGCTTCCCCGAGCCGCGCATGGCATCGACGAATGGAGCTGGTTCCCGACTTCTGAGCGGAACGGCGAGTTCGTCTTCAGCAAATCGACCGAGCCGCTCGGTCGGTTCCGCAAACAACTCAGCTTCCTGGGCGGGTTCTATCATCCGAGCGGCCCCAAGGCCGACCCCCATGTCTGCTCCGACATGTGGCTCACCGGAGCCCCTCTGCATGACCCGAAGCCCGGCGCCTACAACTCGGTCGGTCTCGACCAGGTCGTCGCGCACCACACGAAGCAATATTGCCGTCAGCCTTCGCTGGTGTTGTCGATCGACGCGGGGACCGGCTTCCTCTCGCGGACCGGCACGATCTCCTACAGCCTCGAAGGGCGACCGATCCCGGCCGAAAACAACCCGCGTCGCGTGTTCGATCGTCTGTTTCGCGCCGACCGCGAGTCGCTCCAATCCGAACGCGCCGCATTGAAGCGACGCATCAAGCTGGTGGACGCGGTCGTCGAGAGTGCGAAGTCGCTCCACCAACGGCTCGGCAAGTCCGATCGCGAGCGGATGGACCAGTACCTCACGTCCCTCAACGAAGTCGAATCGCGGCTGATCGCCTCCGAACGCTGGATCGACGTCCCCCTTAAGAAACAGGATTACTCGCATCTGAACCTGGATGCGACGAACGAGGGAGACCCCGCGGAGTATTACCGCAACATGTTCGACCTGATCGCCCTGGCCTTCGACGCGGACATCACGCGGTCGGTCGCCTTCATGCTCAACCGCGAGGACGGCATGGGCATCAGCGATACCTTCCCGCTCAAGCTCGGCTTGCCTAACACCCATCACTCGCTCTCGCACGCGGAGGACAAGGCGGGACAACTGGCATTCGCGAAGTACGACCTGTTCCTGAGCCGGCAACTCGCGCACTTCTTCGACCGGCTGACCGAGTATCGCGACCGCGACGGGAGCGTACTCGAGAACACGATTGTGCTGTACGGCAGCGGCGCCAGCACCACTCACAATCCTCGCAACTTGCCGACCCTGATCGCCGGTGGATCCAGGATGGGACTCAAGCTCGGCACCTATTGGCGCAACGGCGAGACGAGGATGTCGAACCTCTATCTCAGCCTCCTTCACACGCTCGGCATCCCACAGGACTCGTTCGCCGACAGCACCGGTACCCTCAGCAATTCCATCTTCGGTCGCACTTGAAACCAGACGGGCAAGGTCGCCTGGACGGACTCCGGTCCGATCACGGTCGCTTTTCGCCCGCTTTCCGAAGTTCGTCGAGCAACGCCTTGAATTCCTCCGTATTGCGGATCGGCTCGAGATCGGTATCGATCTCGAGGCTCTTGAAGTCGGCCCACCCTCTTTTGATGGCCTCGCGTAAGCAAGCGATCGCTTTCTTGATGTAGGATGGGACGAGGGCGGCATCACTGCCGGCGGCGCGGGCGGCGCGGGCGGCGAGGGCGTAGCCGCATGCGGCCTGGACATAGAGGCCTTCATCCTTCGGCGGTGTCGCCACCAGCGAGTCGGCGATCTTTGCGGCCCCGGCATGATCGCCGCAACGCGCCACGGCGAGCATCAGGAAAGTCTGTGGCTTCTTGGCCTTGGGCTCGCTGGCCAGCTCTTTGCAGATCTCCAGGCATTCGCGGTACCCCGCGGCGGCCCCGTCCTGGTCGCCCGCGTAGAGGGCACAGGTCGCCTCGTAATAGAGCGTCTCGGCGAGGATGTACTTGTTGTCGAAGTCGGACGCGTAGGTGTTGACCCGTTTCTTGAAGATGCCCAGGGCCTTCTGGTGGAACTTGCGCGCGCCGGCCGCGTCGCCGCCCTGCGGAAAAAGGATGGATCCTTGACTGTTGTATGATAGGCCGAGATCGTTCTGGGCTGCCCAGGAATCGGGCCGTTCCTTGGCGATCTCTTCGCGCATCCTGGCGCATTGGTCGTAGAGCCGCTTGCCTTCGTCCCGGTCGCCCATCCTGACATTCAGCTCCGCGAGCTGGGCGTAGAGACTCGCGAGTTCGCGGCGGCTCTCCCAGTCGTTCGCCTGGGCCGGCGAGAACGACTCGCGGACCTCGCGCTCTTCTGCATAGAGCTTGCGGGCCTCTTTGAGATGACCGAGCGCCAGTTCCGACACGGCGAGCATGCCCAGCGAATTGGCCAGCTCGCTCTTGTAAACATCGAGGTCGGGATTCTTCTCCAGGCAAGCCCGGCTCGCCTCGAGCGCCATGCGGAAGAATCGCTGGGCCGTCTCGGAGTCGCCCAGTCGGCTCATGGCGACATGCCCGAACTCGCGCTGGATCCGGAGCAGGTTGACCTGCATTCTCGGGTTGCCGGGGTGGGCCGCGATGAGCCTTGCGATGATCTCCTCCATCTGCTGGAATTCCCGCATCGCGTCGTCGATCTTGTTGCGCGACAGGCTCACCCTGGCCTGCGCCTGGTACGACCTGGCCAGCGACCGCCAGTTGTTCTCCTCGTCCTCGGGGGCCCATTCGACGTCGCGGCGGAGGTTGGTCATCGCCCGGGCCGCGGCCGCGAGTCGCGCGATCGCCTTGTCGAGGAGCTGCTCGCGATCGTTCTGGATCGCGGGGACGTCCCGGAGTTTGCCATCGAGCAGTCGAACCATTTCGACCTCGACATCCACGGCACTGCGATTCTGTTCGTTGGCCGCCCGCGCGGCGGCGACGGCGGCTTTCCGCTTGTCATCGGCTTCGATCCGCCGGTCGTCGGCCAGTTGCTTGGCGACGACGAGCGCGTTGTTAGATTCGGTCAGCGACACGTTGAGCTTGTCCTTGGCGGCGTTGGCCACAGTCAGGTCGCGCTTCTGCCCGTTGACGATCACCAAGCCGACGAGGGAGCCGACGAGGAGGGTAGCGACCAGCACGGCGACCGTGGCGCTCAAGGACGCGACCCTGGGGTTGCGACGGCACCACCGCCAGAGCCGCTCGGTGCGGGAGATCGGACGCGCCACGATGGGCTCTCCGGCCCGGAACCGTCGCAGGTCCTCGGCCAGCTCGAGGACGTCGGGATATCGGCGTGAGCTTTCCTTCTGCAGGCACTTGAGACAGATCGTCTCCAGGTCGCTGGGCGTCTTGGGCTGGAGCTGAGACGGGGCCACCGGCTCCTTGCTCCGGACCATCTCGAGGGTATCGAGGACAGACCTTCCCTGGAAGGGCGGGTGGCCGGTGAGCAACTCGTAGAGGATGGCACCGAGGGAATACTGGTCGGCGGCCGGCCCCACCTTCTTTCCCTCGGCGCTCGCCTGTTCGGGAGACATGTAGCTCGGGGTACCCAGGATCGAACCGGTGCGCGTCTGCCCCGAGTCGCTCTCCAGCCGCTTCACGAGCCCGAAGTCGGAGATCTTGAGGGTGCCATCGGAGGCGAGGAGGACATTGGCCGGTTTGAGGTCGCGGTGGATCACCCCTTGCTTGTGCGTCACGGAGATCGCGCGGGCGAGGACTTCGACGATCCGGGCGGCCTCATCGACCGGCTGCGGCTTGCCGGCTACCTTGTTCGCGAGGCTCCCGCCGGCGAGGAACTCGAGCGAGAGGTAGGGCAGGCCGTCCAGCTCGCCGATGTCGAAGATCTTGACGATGTTGGGGTGCTCGATCGCGGCGACCGCCTTCGCTTCCGTCTCGAAGCGGACGAGATCCTCGGGCCG
>JBKQHM010000736.1:0-3040 GCA_052148775.1 Isosphaeraceae bacterium | reverse complement strand
TACTGCGGATCAAAGTAAGGGCTCCATGGGCGTCGTCGCGGCGGCGCGGCGGGCCTCCCCTTGGCGACGATCGCGCCGCCACAAGGCGCGGACCGCCAACGCACTGGCCCCGCTGACCAGCAAGATCGTGGCCAGCACGGCCCAGTCGTTGCCGTCGAGGGGCTGATTCCTCGCCTTCTCGATCATGATCGCCGAGCAAGAAAACACGGTCCCGGCGATGACCGTCGCCTCCGCGACGCCGAGCGCCGTCCATCGCGGAGGATTCCGACCCGGTGGCGCGGCATCCCCCGTCCGGAGCCATCGCCCGATCGACCGAATCCATGCCTGGAGGAATGCAAAGCCCAGGTAGAACGCAAGCATTCCATTCCAGACGGCGAAGAGGACGACGTTCGAGGCCGCCCTGGGGTTGAACCAGGAGAGGAACGCGTTGGAGACCGCGAAGGCGACGACCAGCCCGATCAGCTCGCGGAGCGTCATGTTGGGCCGGGGAAAGTACCCGCGCCGTGCCTTTGGTGCCGCAGGGTCTCGCAACATCGTTGGTCGCTCCTCTCAACGGGCCTTTTGCTGGGGACTCACCCGCGGGGCCAAGGGCTGGTCGTACGGGCTTGCGACCCGGGGCGACCAGCTTCGGGCGTCGGGGTGGACGACCATGGCCGCGTCGAGGTCGGGATCGGCCCGGATCACCATGGCCGGGTCGATCTCGGGGCTTGCGACGACCACAAACGGATCGCGCGGCTGGACGACCGGGGCCGGAGACGGGATCGCCGGAACGCGAACCGGGGTCATCGGCCTGAGGATTCGTCTCGGGGTATTCCGCAAGGGTGGTCGCGACCTCAACGACCCTCCCCAGAACATCAGCCCGCTCAGAGCCACCACGATCATCAACTGACCGATCGAGCGGATCGGCCAGTACCAACGTCGGGCATTCTTGCCAAAATCCGGATCGAACGGAACCTTGGATTTCATCGACGTGCCCCCTCGTGCATTCTTGAGACCGATCGTACTTCCGGAAGAACGTACTCCAGCACGGTGGATGACGATCGAGATCGCGGTTTCTTAGAGTCTGCCCCGGATATCGACGCTACTCCTGCCTGGCGAGCTGGAAGAAGGCGTAGAACGACTCCGGGGTCGCGATCCCATCGCGTGCGATTATCTGGAATCCATCGTTTCCTGCATACTGGCGTGCGGCATTTTACCTTGACTATAATCCCGGGACAGCCAAGAACATCTCGGGAGGAATTCGGTATGAGTCGCTGGATCGTATTCGGTTGGAGTTTCCTGTTCCTGGGCGGGGCGGCCGCGATGGCGCAGCCCCCGGTGAAAGTCGCCTCGATCGAGGGCGTGACGGAGTACCGGCTGGCCAACGGGGCACGGGTGCTACTCTTCCCGGAAGCCTCGCGGCCGACCGTGACCGTGAACCTGACCGTGCTCGTCGGCAGCCGGCACGAAGGCTACGGCGAATCCGGCATGGCCCATTTGCTCGAGCATATGGTCTTCAAGGGCACTCCCTATCACCCCATGGTGCCCAAGGCGCTCCGCGATCATGGCGCCAGCTTCAACGGCACCACGAATAGCGATCGTACCAATTACTTCGAGACCATGCCCGCCACTGACGAGAACCTCGAGTTCGGCATCGCCCTCGAATCCGATCGCCTCGTCAACAGCTTCGTCAAGGGCGAGGACCTGGCGTCGGAGATGACGGTCGTCCGCAACGAGTTCGAACGCGGCGAGAACAATCCGGGTTCCATCCTCAACCAGCGGATTTACGCCGCGGCCTACGAATGGCACAACTACGGCAAGTCCACCATCGGCAGCCAGGCCGATATCGAGCGCGTGCCCATCCAGAATCTCCAGGCTTTTTACAAGAAGTACTATCAGCCGGATAACGTCGTGCTGATCATCGCCGGCAAGTTCGACGAGGCCAAGGCCGTCGCGCTCGTCGAGAAATACCTCGGCTCGATCCCGAAGCCGACGCGCAAGCTGGATCCCACCTACACCGAGGAACCGGCGCAAGACGGCGAACGGACCGTCACCCTGCGGCGGGTCGGCGCGGTCGGCTCCGTGGGCGTGGCATATCACGTCCCGGCGGCCTCGCACGCCGACTGGGCGCCGCTGAGCCTGCTAGGCGGCATCATCTCGCAGTCGCCGAACGGGCGGCTCTACAAGGCGCTGGTCGAATCGAAGCTGGCGACCAATGCGTCCGGCCGATCGGATGACTCCCACGATCCCGGCCTCTTCTTCGCCTCGGCCTCCTGCGAGCCGGAGAAGCTCGACGCCGTGCGCGAGGCCCTGGTGAAGACGCTCGAATCCCTCGGCGATGTGCCGTTCACCGAGGACGAGGTGAACAAGGCGAAGGTGCGCAACAAGCGGAACGCCGAGATGCTGCAATCGAACAGCACGGCGATGTCGCAGGCGCTGAGCTCGGCGTCGAGCCGGGGCGATTGGCGATTGCTGTTCATCCAGCGCGATCGGGTCGCCGCCGTGACCGCGGCCGACGTCAACCGCGTGACGAAGACCTATTTCCAGAAGCCGAACCGCACGGTCGGCGTCTACATCCCTTCCAAGGAGTCGACGCGACTTCCGGTGCCCGCAGCCCCTGCCATCGACCTGGTCGTGAAGGGCTACAAGGGCGGCGTCGTCGGGGCGGCGGGTGAAGCCTTCGACCCCTCGCCGGCCAACCTGGATTCCCGGATCAAGGTCGTCAACGCCGGCGGGTTGAAGGCCGGCCTCTTGCACAAGAAGAATCGCGGCGAGACGGTCTCGCTCGTGCTGACCTTGCACTACGGCAACCCGGAATCGCTCAAGGACCAGACGGCCGCGGCCGGGATGCTCCCCGGCCTGATGATGGCCGGCACGAAGAAGCACGATCGCCAGTCCCTCCGCGAGGAGATGGATTCGCTTGGCATCCGCATCTCGTCGGGCGGTGGCGGCGGCGGTCGCGGCGGTCGCGGCGGTCGCGGGGGCGGAGGGGGCGGCGGTACCCCGTGGCACCAGACGTTCTCCGTCGAGGCCAAGCGGGACACGCTCCCGAAGGCGCTCG
>JBKQHM010000735.1:0-19193 GCA_052148775.1 Isosphaeraceae bacterium | reverse complement strand
GTTTCTTCGCCGGTTTTCCCGTGAAAATCGCCGCCAGAACGCCGGAACGGCCAGAAAACGCCCGTAACTCCTTTAAAAGCCCAATCTTACGACATAAGCCCTTTGTTATCAACGGGTTGCGTAAAATGATCAAAGGTACAAGTGATTGAAAACAAACCCTTTAACACCGAAAAGGGGTATGGGGGGCCTAAAATCTGTGAAACTGTGAAGCCCGGCGCCGCCGGACGCGAAAAAGTTGCTATCGCTGAGAGTTGAAGAACGACTGGACGCCGGAGTTGGCCTGAAACAGTTGCGCGAGGGGCCTGGTTGCCGCTACGAAGGACTGATAGGTCCACGGATTGACCAGGCAGGCGGCGGCGCAGAGGCCCAGGACGATGAAGGCGGTGGCCGCGGTGGCCGGCCGTGGCGGCGGCAGTTCCGATTTCTCGGACTTCGCGTCTTCGGCGGAAACCGATGATCTCGAAGTGGCCGAAACGAGCCAATCGGCGGTGCTTCCATCGATCGACCGGCCGACCGCGGCCGCGGCGAGCACCACGAGCCCCGTCAGGAAAGAGATATCCCAGTTGCACCAGAGCAAGAACACCGGGATCAAGGCCCAGAGGGCGGCCGGCCGTCCCTGTCCGAACGCGCGGAAGAGGACGAACATCTCGATGGCCAGGAGCAATTGCCCCCCGGTCGCCGGACTCATATCCGAGATCCGGGCGATCCCGCCCATGGTGAAGCCGAAGAGTGGGTGGTAGATGACCCCCAGCGCGGCGGTCACGCAGAGGGCCGACCACCACAGTCCCGGGCCTCGGTGGCGGATCTTCAGGAGCATCCAGGCGGCCACCAGGCGTGTGAATGCATCCACGATTCCCAGGGCCCCGACCGCGATCTGATCGGCCCGATCCCGATTCGCCGTCGGATCGTTCGGGTCGATCGGGACCAGGCCGTGGACGAAGTTGTAGAGCGCGGAGTGCGACCACTGGAACAACCAGGCGAGATCGACCCAGCGTTGGCCCGTCTCGGTATAAGAAAACTCGTCGGTCAACACGGGCCCGGTCCGGGCGTTGATCAACTGACCGGCCTTCAGGTGGGCGAAAATCGAGGAGTCGGCAACATAGTTGCAGGAGACGATGAACACCAGAAGGAGCGTGGCCGCCATCACGTAGACGTCGTAATAGGCATTCCACTCGAGCACGCGCTCGGGCGTCCACGGCTCCGGCGGCGGCTCCGTCTCGGCTTCCGGAGGCGATGCCTCGATCGTGGAAGCGGATTTGTTGGTGTCGTTCTCGGGAACGGATTGTGTTTCTTGCGCTTCGGTCATCAGTATGGTTCGGGTAAGATCGAGATGATGCGTCGAATGAGAGCAGGGGATCCGCCGCCCCGCAAAAGGGAAAGCTTCATGCTAGGAATGGGCGGCGGATCGGGTCAAGGGGTGGCCGATCCCCGGGTACACCTGTGCCTTGATCGGCTCGTTGACTTTCCACTGATCGAACTTACAATGCGAGGGTTGGATTGGCCTACGCGCAATCCACTCAATTGCCCGAAGTCTCACAGGATAAAGCCGATCCGACAATGCATCTGCTAACGGCCATCCCGGTTTACAATGAAGAAGCCTACCTCCAGCCTGTGCTCGCGGAAGTCTTGCGACACGCCGATGACGTGCTGGTGGTCGATGACGGCTCGACGGATCGGACGCCCGACCTTCTTCGCTCATTTCCGACCGTGAAAACGATCCGGCATCCGCGCAACCGGGGCTACGGTGCGAGCCTGCGCACGGCCTTCGAGCAGACCATCGCCGGCGGCTACGATGGCGTCGTGACCCTGGATTGCGACGGCCAGCATGAGCCGTCGCGGATTCCCGAGCTGGCGGCGCGGTTGGCCGATGCCGACATCGTCTCGGGCAGCCGTTATCTGCGAGTCTTCGACCCGAGCCAGTCGCCGCCGGAACAGCGGCGCAGGATCAACGTCGAGGTCACCCGATGGCTCAACGAATGCCTTGGCCTCGGCGTGACCGTGACCGACGCATTCTGCGGCTTCAAGGCGTACCGGACGTCCGCTTTGAAATCCTTCGATATCACCGATGATGGCTACGCCATGCCGCTCCAGGTGTGGGTGCAGGCCGCCGCCCGGGGGATGAAGATCGTGGAGGTCGCGGTCCCGCTGATCTACCTGGACGAGTCTCGGGCGTTCGGCGGTGCCCTCGATGATGCCGAATATCGGCTGGCGCACTATCGCCGCGTGTTCCAGGAGGCGCTCGACCGCGAGGGAATCCTGTTGGCGGGAGGGTGTTTGGGATGACGGCACGCCGCCTGCGGGCACCTGCGACCGACGGGGGCTTGCTGGCGGAACCGCCCCTGGCCTCGGCCGTCGATGAAGCCGAGGCCAACGCCGCCCGGCTGTCGACCTGGGATTACGACGTCCAGGGCCGTCGAGCGTCCCAGTTGCGGGCCCAGGTCCGCCGCGAGGTCGTCGAGCTCGCCCGGGGGTTCCTGGGCCGCCATGGATTCGACGCCGGCTCGAACGGCCCGGGGTCCTCGAACGGCGATGATCGGCCACTCATCGTCACCGGGCACCAGCCCGAGCTGTTCCATCCCGGCGTCTGGGTCAAGAACTTCGCGGCTTCGGCAATCGCCGGCTCCTGCGGCGGCGTGGCCTTGAATCTGATCGTCGACAACGACATCCCCAAGTCGGCCTCGATCCGGGTGCCCCGGATCGAAGGGGGGCGGATTGGCACGCTGGCGGTCGACTTCGATCGATGGCAAGGGGAGATCCCCTACGAGGACTGGAAGGTCCGGGACGAATCCACGTTCGCCACATTCGGGGATCGCATCCGAGAGGCCCTCGGCGACGCCGTGGCGGATCCGCTGATCGACGACTACTGGCCCCGCGCGCTCCGTCGCCGCGGTGAGGCGGAGACTCTGGGCCTCAGATTCGCCCTGGCACGCCGCGAGCTCGAGGAATCCTGGGGAGTTTCCAACCTGGAACTCCCCCTGGGCGAGGTTTGCCGGAGCGACGGATTCCTCTGGTTCGCCTCGCATCTGATCGCCCAGCTCCCGCGATATCAGGAGGTGCACAACACCTGCCTGGCGGAGTTCCGCGCGGCCCATCACATCCGGAGCCGGCACCACCCGGTGGCCGCGCTCTCGCGACAGGATGACTGGCTGGAGGCGCCGTTCTGGGTCTGGCGTGCGCGTCAACCGCGCCGACGCGCGCTCCTGGCACGCCAGCGTTCGCGCGTCGTGGAGCTGCGGATCGACGGCGAGGATGAAGTCCTGATCGAGCTGCCCCTGACGCCGGAGGGCGAGGCCTGTTGCGCCGTCGAGCGGCTCCGCGACCTGCCCGCTCGCTCGGTCCGATTGCGCACGCGTGCCTTGACCACCACCATGTTCAGCCGGTTCCTGCTGGGCGACCTGTTCATCCACGGGATCGGCGGCGCCAAGTATGACGAGCTCGGTAATGAAATCTCCAGGCGATTCTTCGGCTGCGAGCCGCCCGGCTTCTTGACGCTCTCGCTGACGCTCTGGCCGGGACTGCGGGCCGATCCCGCGACCCGGGACGAGCTGGCCGCGGTCGATCGACGGTTGCGCGACCTGGGCTTCAATCCCGACCGATACCTGGACGAACCAAACCTTGAAGCGGTTCGTATACTGATTAATGGCAGGCGCGAGGCCATCGGCAGGCCCGCCACGTCGCGCCGCGAGCGGATCGCTCGCGGGAAGGCCATCAGGCGCTACAATGAGGAATTGCAGCCCCGGGTCGAGACGTTGCGAGCCGAACTCGTTCGCCAGAAAGCGCGTCTCCTCGCGGGCCTGCGGGTGAATCGAATCGCCCGTAACCGCGAGTTTGCATTCGTGCTGCACTCAACGCAGCGACTTCGCCATGACCTCCTTGCGATCGCGAACGGGTCGGGATCGATTCCTCCGCCGTAATGTCTTGGGGTCGTTCGCTTATCTTCAAGGATCGCGTGTTGCGGATTCAAGATTCCCCATTCCAGAGCGAAGGTATTCAGGGAATCTGAAAACTGCGATCCGGAATCCGGTTGTGGCTTGGCCGCGTCAGGACGTTCCCGATTCCCGAGTGGACCTTTTGGGTCGAAAAACCCGATCGCGCGGGTTTTGGGGGCGTGTCTCATCTTTGCAGGATGCAGGGTTCTGGGGTTGGGCCGGTCTATTCGTCAAAAAAAAACCACGAATTCCCCCTAGGCTGCGGCGGACCCGACAACGACCACGTACAATGAGAACGAAACGACGTCTCGTGACTCGCACGCAAACCCCCTGGACTATGGCAGAGGGCTCCCGCCCTGTGCGGCGCACTCAATCTATGGTGGACCCGAAGAAAGCCTCCGGGCTCGGATTTCGACTGCCATCAGGCCGCGGCTCGGTCGAGTATTGCCTCGGGACCGAAGCCGACCATGAAGCAGTGTATCAGACCCTGCTCCATGTGTTCCACGGCCCGGATCGCGAGTCGTTCCTGGGCGCATTGTGCGACCCCGCGTACCGGCCTGACCAGCGGCTGCTGGCCAAGGTGGATGGCAAGGTGGTCAGCCACGTCCATCTGACCGAGCGCCACGTGCGCTATGGTTCGGTCTCGATCCCGATCAACGGGGTCATGTGGGTCGGGACGCTGCCCGAGTTCCGCGGGATGGGATTCGCGCAGAACCTGATGCGCCTGGCCAGCCAGCGGGCGAGCGAGAACGGATTCGTGCTCCAGGCGCTCACCACGGGCATGCCCCAGTTCTATCGGCCCCTCGGCTGGGGGATCTGCGGCCGGCAGACCTTCGCCCAGACCATGAGCCGCAACCTGCCGCAAGTGATCGACGGGGTCCTGGAGACGCGAGGCGCATTCTGGCACGTCCGGCCCTGGCGTCAGGTCGAACTCGGCGACTTGATGACCCTGTACGACTCGCAATACGCCCGCACCACCGGGACCGTCGCCCGCTCCGAGGAATACTGGCGCTGGATGATCGGCCGCAAGTACGCCCACGTGATCTGGGTCGCCTGTCAGGGCGAGACCGTCCGCGGTTATGCATTCATTAAGGACCACAAGGTCCTCGAGATCGCCTATGACACGAATTATCCCCAGGCCATGCGCGCCCTGCTGGGACGCGTTCGTGCCGAGGCCCTCGAGCGCGCCTACCCCGAGGTCACCGTCTACGCGCCGAGCGATCACCCCGTCATGGACGTGATTCGAACGTCGTCCGGCCGGATCATCGATCAGGAGTCGTACGACGGGACGTCGTCCATGTATCACATCCCGGACCTGGGCCAGTTCCTCAAGGCCATCCTGCCGGAACTGGCCCGGCGCGCCGTCGAGTCGGGCGCGGCCCTGCCGGTGGAGTTGGGGATCTCGGTCGACGACGAACGCTGGTTGATCCATGTCGATGGCAAGAATTCTCGCGTCGAGCCGGAGAAACTCAGCCGGAGGCACCTGACGCTGAGCCAGTCCTCATTGGTCCGGCTCTTGCTCGGACACAACAGCGTCGCGTCGGCATCCGAGGAGGAAGGATTCGCCGCATCGACCAGCACCGCACTCGATGCCGCACGCATCCTCTTTCCCCAGGAACCGATCTGGCGCAGCCCGCTGGACAGTGCGACCGCTTGAGTCGATCGACGTCCTCGAAGTCCGTAAGGAACAAGCCGGGAATAAGCTCCCGCGTTGCTCGGATGGATCGTAGAACGGAATTCATTCCGTTTGACTGGGAAACGGAATGAATTCCGTTCTACGGACGTTCGCAATAAGGAAGTTATTCCCAACCTGTTCCTAAGACGATGACCCTCGGAGCGAGATCCGCTCGGATTACGACCTTTAGGCGGTCTTCGCCGCTTACGAGACCTGGTGAATGACCGCGTTACCGGTCCGCCCGCGAATGGATGTATTTCTTGACCGGTGTCGACATCAGGTACAGCGACAGGATGGCATAGATCAAGAGGAAGGTGATCCCGAGCGAGATGCTGTGAGGATCGATCCGTTCCTCGAATGGCTTGATCACAATGTCGGATTCGGAGTCGGGGTCGTTCGGCCTGATGGGCTTGACGATCTGTTCGGGGTCTTCGAAATTGGCCTGAATCAAGGGCATGGCGACCAGGGCCAGCACGTCGACCACGACACCGAGGGTCAAGGCGAGCATCAGGAGCTTGACGGATTTGCCCCGGATGAACTGCACGGAGGCCAGGATGGCAAAGCCCGAGACCACGGCCAGGCAAAGCCATCCGTAGTTCTGCCAGCCCTCGGCGCCGCCGCCCGAACGCACCAGCGACATGATCAGGAAGATCAGTCCCGCGGTCCCGCACAGGCCGCCCATGATCGCGACATGCAAGGGCGGACCTTGCGGGCGCGGCGGCGGGGGCGGGATGAGATCGTCGTCAATGCCGACGCGCAGGCCCGTCTCCTGATCCAGTCCGCAGGACATGCAGACGGACATGCCCTGGGGGACATATCCGCCGCAACCCGAGCAACGACGGGCCGTCAATCGGGACTCGGCGGCCGTCTTCCGCCGCTTCGGCGCCGGCTCGTCCAGGAGTGATGCGGCATCGCCGACGGCCGGTTCCGGCGCGGCCCCGGCCCGCTCGGCATCCCGACCGCTCATCAATGGGAGGTCGAAGGTCTCGCGGAGGTCGTGATCCCCGAGCGAGACAGGCAGTTCGTCCGCGGCGGGCGGCTGGGTCTCCAGATCGACACGAGAGAGCCAGTCGGCATTGGCGGGGCCGCCCAGCGTCGATTCGGAGCTCGCATCGGCCACCGTCAAGGCGAACCGCAGCCCGCACTTCGGACACTTCAAGCGCTTACCCGCCGCGGCGTTCGCGGGCAAGTTCAGGACAATGCCACAGTTCTGACATTGGGTGGTCCGGGGCATGGTTCCGTAACGCGGGGATTCTGTGGGAATTCTCCGAAGGCTCGGCACTGAGCACCCCGCCAAGCCATCGTCATCCGCTAAGCCATAGGAATACCGGGCGTCCCGGCAACACACTTCTATACTAACGTCCCGGGGGAGCTTTCAGGAGTCAAAAACCATCAGGACGTCGAAAATTCGCCAATCATTCACGTCCCGACGTCGGGGTCAAGGACATGGTCCGACGTCGACGCCGGGACCGGTTCATCGGATGTCGGTCGTGAGAAATCTCCGGCTTCCACAATCTTTCGCGTGATCTGGTGGCGGTAGTCGAACATCCTTTGCAATTTCGACTCCAGGAGGTTCCCGGCCAGCAACCGCCCCACCATCCCCATGGGGGGCTCGAATTCCACCTCATCGCGGAGGAGCGTACCCCCCTGACCATCATCGAGGAAGAGGTGGCGATGATACCAGGAGGCGAATGGACCCTCGACCTGACGATCGGCGAAGAGCCGACCCGGTTCGTACTCCGTATGTTCGGCGATCCAGCGCAGGCGTAGGAGCCCGAGCGGGACGGAGAGGACCACCCGCGAGCCGGGCTTCAGCGAGTCCCCACCTTCGACGACCTTGACCCGTTCCCAGGGGGGAGCGAGCTGTTGGAAGGCCCCTGGGCTTTCATGGAACGCGAAGACGACCCCGGGCGGTGCCGCGATTCGGGATTCTTTGACGAACCGCATCATGACCATCCCGATGAAGTACCACGAAGCCGGCGAACTCCAGACGACCGCTTCTATTGTGGCTTGTATAACCCCGCCCGTCAAACCAGATCGTCTGACAATCGTCAGCCCGTCAGCCCGGATCGGTTCTCGTTGGGGAACGAGGAACATTCCATCGGCTGCCGGTTCTTACCGCGGGTGCGGGAGGGGCCTCAGCTTGACCGGAGTAGGTCCACGGGGTTAACGTGTTCTGAGATATCGGCCTGGGAACGCGGGCGGGCGGCCGTCGAGTCGGAGTGTATCCGGTCGGGCGTCGGTCGGTTTCCGGGGTTTCGCGATCATCGAGGCGGGCGTCCCACCGGCTCCCGGCGGGGCGCGGGAAGGAGCGCGCGTCTCCGCACACCGCGGCCGTGCTCTTGCTTCCAGGCACCTGGAGTCTATTGCCATGACAGAAAACCATGGGGTGAGCCGTCGGAACTTCCTGGAGACGGCGGGAGTCGCGACCGGCGCGGCGGTGGCCGCGGGGACCTTCGCGCATCCGGCCATCGGTGCCGTGAAGGGCGCCAACGACAAGCTGAACATCGCGGTCCTCGGCCCCGGCGGCCGCGCCCAGGAACACCTCCGCATCCTCCTGCGGATGAAGCGGGAACAGAAGCCGGTCGACATCATCGGCCTCTGCGACGTCTGGGACGGCAACGATGAGGTCAAGCGCGGGCTGTACTACTCGGCCAAGAAGTGCGGCCTCGACTACGAGGGCAAAGACAAGGACCGCGTGACCAAGGACTACCGTCGGATCCTCGACTGCAAGGATGTCGACGTCGTCCTGATCGCGACCCCTGACCACTGGCATGCGAAGATGTCGATCGATGCCATGGAGGCGGGCAAGGACGTCTACTGCGAAAAGCCGATGACCCACACGATCGACGAGGCCCGCCGGGTCAGTGAGACGACCAAGCGGACCAAGCAGGTCTTCACGGTCGGCGTGCAGTCGACGGCCGACCCGCGGTGGCGGATGGCCAACCAGATGATCACCGAGGGGAAGATCGGCCACGTGATGCAGGGCCAGACCAGCTACTACCGCAATAGCGACGGCGGGCAGTGGCGGTATTACGCCCTCTCCAAGGACATGACCCCCCGGACCGTCGATTGGAAGATGTTCCTCGGGACCGACTTCGGCCTGGCGCCCGAGCAGCCGTTCAACCGCGCCCGGTACGCCCAGTGGCGGTGTTACTGGGACTTCGGCGGTGGGATGTACACGGACCTGTTCGTCCACCAGCTCACCCACCTGATCCTGGCCATGGGCGTCCGGTTCCCCCGTCGGGTCGTCGGCGCCGGCGGATTGTATCTCGAGTATGACGGGCGGGATGTGCCCGACATGGCCACCGTCGTCGCCGATTACGACGAAGGCTGCCAGGTCCTGATCTCGGCGACGATGTGTAACGACGTGCAACTCCCCGAGGTCATCCGCGGCCACACCGCGACCATGATGTTCGAGCCCCGCCCGGCCGAAGGTTTCCGGGTTGTCCAGCAGAAGCTCGAAGGCCGCCCGGCCCCTCCGGGCGCGAATCGCGGGGAAGGCGGCGATAAATTCACGCCCCCGCAGCCCGGCGAGGACACCCGCGCCCTGTGGGAGCACTTCATCGAGTGCGTCCGCTCGCGCAATCCCGAGACCCTCTGCCCGGCCGACCTGGGCTATGCCGCCATCACGACGGTGAATCTGGGCGTGAAGTCCTACCGGGAGGGCAAGGCCTACTACTTCGACAAGGGGACCGGCGAAGTCTCCCATGCCGACGCAGCCTGGGCGGCCCGATGGGAAGAGCGGAGTCACCTCCGCGGCAAGCCCAACCAGGTCATCGGCTGGAAGGCCGGCGAGGAAGGCTCCTTGCTCCATATGCCGAGCTACCAGAAGCTCGAGGGCGACTGGGTCGACGGCAAGGATCCCGTGGGATCGGCCTGAGTACCTGAGTCGCCTTCCGTCAAATGTCTCGTGAGACTTCCGCAGGGCCGCACGCCGGGATCGATTCATCCGGGCGTGCGGCCGTTGTTGTTACCGCATAAGAACGAATCCACGGCTGACCGCATATTGGCGGGTAAGTCGTGCCAGAGGAATGCGAGCGACCAGAGCAATTCCTCCTTCTGCTTTTCCGCTGGTTCGTGTTTCGGACTGTCGCTGGGATGCGATTTGAGGATCTGGAACGCAAAGCCAAGGTCCTTGAGGAGATCGTCGAGAAGCCACCGGAGTTCTTCGTCCGCCGCGGGGAGAGCATGACCCAAATCGGTCAGAACCTGCCGGGCGACCAGACTGTGAGGGCGGAACCGAATGGCCCTGGCCCGAGCGTCGTCGATTCGCCCATCCTCGATGTCTTTCGTGACGTCGTAGAGAACCTGGATCCGTTCGCCGATGAGACGCGGGTCGGTGTTGAGCTGGAAGAACGCGAGCGTTGCTTCGACCTGGACGCAGGTTGTCGGAGATAACTCCTTGGACGGATGAATCGGGCAGAGCCGCTCGCGCCATTTGACACAGAGCCACTCCTCAACCGGATCGGTGGACGGGTCGATGAGGAGGCGTGCCTCGCGGCGGAGGCGCGCCCGATCCTGATACGTAACCCGGCGCGCCCGACGGCGGAGTGGAAATCGGTCGCTCTTACGGCTGCTGTTGCAGATCGAGCAACTCAGCCGGTAGTTGTCGAATTCGTAAGCAAGCCACCAGTAACCGCCATGTGACAGGTCGTCGCGGAGGTTTTTCGGGCGGTAGTGGTCAACATCTCCTCGGTCATTTCGCGGGAGATGACAGCCGCAATACGTGCACACCTTGCCGTGAGCCGCATAGAGGGCACCGCGCACATCTGCCTCATTCCAATGTTCTGTAAACGTGAGATCGGCGTTGGGATTGGCATCACGGGCGATCAGGTGTTGGGCCGCCTTTTTCCATCCTGTGCCCCCGGGTGCGAGCGTCGGTACTCGCACGCGTGCCCGCCGGATAGACCTCATCGGCCAAGTCTCTCCACGCGCTCGCGGAGCTGACGTGCACGGTCCTTGGCCTCGTCGGCACTGACTTCTGGCGACATCATCAGGAGCTCGGCTAGCTCCTTTTCGGAGTGCACTCCGGGAGTTCCATTCCTGGTCAGTTCCTGTTCCATGACCGCGCCAGTGGGTGTGGTTCCCATCAGCCATTCGTAGATCTGGTCGGTTGTGAAGCCGAGGATCTGGCGGTCGAGGAACCGCACGCCACCAGGCTCGTCGCGGTCGAGGGCGACGATCTCGGCCGAATCGAAGCAGGAAAGGATCAACGGGGAATGCGTGGTGACCACCCACTGGACGTGGGGTAGGGCCTCGCGGAGCCTCGGGACCAGCGTACGCTGCAATGAGGGGTGCAAATGGAGGTCGATCTCGTCGATGAGAACGAGGGCCTCGATGTCCGATGGATCACCTTTGGCGGCGCGTTTGGGAAACTTCTCGCACCAGGCGGCGCAGAGATCGGCGAGCCAGGCGATCGAGGAGCGGAACCCGTCGGGCAAATCGATCGCTTCGACCGGTCCATCCCTCGCCGTGAAGACGACCCGTCCATCTCTAACAGAGACCCCAAGGTCGTCGCCGAAGACCTGGCGCAGCAATGGTTTGACCAGCCGGAGCAGGGGAGTCTTCGCAGTCTTGTGCCTGCCGAGCAGGGACTCGGCGCTGCTAACTTGTGATAGCGGATCGAAGAGCGTCATGACGCGGCGGACATCCGGGCTCAGGTGGTGATATCGAGTGTCAATGAAATCGGAAAGGCTCCGCGTAGCCCCATATGCGAGGATCACTTCCGACCTCAGACGCTCCCAGAGTTTGAGCAGAGCCTGCGGATACACAGTCCCGCTTTGAGTCGCCGTCGCGTCCTCATGCCCGTAATTGAGTTCGATATAACTCTGGCGCGCTTCTAGTTGAATCCAGGCGCGCAAGCAGGTCTCCTGACGAATGCCTTGCGAGACTCGTCGGAGGCGAGTGAGTCGTGCACTCCCCAGATCGCGGGCTAATGGCTCACCCAGAAGGACGACCGCCAGGGCCTGGAGGACTGAGGTCTTTCCGGCGCCATTGATGCCCGCCAGGCAGGTCCAGTAGCCCGGTAGTCGCGACGGTCGCTGGAAATCGATGGAAAGTCGCTTGAGGCAACGGAAATTCTGGATCTCTAGGAATCTCACGCGGAGCGTCGCGATGTCGCTTTTCTCCGAGAGTTGGGGGAGAGTTCCAGAGGTCATCGGATCCTTCATGCGACGCAAGGATCGCTGATATGTGGCTATTGGTTCGGGCGAATAGGATGGATCGGGGACGAATTTCGCTCGTGGGTTTGCATTGTAGCGCCGCGGGCGTAGGGTTACCGGCACGGGGCCGGGCCGCAAGGATATTGTCCCGGCGATGTACCCGGATTCCGCCCCTTCAGCCCGGAACGGCGGCGCCTGGACTAGAAGCGTGGGGCCGTCTTGCACGCATAAGGGATCGTCCTCCTCGACGCGGCTGCAGAGGTGCAGGGCGAACCGAGAGGGCGGGACGACTTCGCCATAGAATGCCCAGCGAGACTCCGGATGAAGCCATGATGGAGCGCGGTGCGTCAAAAGCACGCAGAGATCATGCTTCGCGGCCCAAGCATCGGGGTTTCTCCGGCATGCTCTCTCGAACTGGTGGGGAATGAGCATGAAGCTTCCACGAGCGACGTACCTGAGCGGCAGTTGGATGATCTCGGTGTTTAACCCCGCGACTCCAATATACTGCTTTCCTAATGCAATAGTCGCGGTAAAATCGCCGGGAAATTCACCATTCTTGAATTGTTCAGGCTTGGCCTGGGCTGTCTTGCACGACCATTCTTCAAAAGGTTTGAACGCGGCAACAATCCCCTCCCGGAAATCGCGTCCGAAGTGCTGCTGATTCGATAAAAGTTGGCGCATGAATTCAAGACTATAATTGTCCGATTCGAGCATTTCGAGCACTGTTTCCACCGGCTTTCGAGCAGGATTCAGAGTGTCGGACGGACCCGGCACGGTCAACACGACGGGCGAGGAGCCAAGTGCTGATACTTTTTCCAATAGGTCTTTGAGTTCCTCGGTCACCGATTCGTACTGGTCGTGAGATCCCGAGCGGGTGATGTCCCCGGTCATGAACAAGGCATCCCAGGGTCCTGACTCATCGTGGAGCAAGGCAAGATCTTCGCACAACGCCTTCCATCGGCGAGACTTCGCGGCGCGATCCTCCAGGAATTGGGGGCCGAGCCAATTCCCGAAATGGAGCCAGTTGAAGGAATCGCGGTCATTCTGGGAAGCCATGGGTACTCTCGAAGGGGAATCCTCGCCCCGGTACGAATCCGCGGAGCCCAATCCCGCTCAGCTCTAGCTTATCGGCTACCGCCGACGAAATCGACGTTCCACGACGAGCATTCCTCCCATACTCCATCGACGCAACATCGCTGCAGGACGAATCCATTCTCCTCCGGCTGTCGGAAGATCACGAGGTTCGCCGGCTCGCCGACTGCCAGGCGAGGCTCGGCATGGCCAAGGAGTCGGGCGGGGTTGCAGGTCACCGAAGCCAGCACCTGGGGCCGGGGCCAGCCGGTCGCTCGCCAGAGGTTCCCCACGCCGATCTCGAGGCCCTGGTTCGACCCGGCCAGGTACGGCGTGCCGGCCACGACGATCTTCCCCGAGGGGTCCACCGCCCAATCGCCGTAAGTCCCCACGGGGAGCCCCGCCAGGGGGCTGGCGTCGCCGACGAGGATGGTGCGGAAAGGTCCCTTCGCGCGGGCCAGGACGCGGAGCGTGCCGAGGTCGAGGTGATGGCCGTCGGCGATGAACGACGCGGACAGGTCGTCGATCGCGGCCTGTTCCCAGATCGGATTCGGATGCCGGGGCAGGGGGGAGGCGATGCCATTGCCCAGATGCGTGCTGAGCCGCGCGCCGGCCTCGACGGCGCCCCGGATCGTGGCACCATCGGCCGCTGTGTGGCCCAGGGCCACGCAGATTCCACTCGCGACGGCCTGACGGATGAACGCGATGGCTCCGGACCGTTCCGGTGCGAGGGTCATCAGGACGATCCTGCGACCTGATGCCTCCTGGAGTTCCTGGAATAACTCCCAGTCCGGGTCGCGAATCGCATCGATCGGGTGTGCGCCTCGGTAGCCGTCGCGCTCCGAGAGGAACGGCCCTTCGAGGTGGATGCCGGCCACCCGCGCAGCGACGTCGGGGAAGGCCTCGCAGGCCGCGGCAATGGTCTTCAACCCGTGGAGCAGATGATCGACCGGCGCGGTGATCAAGGTCGGGCAGGTCCGGGCCGTGCCGAGGTGCGCTTGCGCCCGGACGATGTCGGCCACCCGATCGACGGTCAGGTCCGGGCCGGAGAACGAATGTCCCCAGCGACCGTTCATCTGGATGTCCCAGAACGCCGGCGCCATCCAGTCATCGTCCGGACGAATCGCGGCGGGGCCGTCCACCGGCCGGGCCCCGGCGATCCGTCCACCCTGGATCGCCAGCTCGAACCATCGCGAATCGAGGTAGTGTCTCGCGTTGAGGAACATCGGAGGATCTCCGGTGCCGACGATTCGTCCCGGGGCGGCTTTCAAGACCCGCCCGCCCGGCTCTCCGCTTCGGTCCCCGAGCTCGTCCGGCTCGTCCCACGCTGGCGGAGTGCGGCGGCGATGAACTCGCGGAACAGCGGATGCGCCTGCGTCGGTTTCGATTTGAATTCGGGGTGGAACTGGACGGCGACGAACCAGGGGTGATCGGTCAGCTCGATGATCTCGACGATCGTCCCGTCCGGGCTGGTCCCGGTGGCGACCAGGCCCTTCTCCTCGAATTGACCCCGGTAGGCGTTGTTGAACTCATAGCGATGGCGGTGCCTTTCCGCGATCTGATCGAGCGCGTAGGCTTCGCGGGCCATGGAACCGGCGGTCAGGGCGCAGGGCCACGAGCCGAGCCGCATCGTGCCGCCACGTTCGCGGACCGAATGTTGCTCTTCCATCATCCAGATGACGGGGTAGCCGGTGGCCGGATCGAACTCGGTGCTATTGGCGTCCTCCAGCCCCAGGACGCTCCGGGCGAACTCGACCACGGCGCATTGCATCCCCAGGCAGATGCCGAAATACGGGATCTTGCGGGTCCTCGCGAATCGGACCGCCTCGATCTTGCCCTCGATGCCCCTCATGCCGAAGCCGCCCGGGACCAGGATGCCGTCCACTCCACCCAGCATCGCCTCCGCCCCCCGGCTCTCGACCTCCTCGGCTTCCACGCGCACGACCAGGACCCGCGCCCGATTGGCGATCCCCGCGTGGTCGAGCGCCTCGTAGACCGACTTGTAGGCGTCGCGATGCTTCATGTATTTGCCGACGACGGCGATCCGGACCTCGTGATTCGGGTTCTTGATCCGCTCGACCATGTCGCGCCACTCACCGAGATCCAGCGCGCTCGCTTTCAGATGGAGCCGCTTGACCAGGATCTCGTCGATCCCGTGATTGACCAGGCTCAGGGGTACTTCGTAGATGCTGAACTGCTTGTCCCGCTCCTCGATGACCGCCTTGCGATCGACGTTGCAGAACAGGGCGATCTTATCCTTGTCCTCGGCGGAGATCGGATGCTCGGTCCGGCAGATCAGGACGTCCGGCTGGATGCCGATCTGTCGCAAGGCCCCCACGGAGTGCTGCGTGGGCTTGGTCTTCAACTCGGCCGCGGCCTTGAGATAGGGGACCAGCGTCAGATGGATGTAGAGGCAATTCTCTCGGCCGACGTCGAGCGCGAACTGGCGGATCGCCTCCAGGAACGGCAGGCCCTCGATGTCGCCGACGGTGCCGCCGATCTCCGTGATCACGACGTCCACGTCGTCGTCGGCCAGGCCGCGGATCGCGTCCTTGATCTCGTCGGTAACATGCGGGATCACCTGGACCGTCTTGCCCTCGTAATAGCGGCCCTCGCGTTCCTTCTGGATCACAGACAGGTAGATCTTACCGGTCGTGTAGTTGCATTGTCGGGTCAGGGGAGCGTGTGTGAACCGCTCGTAATGTCCCAGGTCGAGGTCGGTCTCCGCGCCGTCATCGAGCACGTAGACCTCACCATGCTGGTACGGGCTCATGGTCCCCGGGTCGACGTTGATGTAGGGGTCCAGCTTCTGGAGGCGAACTTTCAGCCCGCGCTGCTCCAGCAGCATGCCGATCGACGCACACGTCAGCCCTTTCCCCAGCGAGCTGACGACCCCGCCGGTCACGAAGATATGCTTGGACATTCTGCCCTCACGCTCGGTGTGATCATCTGTACGGCGATGCCAAAAGTCTTAGTATACCATGCTCGTCAAATCCGGCGCCTCCGCGACTCGAACTCGGGACCTGGACGGGGTATAATAGGGAGATTGCCCAAGCGATCGAGCCGCGGGCCCGTTCATGGCAAGTGACTGCGTGGTCTGAATTTGGAATCTGGAATCTCGAATCTGGAATCCCGAAATGCCTCCGATCCGATTGAACCGCAGACGATTCCTTGGCTGCTCGGCGGCGGCGAGTCTGGCATTGTCGCAGGGCAACCTGGCGGATTCGGCCTCGGTCGAGGGGGAAGCCGCGACGGTGCGACTGGGGTTGATCGGGATCGGCAATCGTGGGACGACCCTGCTTCGGAGCGTACTGGACCTGAAAGGGGCTTCGATCGCCGCGATCTGCGACACCGAGCCGAAACATCGACTCCGGGGCCAGGGGATCGTCGAGAAGGCCCAGGGGCATCGGCCCGCGGCGTTCGACGACCACCGGAGGCTGCTGGATCGCTCCGATCTGGATGCGGTCATCGTCGCGTTGCCCTGCGACCTGCACGAGCCGGTGTATCGCGACGCGATCGCGGCGGGGAAGCACCTGTACGCCGAGAAGCCGATCGCACCGACCCTGGCCGCCTGCGATCGACTGATCGCATGGGCCGCGCAGGCGCCGCGCCTGGCGGTCCATCTCGGATTCCAGCGGCGATCGAACCCTCGGTTTCTCGAAGGGGTCGAGCGGATCCGGCGGGGTGAGCTGGGTTCGCTCGTGGAGGCGCGCGCGGCCTGGAGCAGCAGCAACGGCCCGATGACCGGCCACGGCGGTTGGCTGGGCCAACGCGAGCGGTCCGGCGACTGGATGGTCGAACAGGCCGTCCACGTCTGGGACGTGCTGCACTGGATCAAGGGAGAACTACCGAGTCGGGCCAGCGGTTGGGGCCGGAATGGGCTCTTCGCGGAGATCGATCCGAATCGGGATGTGACCGACCACTACTCCGTGGAGCTGGAATGGCCGGACGGATTCCGCGCCTCGTTTATCCAGAGCTGGATCGCGCCGGCCGATGAGGGTTTCACCGGGTCATCGCTCCGCATCCTGGGAGAGCAGGGGGGCCTCGATTTCTCGACCGGGACCCTGACCTTCCGAGATCGTGCGTTGCCCCGCCAGACAATCCAGCCCGGTCCCCAGCCCGATTCGCGGATGGCTCTCGAGGCGTTCTTGGCGTCGGTCCGATCCGAGAGCCCGTTGCCGCCCCCGGTCACACTCGCCGACGCCCGCGCGGCGACGCTCATCGGACTGCTCGCTCGCAAGGCCGTCGATGAGCGGCGGGTCGTGGCGATTGATGAGATCCGGGCTTGAGGGGCATTTGCCTGAGGAAGGGCGGGGGGAGTGGATCGATCACGGGGCGATCGGCAGATAATCGGAGAGGATCAAGATTTGGATCTCCTGAATTCTCCGAATGCCTTGATCGTTGGTGATGAAACAATCGGCGCCATGGACTACGGCGGAAGCGACGTGAATCGCGTCAAGCATCTTAATTGCGTATCTCGACGCAGACTTGCGGCGGTCTCGATAATCTCGCGGCTCACTTCCCAGACGGTCAGGTCGGGGCCTGACGTAATGATCTGACGATACCGGTCCGCGAGATCCAGCCGGCCCCGGGCGAGCGGCTGCACGAGCAGTTCTCCCAGGGAAAGAAGGCTACACGCCGCTCGGAACACCGTCCGGCGCCGAACCCATCGCGGAAGAGCACGTTCGTGACTTGGCCGAAGACCGGGTTCGTCTCGAACTCGTAAGTCCAGACGACCGTGTCGAGAGCCGCCGTGCTCCCCGTCGGGATTGCGTCGAGGATGTTCATGTCGCAGGCTCTCGGTCGGCACGAAGATCGCTCAGATAACTTTGTGCGTCGATGCCTTGCCAGACTTCGCGTCCCAGGCCGGACAATTGCCCCCAGTCGATCCGACCCAGAGACCGGTCGGTCTGATGAGACTGGACCGTGAGTACAACCTCCACACGGCCGGGAGTTACATCACAAGGGACCTCGAGCTTGAGAATGCCATCGGCGGATACTTCCGCTTGAACCGTCAAGGTCTTCATGTTGAACCTCCAGAGTTTGATCGATTATAGCGAAACATCACGACGTGGTCGGTCGGAAGAGCGGCATCGGCTCGAAGGACGACCCCATCGCGGTCCGGCCGGGTAATCCGAGCCAGTCCTCGAGGACGGCGGCGTAGACGCGGCGGAAGTCGGTCGAGATCTTCGGGTCGCCGTCGACAAGGTCGGTCAGGCTGGGGACCTTGCCGTGGACCCCCGAGCTTACGCCCGGCCCGGCGAGGAAGACCAGCCCGGCCGTGCCGTGATCCGTGCCGGCCGAACCGTTCTCGGCGACACGGCGGCCGAACTCGCTGAAGCCGAGTACCGTGACCCGGTCGGCCATCTTCGCGGCCGTCAGGTCGTCGAGGAAGGCCTTGATCGCGCCACCCAGCTCGAAGAGCAGGCTGTAATGGGTGTTCGACTGGCCGGCATGCGTGTCGTATCCCGACTGGATCGTGTAGAAGACCCGGGCGCCGAGGTCGGCCTTGAGGAGCTGGGCCACCGTCCGGAGCTTGCCCGCCAGGGCCGTGTCGGGATAGCGGGTTTCCCCGTCGATCCGACGACGCGTGAGCTCGGCCACGCGCTCCGAGGCCGCGTAGGCATCGACGACACTCCGGCGCACATAGGCGTCGAGATCGTCGCCGGCGCCGGTCGTCAGCGGCGTCGCGATCAACGATCGGGCCGATCCCGCGGGGAGGGTGAGGTCCTCGATCCGGTCGAGGGACGAGGCTGCGGCGCGCCGGCCTCTCAGCGCGGTCGGGGGCGCACCGTCGCCAATCAGGAGGGCCGGGGCGCCCGAGGATCGCCCATGGCCCGCCTCGGCCTGTTCGTCGAAGCTTCGCCCGATCCAGCCCGGGCCCGTGTGCTCCTCCGGATCGAGCCGTGCCGTCTGCCAGATCGCCATGCTCTCGAAGTGCGAGCGGTTCGGGTTGGGATAGCCCACGCCCGGCACCAACCCGAGCTGCCCACGCTCGAGAAGCGTTCCCAGGTCGCGCAGGCCCGGGTGCAACCCCACCTGGTCGTTGACCCGGACCAGGTTCTTCTCCGGAATCCGGAGCGCATCGCGGTGCTTTGCATACCCCTCATCTCGGAATGGGACCAGAGTGTTGATCGCGTCGTTGCCCCCGTCGAGCTGGATGACGACCAGCCCCCGGCCATCACGCTTCGGCTCGGCGGCCCGCGCGGTCTGGGCCAGGAAGCTCGGCACGGTCGGGCTCAGGGCCACCATGGCCGCGCCGTTCAGTGTCGATTTCAGGAGATCGCGTCGCGTGAGCATGGGGCCTCCCTCAGGTTAAGTAGGTCAGGCTTTCCGGCCTGACTCTGAAACGAT
>JBKQHM010000734.1:0-17522 GCA_052148775.1 Isosphaeraceae bacterium | reverse complement strand
CCGCTGCCTTCCTCCTCAACTCCGCGGTAGGGGTCGTCCTGATCAGCGGGGGGGCCGAGGGACTCTTCGGCTACATCTTGCCCGGTAGCGCCCCGGCCTGGGCACCGACGATCGACGATCTGCTCGAGTCGCCGGCACCGGCCGCCTTGCGCCGGCTGGAGACTCCCGCGCGGCTGTCCCGGTCCGCCCCCGAGAAGGTTGCGCTGGTTCCCGATCGGCCTTACTTATTCGGGACATTGATGGGGGGCCCCGGGGCGCTGCTCGCGATGGGCTCGATGGCCCTGCCCCTGGGCCTATCGATCTTGCTCCACGTGCTGGCGCCGCGCGGCAGCCGAGAGAGCCTGGGGGAGCGCCTGAGACACTCGGGACTGGGGGGCCTTGCCGTATTGTTGACGATCTTGCTCGCGGCGGGTGCCTTCCTCGCCGGGATGATGTCCGGACCATGGTTCTGCTTGCCGTTCGTCGCGGCGATCATCCTGGTCGGCTTGCCGAGCGCCGCGACGCCCGAAGGGCGCTGGTCGACGATCGGCCTGACGATGTTCCTGCTCGTCTCGCTGGGCCTGGGGGCGACGATGGTCTCGGTGTGGTCGACGCTGTTCAGAGGCCAGCCGCCGGTCGCCCCGATATCCTGGGACGCCACGCGGCTATTCTGGGCCGAATGCCTGCCGATCCTGGGCGACTTCCCCGCGATCGGGACCGGGTTCGGCAGCTTCCGCACGATCCACTCCTACTTCCAGACGCAGGATTCGTCGGCTGGAATGACCATGAGCACCGTGCTGAGATGCGGGGTAGAGGCCGGGTTGGCAGGATGGGTGCTGCTGGTCCTCGCCGGCCTCTGGTCGGCGGTTCGGCTGCCTTCGTGCCTGAAGAAGGTCGGCACCGCCGATCGGGCGCTCGCACATGGCTTGATCGGGGCCTTCGTGGGGTTTAGTCTATGGTCCCTGCTCCACTGGACGGTCGAGCTGCCTGCGGTGGCGATCTCGGCCAGTGCACTCGGTGGTAGCTGGAATCGGTGGCTGGCCGGCGGCACCGATCTGTTCGTCGAGCGAGGGTGAGGGATCACCGGTACTCGAGGCTCAAGGAGGAGTCGATCCAATCATGGCGGAATCCACGTGTCTCCACATCCAGGATCGTGAATCGGGGCCGATTCGCGTCGTGGAGCTGCCCTGGATTTCAGTCCGGATCGGCCGGGCCGCGTTCTGCGAAGTGCGACTACCCGACCAGGAGCTGGCCGCCGAGACCTGCCGCCTCACGCGGCGAGGACGGACCTGGAGTCTCAGCCCGGTCGGCGACGAGGGTCTCGTCGAGCTGGATGGACGGACCATCAAGAGCCCCTGCCCTTTACCGTTCGGCGTGCCCTTCCGGGTTGGTTCCCACTGGTTGACCCTGAGGCAGGACCTCGGTGTCGAACCCGACTGGGACATCTACCCGGCCACGCCGCCGCCGGGCCTTTCCCCCACCCTAGCGCCATCCCCGCTCAAGGATGAGGTGCGGCCCGAGTACGAACACGATCGTAACGCCTCCGTCGCGGCGGCGGATCCGGAGCCGGCGGAGCCGGTGTCGCGTGTAAGTCGCGACCGAACGCGCTGGGAGGCCCGCTGGAAAGCCGCTGAGGCCCATCTCAAGTCGCGAGCGGAGGGATTCCAGACTGGCGTCGAGAGGAAGCGGGGTCCGAACCCTTCGACGTTCGACCCCATGCCGTCGAGGGAACGGCCCGAGGTCGTCGCCCGCCCCGCCCCGCCCGGGGCCACGCCGCTGATCGATCCCGCCGCGCGCCCGATCCCGACTCCCCGAACACCCCGGATTGAGCCGGGTTGGACGGCACCACAGACCGAGCCTCCCGCGGTCTCGTCCCGGGTCGATCCAGCCCTGAAGCCCTCACCAATCCCTGTCGTCGACCGCTTCGAGCCCGGATGGACCGACGCTCGGGGCCATTCGCACTCACCTCCGCTCGCACCAGAGCCGTGGGTCGTGCAGGCCCCCTCCCGGACGGAGCCGCCCAGCCTCGACCGACGGGCAGCCACGGCAGAGGCCGAGAATCATGGAGACGATATCGTCGGGCCGAGCGGATCGGTCGAAGAGTTGCACGCCGATGGACTCGAGGCCGCATCCCCCGCGCCCATTCCGTGTGGCAGCACCGGCGATTCGGCCCCGAGTGTCGCAGGCGAGTGTCTCGAATCCATCGCGGTTGCTCATCCGTTCGCACCCGAAGGGCCATCAGGTTCGGATGAGCGGCAACTGGACGACACGCCCGTCGAGGAGTCATCGGGCAGGATGGAGCAGGACTCCGATCCCGGACCATCGACCTCATGGTCTCATGGGGCGGTCGAAGAGGAGTGTCCTGTACCGCCCGAGGTCATGCCCGCTCGCGAACCCGCGGCCGTCGATCGGCCTGCTCCGGGCGTGGAGGGTCAGGAGATCGAATCCGAATCCCGACGATCGCGGAGGGGCGATGATCGACGGGCTGCCACGCCGGATGAAGACCCGTCAGAAAGCCTGAGAGAACACCGGGGCGGGGCCGTGAAGCCGGTTTCGCCCGTTTGGGAACCATTCGGCGGGACTTCCGGGCTCTCAGGGCGAGAGCCGAAGAAGCGGAGGGGTGGCCGGGATCGCATCGGCTCCGAACGACGTGGCAAGGTGCCGCGCGGAACACGGCCCGGCGATCGCGCCTCGGGCTCGGAGTCGAATCGAGTGGGCACGGCCCAGCCGCCAGAGGAGGTGATCTGGCCCTCGGTGAAGGATATCCTGCCGAACCACGGGGTCGGCCTGGGTCCGATGCCGGCCGTCTCGCGTGCACGCAAAGGCCAGCAGCCCTTGCCGACGGTTCCCTGCGAACCCGGCCAGTGGCTGCTCCCCGTCTGGATCGCGTGGCCTCCGTTGGCCGTGACCGTACTCGTCATCGGCCTGGGGGCGGGCGCGTTGTCCTGGATCTGGTCGATGGACTCATCCTCGGCGGCCTTCGTGACGCAGCGACTGTTGAGGCCTGACGCATCATCCCGTCGCAGGCCGCTCCCGGATTGGGTCGTCGAGCCCGACGGTCGATGGCTGACGACGACATCCCAGCACGTCGCCCACTGGGCCGTCTTCCTCGACGACTCCGAGGACGACGGAAAACGCGACGGATCCCGGGTCTCGGCGATGCTCGAGCGTTCGCTTCAGATCTCCCCCTTGAACCCGACGGCGAGGTTGGCCCTGGCGAGGCTGGAGTCGCCCACCGTCACTGGCGAGAAGGAATCGGTCCGTAGTTTGGGGCTGAGTCGCGACGCGGTGAGCCTGGCCTGGAGCGCCCGGCGTCTGCTGGATTCCGGCAAGAAGGAGGCCGCGATCCGGCTGTATGGCCAGGCCCTGTCGGCTGCCTCCACCGGCGGCTTTTCGCGGACCGTCACGCCTCGTTACGACGATGATGAGAACGCGCGACGCTATCTCCTCCCGGGCGAGGACGCGGTGCGCGACATCGTGGCGGAGATGGACCAGCGGGATTGGAGCTTCCGCGAGTGGTCGATGGCCTTGCCCAAGAACCCGACGGTGTTGCTGGCGACCGCCCGAATGCTCCGCGAGCGGAATCGGATCGAGGAGGCCAAGCCGCTCCTCGCGCTCATCCTCGAGGGTGGGGCGCAGCCGACGCGCGAGGGTCCCGATTCCCGCGCCGTGGCGGCACGCGCCGAGGCGCTGGCACTCGGTTCGCGCTTGAAGGAGGCCGAGCAGGAATACCGCCAGGCGATCGAACTGGCCGATAACGACATGATCCGACGATCGTGGTGGTTCAACCTGGCCGACGTCGCGTTGCGCCTGAATGACGAGACCCAGCGGCGTCTCGCGATCCGCGCCGCGATGGTCGAACCGAGCGACGAGATCACGCGGCGCGCGTCCTCGATCCGGCGTGCGTCCGACTCCCGGTCGCGAGAGCCATACGGATCGACCCGGGCCAATTAGGCGGGATGAGGCCGAGGTCTACTGGCGCGTCCGTCGATCGCGGCGCTCCCGGAGAACGAGCGAAGATCGATTTCCTCTATACGGATTCCAGATTTCAGATTCAAGGAGAGGCCCGCGTGATCGAGGCGACTCTGACGGGATCACGGAAGATCTGACCCGATTCTTTCGCGATCATCGACCCCAGGATTCACGGATACTTTCGAAATTCCTCCATCCGAAGTGAAGGACGGCCCACCATGGCGGCACTCCCCGAGGCGCCTGTTCCCAACATCCCCAGCGATGCCGACCCCTGGATTCTGGCCCGGCTGGTCGTGCGGCCGGCCACCGATCCGGAGCAACGCCTGCAATGGTTGGGGGCCTGGCTCTGCTTGGGGCTGTTTGCCTTGGTGTTCTGGGACAGTCTGGGCCACTTCTACTACGCCTGGACGACCGATGAGAACTACAGCCATGGTTTCCTCGTGCCGCTGATCAGCCTGTACTTCGCGAACCAGGTGGCGCGTCGCGGCCCCACGCCGGCGCGCGGTGGCGGTTGGCTCGGCGGATCGATGCTCGTCTCGGCACTGGTTGTGCGATTATTGACCACCCAGATGCCGGTGCCGTTTGTCGAGGCCCTGGCCTTCCTCGTCGCCCTGGCGGGCATGTTCACGTTGCTTTACGGCACGTCCGCGCTCAAGTCGTACTGGTTCGCCTTCTTCTTCCTGGTCTTCATGGTCCCGCTGCCTGTGGAGCTCTACTCGAAGATCGCGTCGCCGCTCCAGCTCCTGGCCAGTCAGGTGGCTTCCTCGGTCATGAATGCCACGGGGGTCCCGGTTCTCCGCGAGGGGAACCGGATGACGCTCCCGGGCGGGGTCCAGATGTTCGTCGCCGAGGCGTGCAGCGGGATGAGGCAACTCACCGGCTTCCTGGCCCTCACGACGGCCGTCGTCTACGTCTGGTCCCGGCCCTGGTGGTACCGCGTCGCGATCGTATTCTCCGCGCTCCCGATCGCCTTGAGTGCCAACATCGCTCGGGTGGTTCTGACCGGCTACATCATGCACTTTCTCACGCCCCAGTTCGCCTCCGGGGCCTTCCACACGGGCGAGGGCCTGCTCATGATGGGCTTCGGCCTGCTGATGCTCAATTGCGAGTGCTGGATCCTCGACCTGATCAGCCGATGCCTCGACACCAAGGCACCGAAGCCGCCGGCGCGGGCCGTCCCGCTCGGGTATTCTTGAGGAACGGGCATGCCGGCCCCGGAGGCCTGGCGGATCGGCCGGAGTTTCCCCACGACGAGGAGCGAACATGTCACGGATTCATCGGACCTCCTTCTGCATCGCGATGCTGTCCCTCTGCCTGGCGGCGCAGGCTGCCCTGGAGCGGGTGAGCCCGAGCGATCGACCGGCCCTTTTGCGCTCGCTGGGCACGATACCCTTGCAACTCGGCGACTGGGTCGGTAGCGATCAACCGGTTCATCCCGATCTCATCGAGCGATCCGAGACGACCGATTACATCAGCCGCGTGTACGAGAACCGCAACTATCCGGGGCTCAAGCTCCAGCTCTGGATCAATTACTCGTGCTTCGGCAGGAACCTTCGCCACACGCCCGAGGTGTGTCTGCCGTCGGGCGGATGGACCAAGATCGAGTCATCGACGCGCGAGTTCGAAATCCCCGCCGGCCGGAACGCCTCGACCTGGCTCACTCGGCTGGGCTATAGCCGCGGCGAACTGGTCGAGCACGTGGGTTTCTGGTACTATGTATTCGGTGAAGGCCGGCTCGAGAAATACGTCCGGCGCCTTCCGATCACCAGTCGGTCGAGTCACGGGCGGACGACACGCGGCTCATCGATGACCGTTGAGGTGTTCTACATGGGGGACCTCGACCCCGATTCCAAGGCGTTGCGCGAGTTCGCGGCGAAGTTGATCGGGGCGATCGAGCCCATCTTGCCGACCGACCTCGCCGCCTACCATGTTCCTTGAAGAGACGACAACGCAGTTCCGAGAGCCATCCACCATGAGACGTGCGCTGATTACGGGGATCACCGGCCAGGACGGGTCCTATCTGGCCGAATTGCTCCTGGACAAGCCCGATTACGAGGTCCACGGACTGGTCCGTCGCTCGAGCAGTCTCAACCGTCAGCGTATCGATCACCTCTTCTCGCGGGATCGCTCGGTCGCCGAACGATTCCACCTCCACTACGCCGACCTGGCCGATGCCTCAAGCCTCGCGATGGTCATGCAACAGCTCTGCCCGGACGAGGTCTACAATCTGGGAGCGCAGAGCCACGTTCGTGTGTCGTTCGACCAGCCCGCATACACAGCCGACGTCGTCGGGCTGGGCACGCTGCGGTTGCTGGAGTCGGTCAGGCAATTGAACGCCAAGAAGTGCGTCAAGTTCTACCAGGCATCCAGCTCGGAGATGTTCGGCTCGGCGCCGCCGCCCCAGGGGCTCGACACGCCGTTCCACCCGCGCAGCCCCTATGCCGTCGCCAAGCTCTACGGCCACTGGCAGACGATCAACTATCGGGAAGCCTACGGGCTGTTCGCCTGCTCGGGCATCCTGTTCAACCACGAGAGCCCGCGAAGGGGTGAGTCGTTCGTCACCCGGAAGGTGACCCTCGGCGCAACCCGGATCAAGGAGGGCTTGCAAAAGAAGCTCCTCATGGGCAACCTCGAGGCCAAGCGCGATTGGGGCTTCGCCGGCGATTACGTTGAAGCGATGTGGCTCATGCTCCAGCAGGAGAAGCCCGACGATTACGTCGTCGCCACCGGCGAGACCTATTCCGTTCGTGAACTGCTCGAAGTGGCCTTCGGCTCGCTCGATCTCGACTACCGCGAGTTCGTCGAGTTCGATCCGCGGTATACACGGCCGTCCGAGGTCGAGGTCCTCCTCGGCGACGCGACGAAGGCCCGTCAGGTCCTCGGCTGGAAGCCCACGGTCGACTTCCGCGGCCTGATCCGGATGATGATCGAGAGCGACCTCGAGCTCGCCCGCCGCGAGCGTTATGCCAAGACTTACAGCCCATCCTTCATGATCAAGGAAGATCGAGGCGGAGATGGAGATCCCAAGCGAGTTTGATCCGGTCCTGGTCGCCTGTCCGGATGCGCGGCCGCCGGCCTATCAAGCGGCCGTCGGGCTCAATCGCGCCGGGCGACTCGGTCGGTTCGTGACTGCGAGCTATTACAAGCGAGACGGTCGGCTGGCCGCCCTGGCGCGGAGGTTCGCTCCCGATCGATTCGCAAGGCTCGAGCGATTCCTGCTCCGCCGACACGACCCCGAGATTCCGTCGGATCGCGTCCGGGCCAACGCCGGATTCGACGTGGCGATCCGGCTGGAGTCGCGATTGGCCGCGAGCCGGCCGGACCTGAAGCGTGCCGTGGCTCGGTTGCGGACCGGTTGGTTCGACGCCCGACTGGCTCGGGTCGTCGAAGCGGTCCGGCCGGGGACACTGCTGGCCTTCAGCGATGTCGCCTCGCTCCGGACCCTCCCGACCTGCCGTCGACTCGGGATCCCGACGATCCTCAGCGTGGTGCATGGCGACGTCCGCGAGGAACAGGCCGTACTGGAGCAGGAAGCCCAGGCGTCGCCGGAGTTCCTCCCCATCTACCTGGGAAATGCCCGGCTCGATCGGGAAGAACTGCGATGGCTGCACGAGCGACGGCTCCTCGAACTGGCCCTCGCGGACCGGGTCGCGGTCCCTTCCGAGCATATCGCCGATGCACTGGCGCGATACGGCACGCCGCGCGAGCGGATCCGCGTGATCCCTTACGCCGCCGACTGCCGGAAGTTCCAGCCGCTCTCACGCAAGTCTTACGGTTCGGATTGCACCTTCCTCTTCGCCGGCGGGATCAGCCAGCGGAAGGGGATCAAATACTTGCTGGAAGCGTGGCGACTGATCCGACGGCCCGGCTGGAAGCTCCAGCTCCTGGGAGCCTTGCCGGGAAACCTCGAGCCGATGCGCCCCTACCTGGACATCGTCGAACCGCTGGGGCAGGTCTCCCATGCCGAGGTGCCGTCGCGGATGGCGGAGGCGGACGTGTTCGTGTTCCCATCCTTATTTGAAGGCTCTGCCGTCGTGACTTACGAGGCCCTGGCCTGCGGCCTCCCCAGCATCGTCACGCCCGACGCAGGCTCCGTCGTCCGCGACGGCGTCGAGGGGTTTCTCGTCGGCCCGCGCGATGTCGAATGCCTGGCCGCCCGCATGGAGCAACTCGGCGGCGATCCGGCCCTGCGGGAGCGGATGAGCGGCGCCGCCCGTGCCCGGGCCCTGGAGTACGATTGGCCTCGATATCATCGGTCGCTCGTCGATCTGGTCGAGGAAGTCTCCCGCGTCCCAACGTGTGGCCATGAGAGTCGCCCCGATCGCCGACCGCGGGAATGCCCGGCAACCGCGATCTGACATCCGGAATCCCTCTGACCGTTCCCCGGGGATGGACCCCAATCCGTGGCGCCGAGACGGACCGATCATCATGGATGAGCTCTATTTCGTTTATGCAACGGCCGGGGTCGTCGTGCTCTACTTCCTCTGGCAACTGCTCTCGAAGAGATTCGACCCATTCGCGCCGACCTGGCTATTCTTTGTTGGATATTTTCATGTTTATGTGATTCAGGCAATAAGTTATCACGAATGGGCCGTCGGCGTCCGGGGCAAGGAGCTGGTGGCGGCGGCCAACTTCCGCGCGTTCTGGGCGCTGCTGTGGTTCCTGGCGGTGTATCATCTGGGGCTGGGGAGGTGGATCGTTCGGGCGCTGCCCCGACCGCCACGGTCCTGGTCGCCGCAATTCGCGCGATTGCTCAGCACGCCGCTGATTATCTGGGGCCTGATCTGTTCGGGTTTGGTGCTCCGGGGCGGCGGCGACGGTGCGACCACGGTTTCGGCCGAGGAATCGCTCCTGCGGTCGTTCCCGTTCGTGATGCTGGTGGCCGCGATCCTCCTGATCGTGACGGGGCGGAGGATCGACGCGCCCCGGCCGGCATTCCTGGTGGCGGGTCTCCTGACGTCCGTGGCCTATGTGCTGATCTGGATGTTTAATGGCAGGCGGTCGCACTCGTTGATGGCCGTGCTTTCCACGGTCTGTGCCGTCTACATCACCCACCAGAAGCGGCCGTCATGGCTGGTCCTGCTCACGACGGCTTTCGGGGGCATCCTGGTCGTCGCGATCGCCATCGGCTGGCGGAATGACAGCCGTCATGAGCGCTCGTTCGCGGGATTCGCCGGCTTCGTCGCCGATTTCGAGATCTCGTCTGTGCTTGAGAGTATCAACGTCTCCGACGGCGACGAGGAGATCGATTCGTACGAGACGACCGAGTACGGCGGGTTCCTGCTGATGATGGATACCGTCCCGGGGAAATCGGATTATGACTACGGCGAGAATTACAAGCGGCTCGTCTCGACGTACATTCCGCGGATATTCTGGCCGACCAAGCCGCTCTATGGCCGGAGGGCCTGGGTCAATGCCTGGATCGCCGGGTCGGAATTCAAGAGAGACGAAGACTTTACCAGCCCCGCGATCGGGATCCTGGGCGCGACCCAGCTCAACGGCGGGGCGGTCGGGACCCTGATCGTGGTCGGCATCGTCGCCCTGGTGCTGAGTACCGCCTACGGGTATTTCTCGCTCTACGCCGATGTGGCCTGGGTCCAGTTCTTCTGGGCGATCACCTATTACAATGCCTGGTTCATGGTGGTCAACGACGATCCCGCGGTCTGGTTCTACTACAACTGGGGAAACACGACCTTTCCCTTCGTCATCCTGCTGTGGTGGGTGTCGAAGTTCGCCCGATCCGGCGGCTCGGAGGGATTCCCCTCCCGGGCAGCGACCTGAATTCCACGGAGCGGCTCCTCGATGACGCTTGCAGTCTGTTTCACCAATTTCGGTCCGTATCATCTCGCACGCCTGCGCGCCCTGGCGGCCCGACTGGCCGGTCGCCGGGATCGGCTCCTGGCCTATGAGGTCGCCGGGTGCGAGCGGATGTACCCGTGGACCCGGAGTCGGCATGACGAGCCGTTCGAGTGGATCACCCTGTTCCCCGACCGCGTGCTCGAGACAATCGAGCCGCAGGACTGCCGTCGGGCCATGATCGAGGCGCTCGAGCGCGATCGGCCCGATGCCGTGGGCATCGTCGGCTACGTGCGTCCCGAGTCGATGGCCGCCGTGCGTTGGTCTCGGCGTCGACGACGACCGTCGGTCCTCATGTCCGAGAGTCAGGAGGTCGACCACCCTCGGGTCTGGTGGAAGGAACTGGTCAAGCGGCGACGGGTCGGCCTGTTCGATGCCGCGGTCGTCGGCGGGCCGTCGCACCGCGACTACCTCGTGAAGCTCGGGATGCCATCGGATCGCATCGCCTTGGGTTACAACGCCGTTGACAACGACTACTTCGCGGAAGGCGCCCGACGCTGGCGCGCGGATCCTTCCGGACGCGTTGGCCTGCCCGCTTCCCCCTATTTCCTCAGCGTCTCGCGATTCGTGCCCGAGAAGAACCTGGTACGGCTGATCGAGGCGTTCGCGCGATACCGACGAGCGACCGCCGAACAGCCCGCCTGGGATCTGGTCCTCTGCGGCGACGGTCCGGGCAAGGCGCGAGTGGAGTCGGCCGTGGCGGCCAGCGGGTTCACGCACGCGATTCACTGCCCGGGCTTCCTCCAGGTCGTTGATCTGCCGCGTTGGTACGCGCATGCCGGCGCGTTCGTCCTCCCGAGTCTGAGCGAACCTTGGGGGCTTGTCGCCAACGAGGCGGCCGCGAGCAGGTTGCCGCTGCTCCTCTCCGGGCGGGCCGGCTGCTCGGCCACGCTCGTGCCCGACCCGGACGGGACCACCGGCGCCCGCTTCGACCCGACAGACGTCGATGCGATCGCCGCCGGGCTGTGCTGGATGGCGAACTTGCCCGTCGAGATTCGCGAGGCCATGGGCCGACGTGCCATGGACACCGTAGCCCTCTGGGGCCCCGATCGGTTCGCGCGCGGTGTCGTGGAAGCGATCGAGTTGGCCCGAGAGCGACCCCGTCCGCGTATCCGGCTCGACCTGGCTGTTCCTGAAACGAGGTGAATCGATGAGCGATCGATCGAGCGGGGCCTTACTGGCAGAGCCGGGTCATGGGGGCGGCGGCACCTCCTCTGCCGTCCGATGCCGGAGTTGGGTCCACCTCTGCAATGGCCTGGACCCGCGGCGCGACGGAGGCATGGTTCCGAGCATCCTGGGCATGACGGGGGCGCTGAGCCGGATTCGGGAGGGCGTCACCATCGTGACGACGACCCCCACGCGAATCGATCCGGCGAGCCTCGCCTACGGACCGACGCTCGAAGGGCCGGAGACGAATCTGGAGCAGGCCGTCCGCTCGTCCGAGGTCGTGCACCTCCACGGCCTCTGGCAGGCGCAGACGCGTCGCGGAGCCCGAGCGGCCCGGGCGGCCGGCGTCCCGTACGTGATCGCCGCTCATGGAATGGCCGAGCCCTGGGCGATCCGGCACAAGTACTGGAAGAAGAGGGCCTACCTGGCGCTCGTCGAGTCGAAGAACCTCCGTCGCGCGTCATGCCTCCACGCCCTTTCCCGGCCCGAGATCGGCCACTTGCGCGCCCTGGCCCCGTGGACGCCGATCTGCTTTATCCCGAATGGGGTCGAACTTGCCTTCGCCGACGACCTGCCCGCGCGGTCGGTCCTGGAGGCCGAATATCCGGAGCTTCGCGGGAAATTCGTCCTGCTCTTCTTCGGGAGACTCCATCTCAAGAAGGGGCTCGACCTCCTGGCCGAGTCCCTCGGCCGGATTGCCACGGACTACCCGGACCTGCATCTCCTGCTCGCCGGCAACGACGAAGGCGCCTGGGCGCCGTTCCGCGATCGAATGACGGAACTCGGACTGGGAAGGCGAATGACTTACGTCGGCTACGCTTCCGGCGAGCTGGCCCGGAAGGTCTGGGCCGCGGCCGATGCCTTCATCCTGCCGAGCTACAGCGAGGGGTTCAGCATGGCAATCCTCGAGGCGCTGGCCTGCCGTCTCCCCGCCTTGATCACCGTCGCCTGCCACTTCTCCGAGCTGGCCGCGTCCGAGGGGGCCGTTGTCGTGGAACCCGATGTGGACGGCGTCACCTTGGGGCTTCGCGAGCTGCTCGAGCGCACCCCCGCTGAGCGCGCACGCCTTGGCCTCAACGGCAGGCATCTCGTCGAGAGTGAATTCACCTGGGATCGCCAGGGGGAGCGCCTGGCCGCCGTCTACCGATGGCTCATCGGCGGCGGCGCACCACCGGAGCCGGTAGTCGCGTGAATGGCCGCGCCTCCGTATACCTCATCGGCAGCAGCCCTGCTCATACCTATGGAGCATCCTCATGATCGCTCAAGCGACGATCCGATCCGCCGAGAGACGGCCATCCAGCCATCCCGTTGCAACGAGGACACGGGGCACCCCGGTCAGCGTCATTGTACCCGTCAAGAATGAGGCCGAGAATCTGCGGAGATGCCTCCCCGCGCTCTCCTGGGCCGACGAGGTGTTCGTCGTCGACAGTCAGAGCACCGATCGGACGTCCGAGGTCGCCGAGGAGTACGGCGCGACCGTCGTACAGTTCCACTTCGATGGGAGTTATCCCAAGAAGAAGAACTGGGGGCTCGAGAACCTGCCCTTCCGCAACGAGTGGGTCCTGATCGTCGACGCCGACGAGGTCGTGCCGCCCGAGCTGGCCGCCGAGATCGAGCGGCGAATCGCCCTCGACGAGGCCGAGGGCTATTACCTCAATTCCCGCTATTATTTCCTGGCCCGTCGCATCCGACACTGCGGGTACTCGGAGTGCTGGAACCTTCGACTCTTCAAACACCGCCTCGGGCGTTACGAGCGGATGCCCGACGCCACCGGCGGTCGAGCCGGCGACAACGAGGCACACGAGCATGTCGAACTGGAGGGTCGGGTCCTACGCCTAGAGAATGAGCTGGACCACCACGCCTATCCGACGATCGCCGCCTGGGTCGAGAAGCACAACCGATATGCCATCTGGGAGGCCGCACTTCGCGAGCGGTTCCTCGATGCGCCGATCCCCAGGAGCATCGGCCCGGGCAAGCGATTCAAACGACGGCTCAAGAAGCTCGCCTTGAGGCTGCCCATGCGTCCCGCCGTTCGCTTCGTCTACTCCTACTTCCTGAGACTGGGCTTCCTCGACGGGCGGCCCGGCTTGATCTTCTGCGTACTACTGGCGTTCTATGACTTCCTCGCCGACGCGAATGACTACGAGCGACGCCTGGGAGAGTCCGAAGAATCCCCTCGCAGCAGCTCGGTTGCGAGGGAGACCCTCACACCCAATTGACCGCGTGGCGAATGGCTCCTGGATCGACAGGCATCGAATCGCCGCACGAACCGGTGGGCTCGGCCTGACGACCGCATTGAGCCTCGATTGTTCCTGATCAGGAGAAGCCATCGATGATCCACGGGACTTCCGCCGACCTCTCAACGGCCTTCCGGTATGCCCCGGCGCTGTGAGACGATGCGCGACCTGAAAAAGCCAGCGGGACGAGTTCGTCGTGACGCGAACAGGATGTTCCTCTCGACGGCTCGTCCCGTTGATAACCCCAGGGTTGATGATCGGGGGACACGGGGCATCGCTCAGGGTCTCTGAAGTCGCACTCTGGGTCACACATGCACGACGTATGAACCCCGATTCCCCCGCTCAACTGTGACATCGCCGCTGACCCCGAATGGGTCACACAGCAAAACCCAGGGTCGCCGAAGGCGCACACCCTGGGTCACACGAGCACAACAACGCCAGCAGGCTCTAGCGACCTCTCGGAGCAAGCAGATCCTTGAGCCCCACGAAATGCTTCTCGTAGGCATGCCAGCTCAGCATGGCCACTAACACGGACATGCTGATCGCTAACGTGGTATAAACAAGTCTGCCTAGTAACACCGAGCTCAGGCACGTCGCAAGGTATTCGCTGGGGAAGAGGCGATCAAATAGCGGAATTAACGGATAATGGAAGACGTAGAGGCCATAGCTGTACTTCCCGAAGAAGCGAAGGAAGCGGATGTTGCAGCAGCGGCCGGCGAGTGTCGCCTGCGGGGCATTCACCGCCAGGATCAGGATGGCCCCGAAGAAGCCCGCGGAGAGAGTGCTCCGGAGGACCAGTACCGGCCCATCCATCTTGGACATGTCAATCTTCACAATAAACAGATACATCAGGACTGAGCAAGTCACGACGAGGCTGGTGACTGCCGCGCGGACCAACCATCCGGGTTCACCCTGGATCCGCATGCCGAAGGCAATCAATCCGCCGAGCGCCAGAGCGTCCATCCGACAAGGTGTCAGCACATAGGCCGAGATGGCGTGACCACCGGCCATGACCAGGCCAATCCGGCAGGCAATTGCGAGCAGCATGCACGCGAGACAGGCCCAAATCCCCGTCTTTCGGCTGCACGCGAAAATGATCAGCGGCCAGAGCAAGTAGAAATGCTCCTCGACGGCCAGAGACCAGAAATGACTGAACCCCCCGAAAACATACGATTCCCGCCAGGCCTGGAGGAGATTCGTCCCGTAGAACCACAGCCATCCTTGCTCGCCGATGGTCGCCTCGTTGATGGACAGGCCGAGACAGGGGAGAACGACGCAACACACCGCCAGCATCGCGTAGTAGAGTGGGAAGACGCGCAGGCTCCTGCGAATATAGAAGTTCCGGAAATAATGCCGATCATGCTTCGAATCGATGAGGATTCCGGTGATCAGGAAACCCGAGAGCACGAAGAACAGATCGACCCCGCTACCCCCCAGGCGAAACAGCTTGGAGATCATGGCTCCGATGCCGCCGGCGTCGTTCGGTCCGTGGTTGAAGTGGTAGAGCATCACGCTGAGGACGGCGATGCCCCGGAGCGAATCGAGTGCGGGCAGATGTGATCCGAGCTGCGGGGATCTCGATGGTGCCGGAGCAGCGCTCTTGACCACCCTTGCCCGTGTTTTGGATCCGGAAGTATAGCCCGGGTGCAATGCGTTCGTCATCCTTGACTCCCGTTCGCAGTTGCCTACTGCTGGATGCAAGACACATTCCGCCGCCTCGCGGATCGGAGTGTCGCGGTATCATAGTTGAGACCGGGGAGTCGTTGCAACCCGTCTTTGACAACCGTCGGCCGGCAGGATGATCGGAGACCTTGCAATGAATTGCCTGCGAGGAGCCATTCCATTCATCTGGTACCGAGCTCTGTCGAGTGCGGGATCGCGGCGCGGCGGAATGTCGGATTCTGTGCCGGGAATCCCCGAGCCGAGCGAAGAAGGGGTCATGTCATCTCGATTCGCCCACAAGATGGACCGCGAGGCCGGCGCCGCCCTTCACCCGGCCTTCTGCCCCACTCCCCTTGCAGATGGGGAGAGGGAAAAAACAATCGCCCTCTCCCCGACGTGCGGGGAGAGGGCGCTGTTGGAGGCCGATCGGGTATACGGGCTCCGGGCCTCACGACTTGGCATTCGACGAAGTCGAGGTGTTCGTGCTGGTGGATCCGCCGTCGCTCGCGGAGGAGTTACTCGACGACTGAGTGGTCGCGGTGTTCGAGCCGTCCTGGCCGGTCGAGGCGGTGGAACCGGTCGAAGTGCCTGTCTGGGCCGTGGAGCCCGAACCAGCCGAGGTCGAGGACCCGTTGCTCGCGGTCGTCGTGGAGGCCGAGCCCGAGCCGGACGAATCGCCCGTCGAGGCGCCGGTCTGCGAGCCCGACGTACTCGTTGAGGGCTGACTCGATGTAGAGCCGCCGGTCGTGGATGTCGAGGTCGTCGATCCGGTCGTCGCCGTGCTGGTCGGAGTGGGCGTCGGCGTCGGTGTGGCGGTCGGAGTTGGCGTCGGGGTCGGGGACGTTGTGTTGCCGGTCGTGGCGCTCGAGCTTCCCGACGAAGGCTGGGAGGCCGATGATCCCCCTACCGAGGAGGATGATGAGCCGCCGGTCGTGGTGCTGGCCGTCGAGCCGCTACCGGGAGTCGTCGAGGTGTTGCTGCTCGTGCTCGTCGAGGCACTGGCCGATCCGCCCGAACCCTGGCTCGTCGGGGCCGGCGATTGCGAAGTCGCGGTCGTGGATCCCGTCGTGGTGTGGGTCGAGGACGCGGTCGGTGTCGGTGTCGGCGTGGGCGAGGGCGAGGCCGACGACGTATTCCAGTTCGTTGTGAAGGTCGTCGTGGTGTTGCCGCTCGTCTTCGAGCCGGCGACAGAGGCCGGGGCCGTGACCGTCGTGGTTGCGGTCGGTGTCGGCGTGGGGGCCGGAGTCGGTGTCGGAGTGGTGCTGGCCGATGTGCTCGAGGTGCTCTGCGTGCTGGAGGTCCCGCCACTGACCGACGGCTCGACGTTGATCATGGGCTGGACGTTGATTACGGGCTGGACGTTGATCGACGCGTTGTTCGTCGCTCTCTGCACGATGGAGTGACCGTGGCGCGACTCGCTCGCATGCTGGCGATGATTCGAACCGGCGTGGGTGTTGGTCGAGGTGGGGGTCGATGTGGTCCCAGAGGTTCCCGCCGTGCTGACCTCCGCGGTACGAGCATGAGCCATGTGATGGCCGTGATGGGCCATCGACAGTAACACGCGCCCTTCCAGGTCTTCGAGGAGACCCTGGAATTTGACGCGACGGCGGGAGGATTCTCGAACGACTTGCTGAGCGGCTTTCGGAACGGACATGGGGCCCCTCCTGGGACAAAACGCCCTACGCTGAGAGCGATCTCGAGCCGGTCATCCTGACCGGCTTACGTACACCCCGGCGAGCTGAGACGTTCGATTGAGTTGGATCGGCAAGTCCCCTGATGGACTTGAGCGTTCTTCCCCTCTTCCTCTTCCGGTCGTCGTGATCGCTCACAATGGGCTGGGAAGGAGGATCGGGTAAGGAACTTGGCCTTCAGGGCTTGACCTTTGAACGCGACGAAGCAGGGTTGATCGACACTCGACTGGCCCCCGCCGCAGCGTCCCGACTCACCGGGGTGTCTGCAAAACTAAGATGTCGAAGTCGTCGCGAAGTGTGCCACGTTCTTTCGAGACCTTCTACGGTCGATCCTGCTTCGGAGTTCATCCGGATCCCGATTCGGCTGAACAGGGAACTCGCTGGTCCTGGAGCGCCGAACGCTTGGGTCTCTTACGCTCGGCGGAATTGGGCCGCATAGGTTCGGCGGACGGGCGGAGCCCCCTCCTACAACGGCGTCCTTGGCCTGCCACTTGTAGGAGCCGACTCCGTCCGGCGATCTTCAGAGTTATCGAGTTCGGCAAAATCTCGGATCGAATAACTCCTCAACGCTCGGGGAACACATCATTGAGCACCATCGCCAGCCGGATTCCTGCCTGATACAGCCGCTGGCGCGCGACCGGCAGGTTGGCAGCCTGGTAGGCCTCGGCCAGCTTGTGACCGCTCCTGATCTTCCGGCCCGTCGCGGGCTCCTGGTAGGCTTTCCTCGCCAGGAGCAGGCTTTCGGTCGCCCAGTCCTCGACGGTGCCCTTCATCGCCGAGGATCGGGCCTGATCGGTGTCCATCGCGATCAGGTCGGCGAGCCATCGGTCCTCGTCGCGGCCGGCGTGCTGGATGATGTTCGAGTCCCAGACGCGGTGCATGTTGGAGCCCTGTTCGAAGAACTGCACCTGGGTATCATTTCCTCCTCGATCGTGGTTATCGCCCACGTGCAAGGGCA